>DAOTTI010000267.1:0-65695 GCA_034437795.1 Chloroflexota bacterium | reverse complement strand
GGCGATGGTGCTGTAGTCCCACGGCCAGCCGGTGATCTTGCCGTCGATGCGATACCACTCGTCGTAGGCCTTGAGCGCGGCGGCGTGGTCCCTGGCGGCGGCCTTGTCGCGGGCGATCAGGTCGGTCACTTCACGCAGCTGCTTCTGCGCCGCCCAGGAGCGGGCATTGGTGTTCATCAGGAAGACGTCCGGCCCGACGTTGCCGGCCAGGGCCGCCGTGAGCTTGTTCCAGTAATCGCCGGCGGAAGGGACGAAGTTGACCGTCACGCCGGTGCCGCGGGCATTGAACTCGTCCACCAGCGTCTGGAACCCCGCGTTATAGCCGGTGCCCCATTGCCAGAACTCGGTGGTGCCGGTGACCCTGGCCGGCGCCGGCTGTCCGGCGCCCTGGCCGGGCGCGCAGCCGGCCAGCGCCAGGCCGCCGGCCAGGGCGCCGGAACGGAGGACGTGGCGCCGCGTGCAGGCAGCGCTACGTCCCTTCGGGTCGATACGAGGCTGCATCGGGAGACCTCCTTCCTGTGCTGCGAACCGCGCGGGGGAACCATTCTCTTCCTGCATCGTAGTACGAAGCGCCGGAAAGGTCAATGCGTACACGCTTCTCCCTGCCCCGTGACGAGCGGCGCGTTCACGGGCGATAATTGGCGAGGGGCTCCGACCACTACGCGGACGATGGAGGCACGCCATGCTCATGCCCACCACGCGGTCCGGGCGCCGGCAGGATCCCGGCGGAGCCCCGCTACCGTGGCGCGACCGCACCCTCTCAGCGTCTGAGCCCGCGCGTCCGGCCCCGGTACGCTGGGCCGAGGAGCAGCGCCCGCTCCGCTCGGGAGGCGGCGCCACGCCCCGGCTCACGCGCGGCCGGTGGCGGTGGATGGTGGCAGCGTTGGCCCTAGCGCTGGTGGCATGTGATTCTGGGACGCTGCGGGTGGGGAGCAGGGCGCAGGTGCGGCCGGCCGACGTGCGGCCGGAGCCGCTGGCCCAGGTGGCGCCGGTGGCCACCGCCGTCCCCACGCCGGTGCCGGAGCCGACGGCCGTGCCGACGCCGGAGCCGACCCCCATGCCCCTGCACCCCCTTAGCATCGCGGCGATGCGGGCGCGCGAATACCCGGGGAGCGATCTGGTCATCGAGCAGACGCTGGCGCCCGGCGTGAACTACAACCAGTACGTCGTCTCCTACCGCTCCGAAGGGCTGAAGATCTACGCCCTGCTCACCGTCCCCCGCGGCCAGCGCCCGCCGTCCGGCTGGCCGGCCATCATCTTCAACCACGGCTACATCCCGCCCAGGGAATACCGCACCACCGAGCGCTACGTGGCCTACGTCGACGCCTTCGCGCGCAACGGCTACATCGTGCTCAAGCCGGACTACCGCGGGCACGGGAGTTCAGAGGGCGAGGCGCGGGGCGGCTACAGCAGTCCCGACTACGTCGTTGACGTGCTGAATGCCGTCGCCTCCGTGCGCCGCTGGCCGGATGCGGACCCGAACCGCATCGGCATGTGGGGGCACTCCATGGGTGGCTACATCACGCTCCGCGCGCTGGTCATCGACCCTTCGATCAAGGCGGGGGTGATCTGGGCCGGCGTGGTGGCCACGTATCCCGACCTGATCGCCCGCTGGGGGCGTCCCCCGACGGCGCCGGCCGGGCCGGCCGTCCCGCCGGGCGCCGCGCCGGCCGCCACGCGCACCCCTTCCTGGCGGGAGCAGCTGATCATGCAGTACGGCACGCCGGAGGAGAACCCCGGCTTCTGGGCATCGATCTCCGCCAACACGTACCTGAAAGACCTGCCCGGGCCGGTGCAGCTCCACCACGGCACGGCGGACGCCAGCGTGCCGCTATGGATGTCGCAGCGCCTGGAGGAGCAGATCCGTGAGGCTGGGGGCTCGGTGGAGCTCTTCGTCTACCCGGGCGATGACCATAACATCTCCCGGAACCTGGGCACCGCGCTGGCCCGCTCGGTGGCCTTCTTCAACGCTCACGTCAAGGGAAGCTAGCACTCCGCCACGATGACCCTGCTGGGTGCCGCAATCTGGCTGCGTCCATCACAATCACCGTGGCGGAGTAATAGAAGCTCACAACGCCGGCCAGGTCGCCCCTGCCCGTAGGGCCGGACGAACGACGAAGTGCGTTCCCTCTCCCTTTGGGAGCGGGTGAGGGCCCCGCTATCCGGGCACAACTGGTTGCGCTCTCACGGCGGTGGTGAATAGGCCCCGGCGTGCTATCCTGCCTGCTGCCATGTCCATGATCGTCTACGTTGGGACCTATACCGGCCAGGGAAGGGCCGAGGGCATCTACGTCTACCGGATGGATCCGGCCAGTGGCGCGCTGTCGCCCGTGCAAACGGTCGGCGGTCTGAACAGCCCCACCTTCCTCGCGCTGCACCCGCAGCGCCCGTTCCTCTACGCCGTGGAACGGCAGTGGAGCGAGGAGGGAAGGAGCGACGGCGTGGTCAGCGCGTTCGCCATCGACGAGCGCACGGGCGCCCTGACGCTCCTCAACCGGCAATCGTCGCAAGGGGTCTCGCCCTGCTACGTGAGCGTCCATCCCAGCGGGCGCTACGCCTTCGCGGCGAACTACGCCAGCGGGCACGTGGCGGCGCTCCCCATCCAGGCGGACGGCACGCTGGGCGAGGCGACCTCCGCCGTTCACCACGAAGGATCAGGCCCGGTCGCCAGACGCCAGGAAGGGCCGCACGCCCACTTCGTCGCTCCCGACCCCAGCGGGCGCTACGTGCTGGCCTGCGACCTGGGGATCGATAAGGTGATGGTGTATCGCTTCGACCTCACGTCGGGGCAGCTGATCCCCAATGACCCGCCCTTCGGCCGCGCCAACCCCGGCGCGGGGCCCCGCCACCTCTCGTTCCATCCCAGCGGGCGCTTCGTCTACGTGATCAACGAACTGGATTCCACCGTGAGCGCCTACGCCTACGACGGCCAGCGCGGCACGCTGGAGCTCCTCCAGACCGTCTCCACGCTCCCCGAGGGGTTCGCGGAGACCAATCACCCGGCGCAGATCGTCGTGCATCCGTCCGGCAGGTTCGTCTACGGCTCCAACCGCGGGCACGACAGCATCGCCATCTTCGCCATCGACCAGGAGACCGGCAGGGTCGCCTTCATCGGCCACGAGCCGACGCAGGGAAAGACCCCACGCAACTTCAATCTGGACCCGTCGGGGACGCTCCTGCTCGCCGCCAACCAGGGCAGCGACACGATCGTGCCATTCCGGATCGACCAGGAGCGGGGCACGCTCACCCCCACCGGCCACGTGACGCAGACGCCGAACCCCGTCTGCATCGTGTTTCGTCCGCAATAGCCCGGCTCGAGCCTTCTGCCTGGGATGCGCCGCCTACGCCAGCGTGCCAAACGGAATGACCAGTCGGGGCGGCGCTGTGGCGGAAAGCTCAATGACGGCCAGATCGGGGAAGCGCAGGCGGCGCCAGAAGTCGAAGGCCTGCTCCGGCGTGTAGTGGAAGAGGCCGGCCAGATAGGCGGCCAGCATCCGTCCCCCAGTGGCGATGGCGAAGGTGCCGGGGAGGGCGTGGCCACGATAGATGGCGGGGCCATGGCGGGCCTGGAGGCGCTCGACGCCGGCGGCGAAGCGGCCGGCCGCGGCGCTGGCGCTCTCCCATCCGCGCGCCGGCGGCCGGTCGGGCGCCGCGAAGAAGCGACGGACCGTAGCCAGGAACGCATCGGCATCCAGCCAGCCCTCGCTCCGCGTCTCGGCAAAGTCTGGCTCCGGCGCCACCTGCTGGCCGCGGGCCTCCGCCACAGGGGCCAGGGTATGCACCAGCTTGGGTTCCGGGCCGGCGTAAAAGCCGGCCACCTGGTCAAACAGGCCGAGAGCGGCCAGCCGGCGGGCGGCGGCGCGCCCTTCGCCGGCCAGGTGCCACTCGGCGGGATGGCGGGTCTGGTCCACGAGAGACTGCGCGTGGCGGACCAGGATGACGCGGTGGGTGCGGGGGATGCGCGCTGAGTCGGTCATGGGCAGTTGCTGCCCGCAGGTTGTAGCAGATGAAGGCAACGACTCGGGATGTGCTCGGCGCTGGCCCGTTACCAGGATGTGAGCCAAGGCGCGGTGGTCGGTCAGGAAGCGTGGCCTCCTGGCACGACATTCGACGAGTACCTCCAGTCATCACGGCAGACGGTGCTCGCCGAGACGTCAGGCATCTTCGTCAGCCGCTACTACGGTGAGCGGCAACTCGGCTCTCTCGGTCACTCTGCGGAGTGGCAGGGTCCCCGAGGCGGCCCCTGGCTTCTGGTAGAGTACCGAGTGGGCTTGAACTGCTGGGTCACCGGCTATCAGCCTCGGCACCACTCGCTCAACTCGCGGCCGAGCCTAATCGGGAGCACTCAGACCGGCTACGTCATGGTGCCCGTGTTCGATGCCTCGCTCAACTCGCGGCCGAGCCTAATCGGGAGCACTGGCGATGGCTACGACATCCAACACCTCGACCGCAGAGCGCATAAATGCCGACCTTGGCCTGCTGGCCGCGGACATCGCGTCCCTGCCCGAATGGGAGCGTCACCGAAGCCCTGGCTGCGGTCGCGGATGGTGAGATCGCATCCCTGCCCGAATGGGAGCGTCACTGGCCGCAGCTACCGGAAGCGGAACGTGTCGCGTGGCGCGCGGATTGGTGGAACCTCATAGCCGTGCTCGCAGACCTGTGTGACCGCGCCCGCGCCGGTGCCTTGCCGGACGCCCAGCAGCGGCGCGGGCGAGATGTGATTACAGCGCTGCGGGCAGCAGCAACGGTGATCAAGCGCCTGGGTCTGCCGTTTCCGCTGCCGCGCGGACCAGGCACGCCTCCAACTCGCAACGGTGATCAAGCGCCTGGGTCTGCCGTTTCCGCCCGTGCCGTGAGATGGCGTAGCGCCGGAGGGCGCCTGCTCGTAGCGCCGGCCCCTCACCGAGCGCCTGGGTTCGCCGGTTCTCACCGGCGCCGAGAGGTCGCGCCGAGTTTCGAGTCGAGATACGCGTACGGCAGGTCTGCTTGATACAGACAGCGAACTAGATGCCCAGCCACTGGGATGACCGATGACGGATCACTCAACACAGGCAGCGCAGGCAATACAGGCGGCAGCCAGCCGGTCGCCCTACCCGCCGAGCGCGGTGCTCACCCTGGCGTCCATCTCAGCCCAAGCTACCCGCCGCGACGACCTCGATGGCGACAACTGGCCGGTCACCTGGGCCGGCGACGACTGCCTCTACGCCGCCTACGGCGATGGCTGGGGCTGCCGGCCGATCGCGCCGGACACCAAGTACAACACGGGCCTGGTGCGGCTCACCGGCACCGCCGACGCCTTCCGCGGCGAGGAGGTGTCGATGCCGTGGTTCGGGCGGGGCGCCGAGAACCCCAACTTCAAGGGCTGCGGCCTGCTGGCCGCGGGGGGCGTTCTCTACCACTTCCTTCGCTACCAGTCGTCCATCGACCCGGCCACGGGTAGGCGACAGCAGATGGCCTCCAAGCTGATCTGGACGACCGACCGCGGGCGGACGTGGCAGAACGCCGACCCGTACGTCCCGGATGTGCGCATGATGCGCCTCTTCTTTAACGAGCCCGACCACGCCTTCCACTCCCCCACCTTTCTCCAGGCCGGCCGGGACTACTCTCAGGCGCAGGACGGCTACGTCTACCTCTACTCGCCTCGAGAGGACCGGCGGCGCGCCAACGACCACCTTGACCTGGCCCGCGTTCCCCGCGAGCACGTGGCCGACCGTGCCGCCTACGAGTTCTTCGCCGGCTTGGAAGACGAGGGGAGCGGTCGCGGCCACCGGCCACGCTGGACGCGTGACGTCGCCGCCCGCCATCCCGTCTTCGCCTTCCGCGGCCACGTGAATTGCGGCGACGTGGTCTACCTCGCCCCGCTGGACCGCTACCTGCTGGCCACCTGCGCCGGCGACTTCGCCCCCGGTGAGGCGGGCGGGACGCCCAGCCGCCTGGCCTTCTTCGATGCGCCACACCCCTGGGGCCCGTGGACGGCCGCCGGCTATGTGGCTCCGTGGGGCAGCGGGCGCGCCGGCGACCTGCGGTATGATCCCCGCCTGCCGGCCAAGTGGATCAGCGGCGCCGGCGGCCCGGACGAAGGCAGCCTCACCTGCGCGCTCATCTACTCCGACCGGATCCCCTCCGATAAGCTCAATCTCCAGCAGGTACGGTTCACCTGGCGCAAGCGCCCCGGCCGGAAGCAGGGAGGCGCCTATGGCTCCAGCATTTGAGTGGCAGGAAGGCCCGCCGGAAAGCCAGGGATTCGCCGCCTCCGCCCTGGAGGCGATCCGCGACGAGCTGGCCGCTCGCCAGACGCGCGCCTTCCTGGTCGTCCGGCGCGACTGCATCGTCTGCGAGTGGTATGCGCCTGGCTGGCACGCCGGCCGGCCGCACTTCACCGCCTCGCTGGCCAAGGCGATCGTCGGCGGTCTCTCGCTCCAGGTGGCGCTCGAAGATGGCCGACTGGCCGTGGACGACCCGGCGGCCCGCTTTGTGCCGCAGTGGCGCGACGATCCGCAGAAGCGCCGGATCACCATCCGGCACCTCGCCACCCATTCCTCTGGCCTCGAGGACGCCGAGCAGGACGGCCTGCCGCACGAGCAGCTCCCCGGCTGGAAGGGCCGGTTCTGGCGGCGCGATCCCGACCCGTTCACGATCGCGCGCGACGAGGCGCCGGTGCTCTTTCCGCCGGGCACGCAGTACGCCTACAGCAACCCCGGCATGGCGATGCTGGCCTACTGCGTCACGGCGGCCCTGCGCGATGCGCCCCAGCAGGACCTGCGCGCCCTGCTGCGCGAGCGGGTCTACGAGCCAGTGGGCCTGCGCGACGGCGACTGGTCGATCGGCTACGGCGCAACCTACTGGGTCGATGGCCTGCCCCTGGTCGCCAACTGGGGTGGTGGGAGCTTCACGGCGCGGGCGGTGGCGCGCCTGGGGAGGTTGATGCTCCGCCGTGGCGACTGGGACGGGCGGCGGGTGCTCGACGCCGGCTGGGCGGCGCGGGCTGTCGCCTATGCCGGCACGCCGCTGCCGCCGCGTAGCGCGGCCGACCCTCGCCCCGCCTCCGGCCTGGGCTGGTGGACGAACGAGGACGGCGTCTGGCCGGACGTGCCCCGCGACGCCTTCGCCGGCGCAGGGGCGAGCCACCAGGTGCTGCTGGTGGTGCCCAGCCTGGAGCTGATCGTGGTGCGCAATGGCCGGGGGCTGGAGGGTGAGCGCGCCGGCTCCTTCTGGGGGCCGGTGTATCGCACCCTCTTCGCCCCGCTCATGGCCGCGCTACGGTGAAAGGCGACGACGCGGCCGCACGGACCTACACCCCGCAGGCGTGGACGCGCGCGTCCGGCGCCCGCGATGGAGGCGATCTGAGCGCGCTTCAGTGGCCGCCGGCCGCGAAGTAGTCGCGGTGGTAGATCGTGTGCGGCGGCGTCCGATCGCGCGGCTCGCTGCCGGCGAGGCCGAAGGCGATGCCCAGCGGCGCGGGGCCGAGGTCGTCGGCGCGATTGTTGTACTGGTTGGTGCCCCAGCGCGGCCCGGCCGCCAGCAGGTCGAAGGCGACGAAGGCGCCGTGCCCCGCATCCCACGTGGCCTCGCCGTAAAGCGTGGCATCGAAGCCGCAGTCGGAGCGCCGCTCCTCGCCATCCTCAGGGCGAACCCAGCGCGCCTCCCAGCGCAGCAGGATGCGGCCTCGCAGGACCAGGCGCACCAGGTGGCCGGAGACGTTCACAATCTCCGCTTGCAGATCGCTGTGCCGGATGGCCTCCTCCGGCCAGACCGACGGCTCGCCGCGGACGAAGTCGCGCAGGTGGAAGCGGGCCAGCCGGCGCACGATCTCCCGCGGCACCGCCTGCTGGCTGCCGGTGGCGCGTGGCTGTGGCACCATGGCCTGCGCCTCATCGCGAGAAAACCAGGCGTAATCCAGGTTCCAGGCGTACTTGCGCCAGTCCTCCTGGCGGGTGTCGGTGGCCGGCCACGGCTCGACCAGCTGCGCGGTGGAGTGGCCGTCTCGTCCAGGGTCGCGTCCAAGAATGAACCGCGCCACCGCCCCGTCAAGGGCGCCGCGCTCGCGGGGTAGATCGCGCGCCACCAGTTGCAGCACCAGCCCGTCTTCCGGATAGCGGCTGGGACGTGCCGGCACGTAGTCCGGGATCTCGCCCGCCATCGTCTGCCCGTTGGCGCCACCGTCCGCCAGGATGGCCCAGCGCTGGAGGGCCGTCTCCAGCAGATCGATCACGCGCTGCGGGTCGCGCGTGTTGGCGGCGGCCAGCACCTTGCCGTCCGCGGTAAAGCAGTACAGCCCCTGGCGGGTGCTGGTCGGGTAGGTCCGGCCGGCGTAGTGGCCCTGCTCGGCCACCAGCCGGAAGAACTCCCCTTTGGCGTCGTCCTGGCGCTGGAGGGGCGAGCAGTTCTCCGCCACGGGGATAAAGCGCTCCGAGGCGAGCGCGATCACGGTGGGGTCGCTAAAGGCCTGCGCACGGCCGGCCACGCCGTTGTTTCACGTGCATCCCAAGGGATTGCCATTCATCGCCCAGAGGAAGATCGGCATGCCTTGCTGGGCCGCTAGCCGGCGCGCCTCCCACAGATCGGTCTGCCACGGGATCTCCTGCCACTTTACCTCGTCGGGCCGTGGCCGGATGTACGCCAGCAGCTGGCGGAAGGCGCCTGTGTCGGGCTCCGCCCCTCCCGTGCGGGCGGCCACGTCCGTAACAGCGCTCGTCTGGCTCATTGGTGCTCGCTCCACGCTCTATGCTACTGATGCCGGTGAGTATGGCAAGCCACGCACGGCCGAGCAAGCTCATACCGAGCTGCTCTCACAGGGCCATCTCTTCCCAGGGACACGGTGCTCGGCACTTACGGTCGCATCATGGCGAACTGGTCTCAGGCCTTCTTTCCCCTGTGCGTCGCGCTCCCGGCTGGCCCGCGCGGCGCCGCCGTGCAAAACCCACGCCTGGCTATCGGTTCCGCTGCCCGCCCCCGCGGCTCCCCATCTTGGCGCTGGCGCTCCCGCGCTTCTGCCGGCGCAGGGTGGCTCGCTTCGAGACGGGCTGGGTTACCCCGCGCCCTTCGCTCAGCTTCGGCGCCTTGGGGCCAGCCGCAACCGCCCGGCGCAGGTCGTGCGTGCGTGCCGGGGCGTGGGCGTGTCCCGCCTGCAGCCACGGCACAGGAGTGGCCTCCATTGCCTGCGCTCGCGCGGCCTCCTCCCGCAGCTCGTCCTTCAAGCTCCCCAGGTGGCCCTTATCCTCGGGGTGCGCCGGATGGGGTTCCTCGCGTGGATCCGGATGATGCGTGATCGGTTCCATCGGGCCGCTCCTTCCCTTCTCTTGGGTACTGGTGTGGGGTACCCAGGTACCGAGGGGCAAGACGCATACCACCGGCGTTCCTCACCGGCTTATTGATGAGCGGACGCCTCGCCATCTCCCAAGACGTTTCCTGGGGCGGGGGCGGCACCTGCCAGGAAGGAGGGACGAGCCAGCGCCAGGGCGTGCCCTATCGTGCCAGCGGCACCGGTACGGGCGCGCCTTGCCGCGCGGCCGAGAGGTCGGCGGCGAAGCAGGCCTCGTGCGTGTTCACTGCGTCGGCCAGATTGACGTGAGACTCGCGGCCGGTGCGGATGCACTCCACGAAGTGGTCGATCTCCCCCTGGAAAGGATGGTGGGAGACGGCCCCGCTGTCCGGCAGCACGGTGGGGATCTCGATAAAGCCGGTGGCGCCGGGGAGCTTCTTGGAGAAGAAGCGGTTCAGCCGGATGGCGCCATCGGTGCCAAAGAGTTCGATGTTGAAGACGTACGGCATCCACTGCTCGGTGCAGGCGGAGACGTAGCCCATGGCGCCGTTCTCGAACCGGCACAGGGCGGCGGTGTTGGCAGGCGAGGCGTGGCCGGGGATGGCGTCCTTCGCCAGCGCCATCACCTGGACGACGTTGCTGCCCAGCAGGTAGCGGGCCATGTCCATGGCGTGGCAGCCCCCGCCGACCATGGCGCTAATGGGGCTCGTTCGCGGGCCCGGCCTGGCGCCCGGGTACCCGCCCTGCACCACGTTGTGCCAGTAGGCGGTCTGCACAAAGAAGAGGTCGCCGAAGGCGCCGTCGGCGATCATCCGCTTGATGGTCAGCACTAGCGGGTTCCAGCGCAGGACAAAGCTGACCACGGTCTTGACCCCCGCGCGGCGCACGGCCTCGTCCATCTGGCGCAGCTCTTCGGGGTTGGTCGCCACCGGCTTCTCGATCAGCAGGTGCTTGCCGGCCTGGGCCCCCTTGATCGTCTCCAGCGGGTGGCGCGCCGGCGGCGTGCAGAGAGAAAGGGCGTCCACCCGCCGGTCGGCCAGCAGGGCGTCGTAGTCGTCGTAGAGGCGAAGGCGCGATGGATCGAGCCCTAGCTGGCGGGCCTTGCGCTCGGCCCCCTCGATCGTACGGCTGCCGATAGCCACCACCTCCACGTGGGGGTTATTCAGGTAGGCGCACAGGTGCTCAGTGGCGACGTTGCCGGCGCCCTGGATGGCCACACCGAGGCGTTCAACCGCTGCAGTCACTGGTCCTCCCTCCACCGCATGTCCCAGATCACCGCCGCGTCGGGGCCCTGTGCCCTGCCAAGCGCACGTAAGCTGGCCCGTGGCTAACGATCTGTGGGTCGATGGCGCGCACGATGAGCGCTGCTTCGGGCTCCTTCTCCACCCTGGTCATCGTCATGGCGCACACTGTCAACTGTAGCTGCTGGTCGCCGTTATCGCGTTCAGGTTCCCCGCGCCACCGAGCCAAAGAGGAGAGATCCGCTGCGCGCCGCGTCTCGAACCGCCATCCGTTCGCCTGCTCCTCCCGCAGCCTATGCGCTGAGGCTGGCCAGCGAGCGGGCGAAGTCGCCGGCGACGGCCAGGATCCGCTCGTCGGCTGTGATTACCACCATTCGCCGCTCGTCAGCCAGTGCGACGTAGCAGGCATCATAGGCAGTGAGGCCCTGGCCTGCCCAATAGGCTACCCGATGCAGGGGAGCCTCCTGGACCCGGAAGCCGGCGGCCAAAAGCCATTCCGCCGTCTGGCTGATCCGCTGGGCTGGCCACAACCAGCGGCGCGCTACCGTGTTCAGCAGTTCGAGGAAGAACAGGGACGATGACGAGAACCTCCTCCTGCCGGTACCGGCGCTCCAGAGCGCGCGCCGCTTCGAGGTGCGCTTCGCCATCCTCTCGAAGCCACTTGAGGACGACGGAGGTATCCAGGAAATGCCCTCCTCCACTACCGCGAAGCTCCACAGGACCACCCAACCAATTATGGGCTATCCGTGCGCCCGCCCGCCCCGACCGTGCGCAAGAGTTCCGGATCGCGCCACGCTGTGGCCCGTGTCCCTCTCCGCGTCGGAGCGGGGGAGACGAGCCCCCGTGGGTGACGTCCTCTTCCCGTGTCCCCGACCGAAGGGGGTGAGGTCCCCTTCCCCGTGTGCGGTCTCCTCCCCACGTCTCCATGTCCCCGCATCCCCGTGTCGGTGCGGTGGGGGCAAAGGGACCGTTCGCCAGCTACATATGCACCCGCTCACCCGCCTGCCCGCTGCACTGCGTCTTCCAGGTACGGCTTAGCCTTCGCCAGGGCGGCGTCAACCGCCTGCGCCGACCCAAGGCCGTCGATCCGCTCGATGAGCGCGGGGCCGGAGAAGCCGGCGGCGAGCAGGGTACGGAAGATTTGGACGTGGTCCACGTCCCCCTCGCCCGGAATGGGGAAGTCGACGCTGGCGCGGGGCCCGCGGTGGTCCTTGATGCAGACGGCGCGCACGTAGCGGGCGCAGTCCTGGACGTCGTCTTCTGGCTTGAGCCCTTCGTAGAAGGCGATGTTGCCGGCGTCGTAGCAGACGCGCACAGCGGGATGATCGATCACCTCGACGAGGTCGGCCAGATCGGCGCCGGTGCCGGTGATCCCCATGTGCGGCTTCATCACGATCGTCACGCCCGCCCGCTCGGCGACCGGCGCCAGCTCGCGCAGCATGGCAATGTACGCCTCGGCTTCACGGTGGAAGAGCATGTCCCGCTTGCGCTCACCGAACGTGCGCCCGGCGTAGGGCGACGGGCCGGCGGAGATGAGGAAGGGAATGCCAAGCGCGCCGCAGACCTCGATGCTGCGCCGCAGCTGCGACCGCTGGTCGCCATTCCGGCTGGGGAAGCGGAAGGCCATGCGCGGCGTCAGTCCGTAGCGGTCGATCACGCGCCGCACAGCGTCGATCTCCGCCGTCCCGGCCTCGGGCGGCACCACCGGCGCGCCAGCGTGCTCGTTCCAGATCCCGACGTACCGAAACCCGACGCGGGCGATCCCCTCCAGCGCGCGCTCGAACGGATAGGCCCGGTAGGGAAGGGTGTGGGCGCCAAGCTCGATCATTGCTGCTCTCACCTTCTCGCGTTAGCTCACTGTGGCCCACTGTGGCTCACTTCGCAAAGCCGATCTCGCGGTACAGGGCCATGGTCTGGTTCGCCGCGTCGTCCAGGGCCTCCTTGATGCCGCGCTTCTTGTTGATGGCGTCGGCGAACATCTGGGCGTTGATCTGGCTGGTGCGCTGGAACTCCGGCCCCAGGCCGGTGGGGCCGCCGTACTGGTCCAGGATCTTCGTCATCTCCTGCATCTGCGGATGCTGGAGAAAGCCCTTGCTCAGCGTGGCCACCGACCGGCGGGGGGGCAGGAAGAACAGGGTCTCGTTATAGGCGAAGAGGTGCTCCGGCTCGAAGAGGTGGGTGACGAACTTCCAGGCCGCATCACGGTTCTTGCCCGGCTCGGAGATGGCCAGCCAGTCGGGGTAGACGCGGGCGTAGTGCCTGGGCGTCACGCCGGCCGGGGCGCGGTACTTGCTGCCCCCCGGGATGCCGGGCACGCCCACCACCAGCTTGTGCAGTTCCGATGGCGCGTTCTGGACGAAGTTCCGGATCGCGCTCTGGTTGGTGTACTGGGCGGCGTACTGGCCGGAGACGAGGTACGGCGCGTTGGCGGCGGCCGGCGGGAGCGGTTCGATCCCCGGCGGCTGCACGATGCTGTGGCGCTCCACCAGCACCTCCAGGGCGGGGTAATACTCGGGGCGGTTGAAGATGATGCGCCGGTTCTCGTCGTACTCCTTGCCGCCAAGCACGCGCAGGTTCATTGCCCACTCATCGACTACCGGCGTGTTGAAGGCGGCGCGGACCAGCCTGCCGGCCTCGTGCCTGGTGGCGCGGCGCGCGAAGTCGAGCTGCTCCTCCCACGTCACCGGCGCCCTGGACATCCCGATCTCCGTCAGCACGTCCTGCCGGTAGAAGTAGGTGCGCGGCGCGACAAGATAGGGCAGCCCGTACTGCTTGCCTTCCCAGGACGCCTGCGCCAGCGGCGCCGGATAGAAGTCGGCCTTCTTGCCCCACTGGGCCAGCAGCTGATCAAGGACGATCGCCATTCTCTTGCGGGCGATCTCGGGGACGAAGCTGGCCCCGGTCTGGAAGATGTCCGGCTGGGTATCGGCCGCAAACCGCGTGAGCAGCTGCTCGTGCATGTTGGTCCAGGTCGGCCAGTTCATCGTGATCTGGATCTGCGGGTATTGCCTCTGCCAGGCCGGCAGGATCTGCGTCTCGTAGACCTGCTGCGTGGGCTGCGTCCAGTCCACGATCCAGACCTCCAGGGTCGTGGGCTGGATGGCCTGCCTGGGCGCTTCGCCTGCACTGGGGCCGGGGCCGCAGGCAGCGGCGGCCGCGCCGCTGAGCGAAAGCGCGCCCCCAAGCACGGCGCGCCGCGTCACGTACGTGGAATGCGACTGCCTCGTAGCGATCATCGTCCTCCCTCCTTCTGGGCTGCGGTGCCGGCCCACGTGCGCCGCGCGGCGGGCCTTTGGCGTGTGTGTCCGCGCCCGTCGAGCGTCAGTGTAGTGCAAACGGGGCCGTCCTGGCTGCCCCTGCGACGTGATCCCCAAACGGGTCACCAGAAGCAGCGCGTGGCCCCCTTATTCACGATCGCCGGCCCATTCCCCCTCCCTTTGGGAGAGGAGGGAGAAGGCTCCACTCATGTGTCCATCGGCCATGCCCCTGTGGGCCACCAGCGACGCAGGCAGCTGGCCATTGACACGAGGATCGGGGCCAGGGCCGGTGGACCATCCGGCGGCGCCGCGCTATGCTGGTGCTCATCGGATACCGGTCATGGAGGGGATCGGCTATGGACGCGGCTCAACCACGCATCCTGGGCGCGGCGGTGTGGGGCGCCGGCTGGGTGGCCGGCGAGCACCTGCGGGCGTTCATGCGCAATCCGCACACGGAGGTCGTGGCCGTCGGCAGCCGCACGCTGGATGGCACGCGACGCAAGATGGCGGAGGTGGGGCTCGCCCCAGACGCCTGCACGCCCTACGACGACCTGGACGCCCTGCTGGGGGACGGCCGCGTCCAGGTCGTCTCCATCTGTACCCCCAATTACCTGCATGCGGAGAATGCCATACGCGCCGCGCGCGCCGGCAAGCACCTGGTGATCGAGAAGCCGCCGGCCATCACCCTGGAGAGCCTGCGCGCCATGCGGGATGCGGTGCGGGAGGCGCAGGTGCGCACCATTGTCAGCTTCGTCCTGCGCTGGAACCCGCTGGTGCGCACCATCAAGGCGCTCTGTGACGACGGCGCCCTGGGGGAGATCGTCTTTGCCCGCGCCGACTACTGGCACCGCATCCGGCCGGAGGAGTGGGCCGGCTACCGCTGGGCGCGCACGCGCGCCGGCGGCGGGAGCATCATGCTGGCCGGGGGCTCGCACGCCGTCGACGCCCTGCGCTACCTGATCGGCTCGGAGGTGGTCTCCGTCAGCGCCCGCCACGGACCGGTGCGCCCGCGCAGCGGGTACGAGTGGCCGGGCACGACGGTCGCGCTACTGGAGTTCGCCAATGGCGCGCTGGCGGAGGCGTCGGCCTGCGTCGACGCGCACATTCCCTACGTCTTCAACCTGGACCTCCTCGGCGACCGCGGCACCATGCGGGGCAACCGCCTCTACACCGAGCGCCTGCCCGGCCAGACGGGGTGGGCCGAGATCCCCACGGTCCTGCCGGACAGCGGCGACGTGACCCACCACCCTTTCCAGGAGGAGATCGACCACTTCGTGGCGTGCATCCTTGCCGGGCGCGAGGCGTCGCCGAACCTGGACGATGCCGTCCGCACCACCGCCGTCTGCCTGGCCGCCGACATGGCGGCGGAAGACCGGCTGACGGTCACGCTGCCCCTACCGGGACTGGAGGACTGATGGAGCATGAGCGTCCTAACGACACACGGAGCGCACCGATGAGCGGGCAGACGATTGAGATCACGACCGAAGCGCCCGCCTGTGCTTGCCGGAGCAAGACCGGATGGGAGGCCCGTCAGGCGCCTCTGGCGAACACGCGCAACGGCACGGGCGTCTCCCCGCGCGCGAGCCAGCCCGGTAGCTCGGCCACCTGCCGGAAGCCTGCCTCCTTGAGCGCCGCGGCGCGGTAGCCGTCTGGCGTGCTGGTATAGGCGGCGACGCGAGCGCCCTCCGGCCAGGGCAGCGCGGCCAGGAGCTGGGCCGTCTGGGAGCGAAAGGCGGGGTGGACGTAGAAGTCGAGCAGCCAGCCGCGCCGGATGGCCAGGGGATCCCGCGCCAGGATCGCCCAGCCGGCGGCGGCGCCGTGCTCGGTGGCCAGCGTCAGTGCCGCCACCCCCAGGCCTGCCGCGAACGCCCTCGCCAGCTCGTCCAGCGTGCGGGGCGACTGGCGAGGCAGGGGAAGGCGCAATTGCAGGAAGCTGCCCTCCAGGCTGCCGTGCCCTTCCAGGCGAAAGACCCAGGAGCGCGGCAGCTCCTCGTCCGGCTCCGCCAGGTGGTAGGCGAGCAGGTTCAGCGGGGCCCAATCATCCCAGCGCATCGGCCGGATGGTAGTGGCGCCTGCACGGAACCAGTCCGCCTCCGCGTCCGGCGAGGCCAGCCACTTCATGCGCCCGCTCTGGCCGTCGATGCTGCGAAAGCCGAACCGGTGGTAGATCCAGTACGGCGGGGTCTCGAAGCCCGTGCCCAGCGTCAGCACGCGATAGCCAAGGCGCCTGGTGTGCCCCATCTGCACTGCCATCAGCTGCGAGCAGGCGCCCTTCCGGCGGTGCTCCAGCCGGGTGTAGACGTGGCCCAGGATCCCCACGCCCCGCGCGCCGGCAATCATCACGTTGGTGATGGGAATGCCATCGATGAGCCCGAGATAGAACCGCGTCTCCAGGTCGTCCAGCGGCTCCTGGAGCGCCGCGTCGATGTGATGGCGCCACTCCGGCCCCTTATGGCCAAGCAGCGACGCCACCTGCTCGGCTCGCGAAGGCTCGGGGCACTCCACCACTCCGACCTCCATCGGCTCGCCGGTCTTGAGCGTTACCTCGCCTAAGCGCGTATAGGCCACGTCTTCAGTCCCTCCGCCTTAGCCTGAATCGTCACCTCCGCATCCGCGACCATGGTTCGCTCTGGTGGCGTGCCGGTGCGACCAGTGGACCACCTGCTATGGTAGCTCGGCCCCTGGGTCCGTCAAGGACCTGAGCGCCAGGGCCTGCGTCTCCTTACCGGCAGTACTGGCGGGGTAGAATGCACGTGCCGATGGCTGAGGACAAACGAGTTCGGGTCGTCGCCCAGCTCACCCGCGAGCGCTACGAGCAGATCTTTCATCCGCGGGCGCGGGAACGCCTGCAGGCCCTGGCCGCCGTGATCGGCCCCTTCGAGTCTCCAGACGAGGCGCGGTCCCTCACGCCCCGCCTGGCCGAAGCGGATGTGCTCTTCGTGCCGTCATCGGTCCGCGTGGATCGGGCGGCGCTGGAGGCGGCGCCTCGCCTGCGGTGGATCGCCGAGACGTCCGGCGGCCCGCCCCGCATCGACTACGAGGTCGCCTTCCAGCGGGGCATCACCGTCACCGACTGCCGACGCGCCTTCAGCCGCTCGGTGGCGGAGATGGCGCTGGCGCTCTACCTGGCCGCCGTCCGCGACGTGGTGGCGCACGATCGCGCCCTGCACACCTACGACGGGATCGAGGGCGTGCCCAAGTCCCAGAACCGAGAGGCGTCGTTCCGCACGCTTGGCTTCGTCGGCTTTGGCGGGATCGCCCAGACGCTGGTCCGCTTTCTGGCGCCCTTTGAGCCGCGCCTGCTGGCCTACGACCCCTACCTGCCACTGGAAGCCATCGCAGGGGCCGGGGCGGCGCCGGCGACCCTGGAAGAGATCTTCCGCACCGCCGACGCCGTCTTCCTGCTGGCCATGCCCAACCCCGCCAACCGGGCCCTCATCGGTGGGGCCTTACTCGATCTCTTGCGGCCGGACAGCATCTTGCTGGTCATCTCGCGCTCGTGGCTGGTGGATGAGGCGGCGCTGGTCGAGCGCCTGCGCCAGGGGCGCTTCCGCGCGGCGATGGACGTCTTCGACCACGAGCCGCTCCCTGCGGGGCATCCCTACCGTTCGCTGCCGAACGTGATCCTCACGCCGCACCGCGCCGGCGGCACGCGGGAGGCGTACTGGCGCATCGGCCAGGCTCTGGTCGATGACCTGGAGCGCTTTATCGCCGGCCAGCCGCCCATCCACAACGCCATCGTCGATGCCGCCACGGCGCGCCGCCCGGGGCTCTTTGTCGGATTGCGACCAGGACCCCCGTGGCCGCGCCGTGCGGTGCGGCCACGGCCGAAGGGGTGAGGTCCGGGCCGCCGGCGCGAGTTGAGCCTCACCCGCCATTACGCACCGGAGAGGGGATCATCTCTTCCGGTCGTGGCTCAGCGTGCGAACGCCCGCTGCACCTTCCGCACGGCGGCCACGATGTCGTCCACGTCGCGCTCGCTGCCCAGGAGCATCCGCTGCGTGAACCAGACCCCGCCCTCATTGCACACCCACTCGTTCACCGGGCACCGCTCGGGCGAGAGCAGCGCCGCGTACCCGCTCCGGCCCAGGGCCGCCTCCAGGGTGGCCACGGCCTTGCGGATGGCCGGCGCGCGGTACAGCGGGGTGTACCCGCTACTGCACGGGATGCCTTCGGCCCGCAGGGCGGCCAGGAACTCCTGCCGTGGGCGCCCGCCAAAGGCCCCCGCGTCGTAGCGGCACATGTAGAGGTGCCAGGCGTGCGTCGTCACCCGCGGGTCGCGCTGGACCGGCCGGAAGCCCGGCACCTCGTTCAGCCCGGCGGTGAGGCGCGCCGCCATGCGCTCCCGATGCGCGATCTGCTCCGGCAGGCGCCGCAGCTGGGAGAGCAGCAGGGCCCCCTGGAACTCGGTCAGCCGGTAGTTGGAGCCCAGCACGTCATGCTGGTACCAGCCGGACTCGCCGCTGCTCCGGCGGCGCCCCACGTTCGCCACCGACCAGGCCAGGTCCGCCAGCTGCGGGTCGTCCGTGAGCACGATCCCGCCCTCGCCGGCGGTGAGGTTCTTGCTCGATTGGAAGCTGAAGGTCCCTGCGTTCCCGATGGCGCCGACCCGCCGCCCCCGCCAGGCGGCCCCGTGGGCCTGGGCCGCGTCCTCGATCACGCGCAGGCCGTGACGTTTAGCCACGTCCAGCACGCCATCCATATCCGCCGGGCCCCCGCCGATATGCACGGCGATGATGGCCTTCGTGCGGGGCGTAATCGCCTCCTCGACGCGTGCCGGATCGATGGCGTAGGTCTCGGGGTCGATGTCCACAAACACGGGAAAGGCGCCCAGCGTCAGGCAGGCGCTGGCCGTAGCCACGAACGTGTACGGCGGGACGATCACCTCGTCACCGATGCCCACCCCGCAGGCGCGCAAGGCTACCTCCAGCGCCGCCGTGCCATTGGTGACCGCCACACCGTGCGCCGCCTGCTGAAAGGAGGCAAACTCCCGCTCGAAGGCGGCCACACGGCCGCCCCCGCTGTGGGACCCCCACTGCCCTGACTGCAGCACCGCCAGCAGCGTCGCTTCATCCTCCTTATCCACCACCGGCCAGGAGGGAAAGGGCGCCGACCGTACCGGCGTCCCGCCGTCGATCGCCAGCCGTTCCGCCGCCATGACCATCTGTCGCCTCTCCTTCCTCGTATCTTTTCTTTCCTGCCATCAGGCTCAGGGACCTCTCAGGATAACGGCTCAGCTCCACCGAGTGTCACCACTGCGTCCAGCCGGCCAGCGCGCCATCGCCTTCTCTCCCTGGCCCGGCGTATTCGCCAATGGGGCCCTGACCCTGGCCCTCACCCAAGGGGCGAAGGGGCTGAAGCCAGCCAAGAATGATCCGGGCTATTCCGGGCTTGTCGTCCCGCCTCCGCCGGGTACCCTGGGCAAGGGGAAGAACTCGCCACTCGCCACGCGCGCATGCTCCACGTATCCTCTCTGTGTCCCGCGGTGCGCGGCGTGTCGACCAGGACGTGAGGAGGCCGGCTGACAGTGGGTGCAGGCGATCGGTACCCGCCGGAATGGCGGCAGTGGCAGGATCCAGAGACCGGCGCGGCGATCATCCAGTTTACGGCCGCACCGTGCATCAATCATGCGCCCTACTTTCTGAACCAGGCGTGGGCCTTCCCCCACGGCCGCGAGAGGGGTGGGGCCTGCCTGATCGTGACGTCCTACCGCGACGGTTGCCGACCCAACCTCTTCGCCATCGACGAGGCCGGCGGCGAGCTGCTCCAGCTCACCGGCACGGGCGACGTGAACCCGTGGTCGGCCTGCGTCAGCCCCGATGGGCGATACGTGTTCTACGGCGCCGGCCGCGAGCTGCGAGTGGTCGAGGTGGCCACCGCCCGCACCGAGCTGGTGGCCGTCTGTCCCGGCGACGGCCGCGTGGATACCTGCAGCCTGAGCCCGGATGGGACGGAGATCGTCACGTCCGCCTTCAGCGGCGAGAGCGCCGTCCATGGGCGCCGGAACGTGCTGCTAGCCATCCGCGCCGATGGCTCTGGCATGCGCACGGTCTATGAATCCGGCCAGCTAATCGGCCACGCCCAGTTCAGCCCGGACGGGAGGCAGATCCTCTTCTCCGGCGACCTGCCGCGCCTGTGGCTGGTCAACCGCGATGGGACGGATCCCCACCCGCTCCGCGCCCAGACGCGCCGTGAATGGCTGACCCACGAGAGCTGGCTCACCAACGACGAGGTGATCTTCACCCACTGGCCCTATGCCCTGAAGGCCATCCGGCGAGATGGGACCGGCGAGCGGACGATCGCGGCCTTCAACTGCTGGCACCCGGCGCCGCGCGCCGACGGCAGCCTCATCGTCTGCGATACGGCGCTGCCGGACGTCGGGCTGGTGCTGGTCCATCCGTACACCGGCGCGCGACGCGCCCTCTGCTACCCGCGGGCCTCCTGCCAGGGCTACCAGTGGGTGCAGCCGGAGCCCATCTGGGAAGGGCCGGTCCCCGAGACCGCCTATGGGCCTCAATGGACCCACCCGCACCCGTCCTTCAGCCCCGACGGACAGAAGGTGATCTACACCTCCGACGCCAGCGGCTACCCACAGGTGTACGTGGCCGTCCTTCCCGTTCTGGACCTGGCACGGTGAGCCGTAAACCCAGCGTAGCAGCCGAAGTGGCGAGCAGGGCTCCCAGCGCCAGCGGTGGGGGAACACTGGTCCGGCGATGAACCAACCTCCGGCGGCCGCGCGGTCAGGTTGAGGAGGACTTCCGGCGCCGCTGTGACCGGAACGGGTCAGCGCGGGGGGCGCAATCCGGCCAGCGTCACCTCAACCAGCCGGCGGACCGCGCCCTCGGACGGCAGGCTACTGGCCGCCGCGAGGGCATGAAGGCAGTAGCTAGCCAGCTCGTCCGGCGGAACGTCGTCGCGGACGTCGCCGGTCGCGACGGCCTCGGCCAAAAGGTCGCGGATGACGTCGTGGAGCCGCCGCCGCGCTCGGGCGACGTGCTCGCCTCGGTGCATGAGCGACGTGAGCTCAGTGCCATGGTGGTGGCGCTCGCGGGCGATGCGCGCGTAGGCCTCGAGCACCGCCTCGAGCCGCTCCCAGGGGACGCCGGCCCGGTCCCGGACCTCGGCCAGGTGGGCGAGGTGTGCGTTGATCTGGCGCTCGTGCCAGGCGACCAGGATCGCCTCGACGTCGGGGAAGTACTTGTACAGCGTCGCCCGCCCGATGCCGGCCGCCTCGGCGATCTGCGACATCGTCACCGCCGCCAGCCCGTGCTCCGCCACCAGCGCTGCCGTGGTGTCCAGGATCGCGTCGCGCACCTCGCGGCGGTGCGCCTCGATCGTCTCCGTCCACAGCTTGGGCATCACCGCCAGTATACATCGCGCTTGGAGAGGAACACTCTGACTTGACAGAGACATACTGTATCGATAAACTGCGAGCATGATGGCAGGGGATCGTGCAGGAGGATGGGCCATGACGACGCAGGGGCAACAGCAGGATCGCGGCCGCCACGCCGGCGATCGTGGAGGCGGTGGGCACGGTGGAGATGGCGGGCAGGCGAGGTGGGCGGAACGCGCCGGGCATGCCGGGCATGCCGGGCACGCGGGTCAAGGGCATGCTGGCCACGGCGGGCGCGGCGGGCGCGGCCACCACCCCGCCGACGCTGAAGGCATCGCCAGGTTACTCGGCGAAGCTCGTCGCGCCCAACTCCCGCCCGAAGCGACACTCCGCGCCGCCGGCGTCGCTCACGGACAGACGGTGGTGGATCTCGGCTGCGGCCCGGGCTACTTCACGCTGCCAGCGGCGGAGCTGGTTGGCCCGCAGGGCAAGGTCTACGGCGTGGACGTGCAGCCGGAGATGGTGGAGGCCTGCCGCCAGCGCGCCGCCGAAGCCGGCGCCCGCCAGGTCGAAGTCCTCCGTTCCGGCGAGACGGACGTGCCGCTCCCGGATGGCATCGCCGATCTGGTCCTTGTCTCCCTGGTGCTGCACGAGGCCAGGGATCGGGCGGCGTTCCTGCGCGAGGCGCGGCGCCTGCTCAAGCCGGGCGGTGAGGTCGCCGTCATCGAGTTCCGGAAGGAGGCTGAGACGCCGGGCCCGCCCAAGGAGGTTCGCCTCTCTGAAGCCGATGTGGCGGCGGTTGCAGAAGCCGCCGGGCTACGCCTGCGGGAGCAGCGCGGGCTCAACGACCTCCACGTCCTGTTCCGCCTCGTCGCGACCTAGCACTGTCTTTGGCTGGCGCCGCCGGCGCGGTCTCGGACCTTGACGAGTGAACCGAAAAGGAGGGCACGAACATGGTTGACCTGCCCGCGGACCGCGGCTCCGAGGGCGGCACCGCCGGCGTGGGACCCAGCCGAGAACCGGCAAGTGGCGCCCCCACGTACCCTGGCGCGCCGCGCTGGGTGAAGGTGTTTGGCATCGTCGTCCTCATCCTGGCCCTGCTGATCGCCGGGATCGTGCTCACCGGCGTCGGCGGCCAGCACGGCCCTCGTCGCCACATCCCAGCCGGCGCACCTGGTGGCCCTGCTGGGCACACACCAGTCGCAGCGCAGGCGGCACCGGCGGCGTGACGCGGCGATGTCCATGACCCTGCCGTCCGGCGTCCGCAAGCTCGTGCTCACCGTGCATCTAGCCTGCTCGGTGGGCTGGATCGGCGCGGTCGTGGCGTACCTGGCGCTGGGCATCGCCGCCGTCACCAGCCAGGATGCCGAGACGGTGCGCGCCGCCTGGATCGCGATGGAGGTGACCGGCTGGCGGGCCATCGTGCCGCTGGCCCTTGGCGCCCTGCTGACGGGGCTGGTCCTGGCGCTCAGCACCCCGTGGGGCCTGTTCCGGCACTACTGGGTCGTGATCTCGCTCGCGCTCACCATCCTGTGTGTCGTCGTGCTCCTGCTGCACATGCCAAGCGTGAGCGTCACGGCCGCCCTGCTGCGCCAGCCGGACGTGGTGGGTGGGGCGAACGGCGCGGGCCATACTGGTACGGCTGGCATGGGGGGCGATCTGTTCCACCCCACGGCCGGTCTGGTCATCCTACTGGTGGTCGAGGCGCTTAATGTCTACAAGCCGCGGGGGCTGACCCCGTACGGCTGGCGCAAGCAGCAGGAGGAGCGCGCCCGGCTGGCGGAGCGCGCGGCCGCCCGCCCGCACGTCTCCGCGTCGGCGGTGGCGGCCGGCGGCCCGCAGGGCTTGCGCGGCCCATAGCGAGAACGAGACGGCGAGGCCAGGCGAACCGGCCAGCGATCAGTTCCCTCTCCCACAGGGAGAGGGCCAGGGGAGGACCTCCTGTGATCGCCACAGCACGTATGCTCCCTTTCCCTTTGGGAGAGGGCGAGGGTGAGGGCTCCGCCCATCAAGATCCGGGGAGGGAGAGGGGGAAGGTAGCGGCGCACCATCCGGAAGAAGTGATTGCCCCGGCATGCTGGCCGCCATGGCAGCTGGGGAGGCCTCTATTATCTTGACCACGTGAAGCGCGTGCTGATTACGGGGATGTCGGGAACCGGTAAGTCCACGGTCATCCGCGAGCTAGCTGCACGGGGCTACAAGGCCATCGACACGGATTCCGACGAGTGGTGCCAGTGGGTGAACGTCGCCGCCGGCTGCGAAGCGGCCGGGCTCACCGCGGGGCCGGACTGGCTCTGGCGCGAGGATCGTATGCAGCGCCTCTTGTCGACCGAAGACGCCGGCGTGCTGTTCGTCAGCGGGTGCAAGTCGAACCAGGGCAAGTTCCGTGCGCAGTTCGACCACGTCGTCCTGCTCAGCGCGCCGGCCGCGGTGATCATGGAGCGGCTGGCCACGCGGACGACCAACCCATACGGCAAGCATCCGGACGAACTGGCCAAGATCCTCTGGGAGCTGCGAACGGTGGAGCCGCTGCTGAGAAGGGCCGCCACGCTGGAGGTAGATACCCGCGCGCCTATCGACCAGGTGGTTGAGGCCATCCTGGACCACGTGCGGCCGCCGCGGCCATCACCCTGACGTCGGGCCGCTCGCGCCCGCCTCGTCTCGTCATCGCCCGCGACCACCGGTGCACCGGGTCCCAATCGCCGTGACGGAGAGCCGCTCGCGCCCCGTTTCCCATCGTGGCCAACGGGCTGGCCGGTGTAGGCTAACCTGGAGTATACGCCTGCGGAGCCCTCACCGACGCACGCTGCGCGGGCCCCCGCTCTCCCACAGGGAGAGGGAACCCTTCGCTGACCGTGAAAACTCCAGACTAGCTGGTCTCTGTCCAAAGGGCGAAACGTCGCGCCGGCCGTCCACATGCCCATTGGTTTACCGTAGTACGCAGGGACCAGCAGGCTCCGGCGGTGCGCTGCGAACGTGTCCAGAACGGAATGGGCGCCGTCGCTGGCCCCTACTTCGCTCCCAGGTTGTCGTCCACGTACTTTGTGACCCAGGTGGCGTATTCCTTGACGCCGAGCTTGTCCGCCAGGAACTCGCTGTTGTAGCGGGCGTCGATCTCCGGCCCCACCTTGGCGAAGTTGGCGTACTTGCTCATCCCCCAGCCGGACGGTCGCGTCGTCTGCGCCTGGAGCAGGTAGGCCCGGGGGTCGACGCCCAGCTGCTCCTGGTAGCGCCGCTGCGAGACCTCGGATGCGGCCGGGTTCTTGAGCGGGGAGACGACGTGCCCCGCTGTGCGCGGGAAGCGACCGGCGTTCTCCGGCTTGAGGAGCCAGCGAAAGACCTGCCAGGTGGCCTCCCGCTCTGCCTCCTTCGTCTGGCCCATCAGCAGGGCATGGTTATGAATGCGCCCCGAGACGTTCTTGCTGCCCGTCGGCCCTGAATAGGGGAGCGTGGCCACGGCCCACTTGAAGGGCAGCGCCGCCTGCGTGATCAGCTGCACCTGCATCGCCACCTTGCCGGTGAAGAAGACGTTGCCGGTCGTCCCGCCGCGGATCTGATTGGCCTCGTCACTGGTCGGCTGTACGCGGTGCACGTCCCGTACGTCCTTCCAGAACTGTAGCCCCTTCTGGAACAGCGGCGTGTCCATCAGGCACTTCTTCCTGGCATCGTCCCACGGGCCCTGGCCAAAGTAGGTGCCGGTGGTAAACCCGCCGGTGTTGGCGCCAGCGAAGGTGCCGCCGAACCCAAACTGTAGCTTGGCGCGGTCGGTCAGCTTCCTGGCGTACTCCAGAAAGGTCTCCACGGTCCACCACGTTGCCGCCGGATCCACCGGTGGTGGCCTCAGCCCGGCGGCCTCGAACAGCTCCACGTTGTAGGCCATGGCGTCGGCCGAAGTGGTGATGGGCATGCCGCCCACCTTGCCATCATGCTGCCACTGGAAGATGGCCGGCTCGATGAAGGTGGCGGCCAGATCGATCTTGTCCCGCTTGAAATAGGCGGACAGCTCGGCGATGGCCCCCTGGTTCCACATGTCCAGCCACGTGCCCCAGCCTGCTTGCACGAAGTGGATGGGCGTGCCGGCGGCATGGCTGACCAGAAACTTCTCCTTGACCGGGTCCCAGCCGGCGGCAGTCGCGATCTCAACCGTGATGTGCGGCAGCTCCCGCTTCACGTCCGCAAAGAACTCCTGCTCCATCTGCTGGCGCTCCACGCCGGTGGGCGAGAGATAGGTGATCGTCACCGGCGTCTTGCCGGTGGGGGCGCCGGCCGGTGGCGTCCCCCCAGGCCCGACGCATGCCGCCAGCGTCGCGCCGGGAAGCGCGGCCATCGCCACCCCGGCGTGGAGCGCGCCGCGCCGTGTCACGCCGCGGCGCGCCGTTCGCATTCGCTGCCGGACGGCGCTGGTGCGGCCGCCGGTCACTACCGTCGCTACACGTTCCCCAAGCATGGCCCCTCCTACTCGGTCGGCGCTGCGACTGGGCGGACACGAGCCACTGAAGTGCCAACGTGGCGCAAGCATGGCTCCCTCCTACTCGGTCGGCGCTGCGACTGCCAGATACCACACACGGGCGCTACCCCGGGTTCCTGTGTCAATCCCATGCTCGCTGAGCAAGACGAAGAGACCAGTGGACCACACACAAGCGCTACCCCGGGTTCCTATGTCAATAGCCAGCCTCTCACCTGCGGCGCTCATGCTCCGGAGAGCATGGCCAAGTATTCACGAGCGGCGCCCTCACCATCGTCCTCTCCCAAAGGGAGAAGGAACAGATCGCTGGCCGTGGATACCCCAGGCTACTTTGAGCTTACACCGTGGGCACGGGCGCAGGCTACGGGGCAAGCGCGCTACTTTGGCGGGCCAGCGCGCCGGCGGATGGCGCCGGCCACGCTGCCGGCCACGTGGCCCTGGTGGCTCGCCAGCGGTGGCAGGTACACCTCCTGCAGCACCAGGGCCGCCGCCCCCACCAGCGCCGCACGCGTCCCGAAGGCGGACGGAACGAAGGCCGGCAGGCGGTCCGCCAGGGCGGGGGCGTGCGCGGCCACCGCCTCGCGCAGCAGACGAAGCTGGACGCCTACCGCATCCCAGGCGATCGGGCCGGAAAAGACGAAGACCTCCGGGTCGTAGGTAGCGACCACGTGGGCAATGAAGGGCGCCAGGCGCACCGCGCGCCGCTGTAGCAGGGCCAGCGCCGGGTCGTCGGCCATCCCGCACGCGGCCAGGCGCGTCGCCAGCGCGTCCGATGACCGGTTCCGGCCGGCGCTGTTCGCGGCCACCCACCAGGCGACGAGTGAGCCCGGAGCGCGCTCCGCCAGCATACGAGCTTCGCGCAGAAGTGCCGGCTCGGAGACGGTCGCCTCCAGGCTCGCGCCGGCGGTCACGGCTGCCGACGGCTGAGACGCGAACGGGGGCGTCCCCGATGGACCCGGCAATGGCGGTGCCTCCGCCAGACCAGCACTGGTGGACGTGGCACGCAACTCCCCCGGCCCGCCCTGGCCGCCTCCAGTGGCGGCCGGCGGCTCGCCCCCGCCGGACCTGCCGGGCTCACTGGCCCCACCCGCATCGAGCGGCCAGGCAGGGAGAGCGCCAATCTCGCCGGCAGCGGCGGTGTGCCCGCGATGGACGTGCCGCCCCACGCCCACGCTACAGCCCAGGACGGCGCCAACATAAAGGAACGCGAAGCTATCCGCCTGCCTCGCCTGCCCAAACCAGGCCTCCGCCAGGGCCATGGAGCGGACGTGCTCATCCAGCACCACGGGGAGGGCCAGGGCCTGGCCAAGCGCGCTCGCCAGCGGCACGTCACGCCAGCCCAGCTGGGCGTGGCGCCGCACGATCCCGCGCTCCCCGTCGACGGAGCCGGCCACGCCGACGCCCGCGCCAAGGAGCAGGCTCTCTGAGATGCCGGCGCGTTCGAGCAGCGCGCGGAGCTGGCGAGCGGCTGCTGCCACCAGACCAGCCGGATCGGCGCCCCATGCCCCGTGATCGATGCGAAACGTCGCGTGCGCCAGCGGCGCGGCCCGCAGATCGACGAGCCCCACGTCCACACCCGTGGCGCCGATGTGGACCGCGGCGGCGCACCGCGCGCCGGGGGCCAGACGCAGCGGCACGCCGTGGCGCCCGCGGCCCCCAGCCGGCGCTGCGGGGCCTCCCTCTTCAATGAGGCCATCGCGGAGCAGCTGAGCCGTGATGTACGTCACCGCCGGCTGCGAAAGGCCGAGGAGCCTCGCCAGATCACTGCGGGTCCGCGGGCCGCGGTCGAGCAGCAGGCGCAGCACGGCGGCGCGGTTGTGCTCGCGCAGTTGCGCCAGCCCGCCCCCACGGGGTGGACGCCCCGAACCGGTAGACGCAGGGACTTGACTCACAGGCGGATCCGGGTATACCATGCGGGACACATTTCATCAAAGTGTGAAGGAAAAGCAGGGATGGCCAGACGCCCCCAGCGGCTGTTGCAGATCGGGATGGACGGGATGAACCTCCCCTTGCTTCGGAAGTTCGCCGCCGAGGGGGTGCTGCCCACCTTCTCGGCGCTGATGGCCCGTGGCAGCACCAACCGGCTGCTGCCCGCCATCCCCGCCTGGACCCCGACCAACTGGGCGACGATGGCCACCGGCGCGCCGCCGGGTACCCACCACCTCGGAGGCTGGAGCGTGCGCCGCAAGACCGACCCCTGGGATGCGCCTCGCGTCGACGCCTGGTCGAGCGAGGCGATGGCTGCCGAGGCCATCTGGGACGTCTTCGATGCCGTCGGGCGGCGCGCCGTCGTCAGCTTCTATCCCTCGGGATCGTGGCCCGGGCGCCTGCGCCATGGCGCCGTCATCGCCGCCGGCCTGCACGATTCCCCGTGCGAGCTGGCCCGCCCGGCGCAGTACCTCCTCTCCACCCGTGAGCCGGCCGGCGCCAGCGGCAGCGCCGTCGCCGCCGGGCCAGCCCTGCGCGAGCGCTCCACCGCGCTGGCTGAGGAAGGGCTGCCGCCGGGCACGGCCCGCATCGGGCTGCTTCCGGCGCGGGCGGCAGGGTGGTCGCAGGCGCCGGAAGGGGCGCTGGCGGCGCGCGTGCCGGTCCCGCTGGTCCGCGGCGGGACAGTCTGGCTGCACGTCCTTGTCGAGCGGGCGCCGAGCGGGGCGTTTTCCAGGCTGCGCATCTACGCGCAGCCGGACGGCGCCGCGCCCCTGGCCGACCTCCCCTGTGGCCGGCCGGGAGAGCTGGGAGAGTGGAGCCCCTTCGCCCGCCACCTGTGGGGCGAGCCCGGCGCCCGCGACGCCGCCGACGGCACCGTGCGCTTCCGGCTCATCGATTGCCGGCCGGAAGAAGGCGCGCTCCGCTTCTGCCGCTCCCAGGTCTTCCAGGCGGACGGCTTCACCGTGCCGGCCGAACTGAGCCGGGAGCTGCTGCAGGTATGTGGCCCGTTCTTCGACATGTTTACCGTCGGCCCGCGCGACGACGCCGGGCTGCGCATCTTCCTGGACGACATCCGCTACCAGGGTGAGTGGCTCTACAAGGCCGCCAGGTACCTGCTGGAGCACGGCGGCTGGGACCTGCACTGGTGCCACTGGCACCTCTTCGATCACATCAACCACCCCACGGTCAATGGGGCGGACCCGGATGGGCCGGAGTATGACCCCAGGCGCGCCGCGTGGCTGATGGACGCGCAGCGCCAGACCTATATGGTGGGCGACGCCGTGCTCAAGCAGTTCCTGGAGCTGGCCGATGACGACACCCTGGTCTGCGTCATCTCCGACCACGCCCTCTCGCCGACCCATCGCTGCGGCGACGTGCTGGGCCGGCTGGCGGAGTGCGGGCTGGTGGCCTTCCAGGACGGGCCAGGGCGGCAGATTGACTTCAGCCACTCTCAGGTCTACATGCAGGCCGACCGCGGGGCAGAGATCTGGGTCAACCTGCAGGGGCGTGAGCCGATGGGCATCGTCCCCCTGGACCAGTATGAGCGGGTACAGGCGCAAGTGATCGACGCCCTGCTGGACTGGCGCGACGGCGAAACGGGGCAGCGCGTGGTGGCGTTGGCCTTGCCGATCCAGGACGGGCAGCTCATTGGCTACTGGGGCGATGTCTGCGGCGACGTGGTCTTCGTCATGAGCCGCGGCTATGGTTGGGGTGCACCGGCTGGCGGAGGGACAGCCGGCCGCGGGCGGGGCGCTTTCCACAGCTCACAGATCCCCACGGCCGAGACCAGGCATTTCACCAACATGGCGGCCTGGATCCTCGCCGGGCCGGGGGTGAAGGCCGGCTACGAGCGTGACTGGCAGCGCTATGGCCTGATGCGCATGACCGACGTGGCGCCCACGCTCTGCCACCTCATGGGCCTGCGCCCGCCGGCGCACAGCATCGGCGCGGTGTGCCATGACCTGTTCGACGAGTGACGGCGCGTGCCACACGTGCAGCAGGAGTTCATCCTGCACCCATCACACACGCGCGGGAGGAGTGTATCTGTGACAACGTAACGCGCGGAAGGAGAGACACGAATGCGAGGTCACATATCAGTGCGGCGAAGGCGGTATCTGAAGGGAGCGATCGGGACGGGCGCTTTTGTGGGTGGGGTTCTGGCCACCGCTTGCAGCACAGGAGCCGAGCGGCGCCTCGCGCCAGGCGGCGCGCCGGCCACTCTGAGCAGGCAGCCCGTTACGCTTCGCTTGAACTATCGAACTGAGCGCTGGATCCCCGAGCGCGCCAGGGAATTCAGCGAGGCTTACCCGTGGGTGAGTGTGGAACCGATCCCCAACTCAGGATATGAGAAGCTGCTGGTCCTGGTCGCAGCCGGCGAGATGGGCGACCTCGTCTGGGATAGCGTCGGCGTGGGCGCCTACTACCAGCTCGGTTCACAGGGGCACTTCAAGGTGCTCGATGCCCTGGTGGGTCGCGACAAGTTCGACCTTAAACAGTACTACTCAGCCGCCATTGAGACGGCGCGCCTGGAGGGCAAGCTGCTTGGCCTGCCCTCAACGACCCACCCCAGCCATCTTGGGTTGTTCTATAACGTCAACCTCTTCGCCGAAGCCGGTGTCAAGCCACCGGCGATGAACTGGACGTTCGACGACTTGCTGGACGCGGCGCGGCGCCTGACCCGGCCGGGTGAACGCTGGGGGATCGAGACCGAGACGGCCTACCCGCCCACACTGGTGTGGCTACGCACCTTTGGCGGCGAGTTCCTGGATCCGCCCACCTTCGGCACGAGGCCGGCCATCGACCGCCCTGCCGCCAGGCAGGCCCTGCAATTTCTCTACGATCTACGCCACCGCTATCGCGTGCATCCATTGCCGAGCGATAAGGCCACCTTTACCGGCGGTGCCGTGGCCATGCGCCAGAGCCTGATGTCCAACTACCTGGGGTTTCCGCGCCAGGCCGGCGACCGGTTCAAGGTAGACGCCGTATTGATCCCTCGAGGGCCTGGCGGCAGGCGCGGCTCCCAGCGGCACGTGGGGCTGTTTGAGATGAATGCCAGAACCAGGCACCCCGATGAAGCCTGGGAGCTCCACAAATGGCTCACGAACAAGGAGTCGGCGCTGCGCCAGGCGCGTCTGGATAGCGGTATCCCGGGGGCCAGGCCGGACGCTTGGAATGAACCAGAGTTCGCCAACCAGCCCATGTTCAGGGTGTTTAAGGACTTCATGGACAGGGAGACGGTCGGGCCGGTGGCTGTCCCCGCAAACTTCCGGATGCCGGAGATCCAGCAACTCACCGAAAAGCTGTTCGAGCCCTTGTGGAGCGGCGAGCAAGGTGTGGAACAGGTCATCGTGGCGGCCATGGGCCCATACCAGGCACTCCTGGACCGACCGCGGCTGCAGTAGATGCCGTTTGGGCCTGCCACGATACCGCGATAGATCATGAGGGTGGAAGCTATGCCAGGAGGTAGACCAGGTTCTGATGAGCCGGGGCCAGCAGGATGCCGGGGGCTCCGGCCGGAGCGAGGTTCGGCGCCGCCGGCGCACGAGCAGATAAGTGGCAGTCTGCGGCCGGTGACATGCGGGGCAGCCGGTGCGCTGGGGGGCGCCACTCGCCGTACGGCGGTACTGAGCGCCGCGGCGGTCGCGGCCCTGCTGCCGGTCACGGCGGCCTGCGCTGGGGTGGGAGCGGGCCGGCGTGCCCCGTCCGCGCCGGGCGCTTCCGCGACGCCGCGCCGGACGGGCGTGGCCCTGAGTATCGTCACCAGCATCCCCACCTCGGCGACGAACGACTTCCAGACGGTGCTGGCCAGCTTCGCGGCGCGGCACCCGGGCTGGACGGCGGAGTACGTCCAGGGGGATACGGCCAAGGTCCTGGCGATGATCGCCGCCGGCACGGCGCCCGATATTACCTCCACGAGCGCAGCCGATCTGGCGGCCATGGCCTCGCGCAGCCAGCTACTGCTCCTGGATCCGCTTATCCAGCGGGACCGCTATGACCTCAAGGACTACTTTGAGCGGGCGCTGAGACAGTGGCAGTGGGAGGGCAAGCAGGCCGGGCTGCCCCGCGGCTATGCCAACCAGGTGCTCTATTACAACGTCGACCTCTTCGAGCAGGCCGGCCGCAAGCCCCCGCCGGCGGACTGGGGTGGCAGCGCCTGGACCTGGGACGAGTTCCTGGCCGACGCCCGCGCCCTGACCAGGACGGCCGACGAGGGGAAGGGCGGCCACTTCGGCTACGGCATGTGGCCCGGCCTGCGCTTCACCTACGGCCTCTTCATCTGGAATGCCGGCGGCGATATCCTCTCGCCCGACGGCAGGACGTGCGTCATCGATCGGCCCGAGGCGGTCGACGGGCTCCAGTTCATGGGCGACCTGGTTGCCAGGCACGCGGTGGCCCCGCCCATGGCTATGGCTCAGGCCGAGCAGACCGACCAGATGTTCTACAAGGGGCGCGTGGCGATGCACGTCTTCACCAGCGGGGCGATGCAGCGCCACCAGACGGGCGTCACCAGCTTTCGGTGGGAAGTGGGCGTCGTCCCCAAGGGTCGGGCGGTACGCCAGACCACTGGCGGCGGCACCGGCTGGGCCATCCCCGCTGAGACGCGGAACCGCGAGGAGGCCTGGGCCCTGCTCCAGCACCTGCTCAGCCCCGAGAACCAGAAGATCCAGGCCGGGTTCTTCTATCCCTCGCGCAAGTCGATCGCCGAGTGGTTCGCTAACGCCGATCCGCACCTGCCCCCCAAGAACCGGAAGACCGTCTTCGAGGCCGGCAACCACTCGCGCCCCGACCCGGTGCACCCGAAGTGGGGCGAGGTGGATCGGATCGTGCGGACCGAGCTGGAGCCGCTGTTTGCCGGCGCCGCCTCGGCCCGCGAGACGGCGGCGAAGATCAAGCGCCAGGTCGATGCAGCGCTGGCCTGACTTCTTGGCCAGAGGTTTACTGGCATGGCTCGTGTCTGCGCCGGGCGCGGCAGGTCCGCCGGACGCGAAGCCACTCACGCAAGGGTACGCAGCAGGGCATCCGCTTCGAGGACGTCTGGTTCACCGCGAAGCCACTCACGCAAGGGTACGCAGGCAGACGCGAAGCCACACAGGCAGGAGGCGAAGATGAAACGAAAGACGTACACCGCTGGAGGCAGCAGGGGAGGGTGGCACCGGCGCCGGTTGCTGAGCCTGGCGGCGAACGGTGCCGCTGGGCTGGGAGCGGCCGGAGCGGCGGCGTGCCTCCCCGGGCAGGCGACGGCACCGGCAGGTGGCGCGACGCGCCTGGCACCGGCCAGTCTGGTTTATACCACCTGGTGGGTGCCCCCTATCCTCTATGGCACTGCCACGGAGCAGGCGGTGCGCAGCTTTGAGGCACGCCATCCGGGCACACGGTCAAGATCGAGGCCATGACCGGCCCCGTGAACGCGCAGCTGGAGAAGATCCAGGCCCTCATTGCCGGCGGCACGCCGCCGGACATCTCCCTCGTTCGCCCCCACCACATGGGCTTCTTTACCAGCAAAGGCGCCCTCGTCGCCATCGACGACCGGCTGCAGCGCGAGAAGCGGATCAGCCGCGCCGACTTCTTCCCCGTCACACTGGAGCGCCTGACCTGGCAGGGCAAGATGTGGGGCCTGCCGGCCGAGGTCTGGTTCCAGATGACCCTGTTTAACCGCGAGCTGTTCGCGCGCGCTGGCCAGCCGGTGCCGGATCAGAGCTGGACCTGGGAGCGCTGGCTGGAGGCGGCGCGTCGCGTGGCCGGTCCCACCGATCCGGGAGGCGCTCGCACCTTTGGCGCCGACCAGCCGGCCTGGCAGCTCCTGGTCTGGGCCTGGGGTGGCGAGATCTTGAACAAGGCGGAGACGGAGTGCGTGCTCAACCGCGCGCCGGCGCCGGAAGCCATCCAGTGGCGCGCTGATCTGGTGCTCAAGCACCAGGTAGCGCCCTCGCCCCAGGACCTGGCCGGCCAGAACGCGATGGCCTTCTTTCAGAGCGGCCGGCTGGCCCTGCACACCCAGGCCAACTGGGCGCTTCTGGACATCGACAAGGCGGCGCAGATGCCGTGGGGCGTGGCGCCTATCCCCATCGGCCGCGCGGGGCGCGTCACCTTCGGCGGCGGCGCCAACTATGCCATCTTCCATGGCAGCAAGTACCAGGACGCCGCCTGGGCGCTTCAGTCCGACCTCTCCATCGGCGACGGCATGAAGGTCATGCTGGCTCAGTCCAGCCTCTTTCCGCCGGTGCGGAGCCTGGCGAAGCAGGAGCTCTTGCCCAGCTATAAGCCGGAGTGGCTGGCCGCCACGCTGGAGTCGGCCAGGAACGCGCGCCACCCCCACTACAGCCACCCCAGGTTCGTCGAGTTCGATGACATCTTCAGCAAGCAGCTGGAGCCGGTGTGGCAGGGGACACGGGCCGCCCAGGCCGCCACTGATGACATCGTCCGGCTGGTCAATCCGCTGCTCAAGTGACCTTCGCACCGCGGAGACACAAAGACGCGGGGTGCAAACCCAGGGAATGCTCTGTGTCTCCGTGGTGAACTGGGCCATGCGACAACGTGATGGAATACACCAGGCTCGGACGCACCGATCTGATCGTCTCTCGGCTCGGCTTTGGCGGGGCGCCGATCGGCGGGCTGTATGGCCGACGGGTGACTGAGGCGCAGGCGGTGGCTACCATCCACCGCGCCCTGGATCTGGGGATCACCTTCCTAGACACGGCCCCCCTCTACGGCACGGGGCAGTCGGAGCGTTTCATCGGGCGCGCCCTGGCGACGTACCCCGGGCCGCGGCCCATCGTCGCCACCAAGGTCGGGCGCGTCCCGGCGCACTTCGACTACTCCTACGACATGACCCTGACCAGCGTGGAGGCCAGTCTCGCCCGCCTGGGGCTGGACTACCTGCCCCTGGTCTACCTGCACGCCGTGCACCTCGCGCCATCGATCCAGCAGGTGCTCAGCCCCCGCGGCGCGCTCGGCGCCCTGCGCCGCCTACAGGCGGAAGGCGTGGTTGGCTGGGTCGGTGCCGGCACGCCGGACCCGATCATCGCCGACTACATCGCCAGCGGCGAGATCGACGTGGCGCTGGTGGCCAACTGCTACGACCTGCTTGACCGGTCGGCCGAGGCGACCATCCTGCCCCTGGCGGCCGAGCGCAACGTGGGCGTGGTGATCGGCGGGCCGTACGGTACCGGTATCCTGGCCACCGGCGCCGTGCCCGGAGCAAAGTACAAGTACCGCGACGCCCCGCCGGAGATCCTGGATCGCGTGCGGCGCTACGAGCGCGTCTGCCGTGACTTCGGCGTCTCGCTCAAGGCCGTGGCCCTGCGCTTCTGCCTGCGCCACCCCGCCGTCCACGCCGTCATCCCCGGCATGGCCTCGCCGCAAGAGGTGGAGGCGGCAGTGGCCGCGTTCGACGAACGCGTGCCGGACGACCTCTGGGCGGCGCTGGTTGATCGCTGATCGGCCGTGAGAAGCATGGGCCGGGCGGTCCCTTCAGTCCTGCGTCGGTACTGTGTCAGTGCTGCACCAGCAGCGGGCGCGCGTCACGGCTGAAGCGGGTGTAGTCGGCCCTGGCCCCGCCAGGGAGCGTGCGCGTGTACTCGATGGATGGGTGGCGATCGGTGATGATTGGCCCGCGGCCAACGAAGGCGTGTAGCTCGTCCGGAGTGGCGACGAACTGCTTCAGGACGTCCTCCACGCTGCCCATCTGGATCTCGTCCAGGCGCGCCCGCGGGTCGAGCGTGCGGAGCCGCGCCTCGATCTGCGCCGCATCAAGGCGCAGGGGCCGATCTGACCCAACGATGATCGAGGCGTTGAGCCCCCAGAGCGTGGCGTCGGGGAAGACGCTCAAGAACGTACGGATGAGCAGCTTCCACTGGTACTCCGGCAGCGCGCTATCCACCCACTGCACCATCAGCCCGCCCGGCTTCAAACGTGCCCGCGCCAGGCGATAGTAGTCGGCCGAGTAGAGGTTGGCGGCGCCGGCGTTCCCCGGCGGGATGATGTCGCCCTGGATGAGGTCGTACCTGCGACCCGCCAGCAGCAGGTGATTGCGCCCATCGGCCAGCGTCACCCGCACGTTGGGCCGGTCGAGCACACCGAGGTTGGCGTGGGTAAACAGGCGCGCCGCACGGACCACGCCGCCGTGCAGCTCGGCGACCGTCACGTTCAGCCCGGTGTGCAACGCGACCGCACCGGCGGTGGCGCCGCCGCCCAGCCCGACCACCAGAGCCTCCTCCGGCCATGGGTGCAGCAGCGCCGGCAGATGGCCGAGGGCGCGGTGGAAGAGCAGCCCGCTCCCTGCATCGGACGCCTGCCCCTGGCTGTTCACATACAGCAGCAGGTTGCCGCGGTCGGTGCGGACCACCTTGATGGTGGCGTCCTCGCCCTCCTCGTACCAGACCACCTGCTCGCCCCGCGGGTGGCTGGCAAAGAGCCGGTGGTACATGTCCGGCGTCAGCCCGGCTGCAGCCGCAAGCAGCCCAACGGCCGCTCCGCCAAGCGCAAGCTTGGCGGCCCGACCCCTGGGCGCAGAGGACACGGCCAGCACCACCAGGGCCAGCACGACGTTCCCCGACGCGAGCAGCCACGTGGCGCGCTGGCTGCCCAGCGTCGGGATCAGGACCAGACCGGCCAGGAGCGCACCGGCGATGCCGCCCAGCACGTTGGCGCCGTTGATCACGCCCAGGCGCCGCCCGACGTCGGGGTGCCCTGCGCCATACAGCTTGGCGGACACCGGAAAGGCGGCGCCCATCAGCAGCGCCGTTGGGAAGATCGTCGCGCAAGCGACGAGGGAGATGAACCAGAGCTCGCCTGTCAGCAGGTCCTCAGTCGCCAGGAGGCGGCGGAGCACGGCCTCAGCGCCGTAGACGCGGCTCAGCACCGTGACCGAGAGCGCAGCGGAGATGCCCATCAGCGCTTCCAGCGCGGCGAAGACGAGCACCCAGTTCGCCCGGCGCGTGATCACCGTGTTGATCAGCCAGCTCCCAGCCGAGATGCCGGCCAAGATCCAGCACAGCATGATGGCGAAGGCGTAGACGGTCTGCGGGAAGACCACCGAGAGGACGCGGGTCCACACCACCTCGTACGCCAGGGCGATGCCCCCCGAGACGGCGTAGGTGAGCACAATCACCGTCGCCACCGTGCGCGGGTGCGGCAGGGTCGCTTCGTCCAGGGACGTCGTCCCGCCATGGCCGGCAGGGGACCGTTGGCCGCCAACGTCGATCCCCGCGCCCTCTCTCCCGCGAGCCCGCCCGAGCGCCAGGCAGACGGCGCCGACCAGGAGATTAGCAGCGGCGGCGATGGAGGTCGTGCCGCCGGTACCCCACAGTCCAATCAGGTAGAAGCCGGCCGAGAAAGCGCCGGCGATGGCGCCCAGGGTATTCGCGGCATACAGCACACTGACGCTGCGGCTGAACGATCGGGCACCCGTCCGGCCGCGGAGCGAGGCCTTCACCACCAGCGGCAGCGTCGCGCCCATCAGCGTGGTGGGGACGAGCATGATGGCGAACGCCAGGGCAAACCGTATGACCGAAAGCGCGAGCAACGAATCTGTGATGTTGGCCGCCAGCCAGCGATAGAGCGGCTGCAGCAGGTCGAAGGCGCTGAGGCTCGCCAGCCCGGCCAGGCCAATCAGCGCCTCGACGACGCCGTAGGCGCGCAGGGGCGAGCGCAGCTGGTCAACGAACCGGCCCGCGGCCAGGCTGCCCAGCGCCAGCCCCGCCATGAAGGCTGCCAGCACCGCGCTGGTGGCGTGGGCCGTCACGCCAAAGACGAGCCCGAGCACGCGGAACCAGACGACCTGGTAGGCCAGGGCGCTGGCGCCACTGAGCACGACGACGGCCGCGAGCAGCCACAACAGGCCGCCTGCCGCGGCGAGCGCGCGCACGCCGGCCAGCGGGCGCGGCGGGGCCTCAAGGGCGGGCGCCGATGGCTGTACCTGGGAGAGCAAGTCGGGCGTGATGATGCCTCACCCGCCCTGATAGGTGCAAGGAGCTCACCTACTTTGCCTATTTTGGCGACGCCCGGCGCTTGACGCCGCCTGGCTCCCGGCCGTGCCACCCCGATCAGCGGTCGATCACTTCCGGTGAAGGAGTTCACCGGCGGCGCGGGCGGCGTCTTCCAGCGCCGCTGGCACACCCTTCTCCAGCTTCATGGCGGCGGCGAGGTGCTCGACGATGGCGTCGCGCGCCTCGGTGTAGAGAGCATGATTTGGCACGGTCTCGTGCTGTTTCAGACGACCTATTCCAGGATGCGAGGCCCCATGCCAGGGGGGTCAGGCCACATCGCTGGCCTGATCGTGCACTAGCCGTGGCCGATCGCGTCGTGGAAGGCCCTGATGAGCGGCCGACTGCCGCGGCGGCACGGAGCTGGAGAGCCTGTTGATATCGTCGGCGTGCCTGGCCCCAAGCGCGCCCAGCGCGGCAGGCGCGGTGGTCAGGAGACTGCGACGAGTTGCGTTGGCGCTTAGATCGTTATCCCGCTGGCTCGCGCGACGGCTTCGAAATACCAGCGGATACCCGGGCTAGCGCGTGTGCCATTACCCCCGAGGTCAAAGCGGCAGTCAAACGTCGGCTGGCGGGACGGCCCCTGCCACCAGCCGGGGAAGTGGCCAAACAGCGAGAACCCGGGCGTGCGCGCGGCGTATTCCACCTCGGACAAGAAGTCTGCCCGCCCGCGGTGGGTCCCCTGTGTCTGTTCCGGCAGCACGCCCTGGATGCGCCGCCGCCCGGGGGGCGCGGCCGCCGGCGTGTTGCGCCCCCAACCGGGCCAGGAGATGTTGACGCCCGGCTGGGGCACGTCGTCTTCCTCGACGAAGCCCTGCGCCCAGCCGCCGAACAGCTCCACGTTCATCAGCGGCTTTGTCGATCCGGCCGCGCGGTAATGCTCCACCGCCTCCTGCGACGCGCCGTGCCAGTCGAACAGCAGGAGATCCAGCTCCGGCCGCACCGATAGCTCGGCATTGACGCCCGGGTGGATACCGCCTCCGCCGACGAGCCGGTCGGGCGCGGCGGCCCGCACCACCTGGCACAGCTCGATGATCCCTTCCACGGTGCGCACGGGGAACGGGCAATGCTCCCAGCCGGCGCTGTTGTGCTCGTTCACCAGGTTGATGATGACGTTCTCGTAGCCGGCGAGGTGCCTCGCCGCCGCCTCGGCGGCCCGCACGTACGCCTCGCGCGTCGGCAGGCGCTCCCGTTGATAGAAGATGCCGGCGACCACGAGCATATCGCGGTCGGCGCAGGCGCGCACCAGCCGGTCGATGCGCTCACGCACGCCAGCGTCAAGCTCACGCCCGTCGTCTGAGAACGCCTGCAGGTGGCCGCCAGAGGAGCCCTGGTAGAAGACGGTGAGCGCATTCACCCCGTAGCGCCTGTAGTCGTCGAGGTGATCGATCAGGGCCTGGGTCCACTCCTCCCGCACGGCGGCGCTGGCGACGCGCACGCCCCACACCTCGAGCGGCCGTCCGCTCCAGGAGAGTCCTGAAGGAGTGCTCGGCGTGACGGTGAGCGCCTTCGCCATCAACGTGCCTCCACCGTAGTGCCCTCACCCCCGTCGGATGACCTCTGCCGGCATGCTCACCGGCGGACACGGCCGCCGAGGGCATCGATCACGCTGAATTCGGTGACCGGTCGCTCGCCCGTGAGGGCACGGTACCAGAGACGGTAGGACATGAGCCCCAGCACCAGCGCGACGGCCGCCAGCACCATCGGATTCACCAGGAGCAAGAACAGGCCGACGCGGGCGACCACCAGCAGCGCCGACTGATCGGTCGGGCTGCCCTGCACCGAGGCGGCGTCCTTGGCGGCCAGGGCCACAGCCAGCGCGACGATCAGCAGCAGGAGGGTCGTGGCCGCCGTGGCCACGCGGGCCAGCCGGCGCCGCCGGATGAAGCGCTCGTAGCCGGCCACGCCCGCAGCGCTTGCTTGTGTCCCCGGCGCCGCCGACACGTCCGTGCTGCGGCAGACGGGGCAGGCCGTCAGTCCCTCCGGCACCGTGGTGCCGCACTCATTGCACCGCTTCATCGCAGTCATGGCTCCCATGCGTGCCTTATGGTACTCGTTCTGCAAGCCTCCGTGGAACCGTCGCTGGATGCACCGGCGTGTCAATCGCGTGGACGTGCATGCCGCCACAGGAACTCGAACGTCACGTCCCGCGGGGTCCGGCTGCCAGGCGCCGGGCTGCGGCTCTGTATGGCGTGGCCCATCCCCGGGAAGAGGACGAACTCATGCGCCTTCGCGGCACGCACCAGGGCCGCGTCCAGCGCCACGGCACGCGCGTAGATATCGTCCCACTCACCGGCGGCCAGGAGCAGCGGGCAGCGGGTCCGGTCGGCGAACAGGCGGGGCGTGCGCACGACCATCTCCCGCCGCGTCTGCTCCAGCGTCGCCCGCCCCTCCACCAGCGGCTGGAACACGGCGCGCAGCGTCGCCGTCACCGCCAGCGGGGAGCCCCTTCTTCCGGTGAGAGAGCGGGGACCCGTGGAGTGGGCGACAGTGAGGGCTGCGCGTCGTGAATGATGCAGGCGAGGAGGCTGGCCTGGCGGTGCGGGCTGGGGCCCGAGCTCCCTCTCCCTTTGGGAGAAGGCTGGGGTGAGGGCTCCGCTGGTGAATACACCGCGCGAGAGCGCCTGTCGGCTCCCGCCTCGTGGTATACCAGCAAGTAGGGGGCCGAGGTTAGGAGGAGGCCAATGGTCGGATTCGACCGCCGGCTCGATCTGCAGGCGCCGAAGGTGCTCGCCGGCACCTCACAGGCGGTGGGGCGCCTGGCGCACCGTCCCCTCAGTTGGTGGCATCGCCGGCATCGAGGTGGGCGCCGCCGGCCGGTGCCGGGTCCGGCGCCCGAGCCGGTCAAGCTCGCGGTCGCCGGCGCCGTCGCCACCGTCACGCTGAACCGGCCGGAGCGCCGCAACGCACTGGATCTCGCCTGCTGGCAGGCGCTGGCGGGGATCGCCGCCGGGCTGGCGGCCGACCCCGCCGTGCGCGTCGTCGTCCTGACCGGGCAGGTGGGGGAGCACGGCGGCGTGTTTAGCTCCGGGAGTGACATCGCCGAGTTCCCTGAAGCGCGGCTCGGCACAGCGGCGGCGCGCGAGTACAACGAGCGCTACGAGGGCGCGCTCCGCGCCTGGGCCGCGCTGCCCCAACCGGTCATCGCCGCCATCGCCGGCTACTGCCTCGGTGCGGCGTTGGAGCTCGCGCTCACGGCCGACTTCCGTGTGGCCGCCGCCGACGCGGTTTTCGGCGTGCCTGCGGTCAAGCTGGGCATCGGGATCAGCGTCGCCGATGCCCGCCGCCTGATCGACGTGGTGGGCGCGGCGCGGGCCCGCCGCCTGCTGCTCTCGGGCGAGCCGCTCACCGCCGAGCAGGCGCTGGCGGTGGGCCTGGTGGACGAGGTGGTGCCGGTGGAGGCGCTGCCCCGCCGGGTGGACGAACTGGTGCAGCTGCTGCTCGCCAACGCGCCACGGGCGATGGCCTGGGCCAAGCAGGCGATCGACTTCGCCGTCCGCCATCCGGACGGGGAGCCGTTCACCTTCGACGTGCTGGGGACCGAGGTATTCGCCACCCGCGACTGCGCCGAGGGGGTGGCGGCGTTCCTGGCGCGGCGCCCGCCGCAGTTCACGGGCAACTGACGATCGCCGCGGCCCGCGGCCACTCATCGCGGCGGCCCCTCTTACTCTTGCGCGGCCGCCGTGCAAGTCCGTCGTCGAGCGGTGGCATGAGGGGCGTCCGAAACGCGACGCACGACACCATCAGGGACGTGGCGCAGCTAGCCGTGAGGGACGTAGCGCAGGCGGCGCTATACCGCGCAGCAGGTCTTCCGGCTATTCGGCTGGCGCGCTGCTTACCGTAGCTGGTGGCCGAACGCTGCAAGCGAGCGTATGCCCGAAGGGCACTCGGCCGGATGCCGTTGGGGCACACGTTGAGATGGGCGGGCTACTGAGGGAACCGTAATGCGTAACAGAACACGGGCGATGGCGCCCCGCCCCGCGGGAGCCTGGACGGCCGGGAGCACCTGAGCACTCGTGGCGTATGTGCCCACATAGCAGAGCAAGAGGCTCACCGCCTCGCGCGCAAACCGCTCGCCCGCGCCGCCGGAGCGGTATCGACCAGCCCGGCGGAGATCACGTCCGCGCCCAAACCGGCCAGGCGATGCTGCACCTGGCGCTGCTAGCCCTCCAGCCGTTCCCGTAGGCCGGAGAACTGCGGCCAGTAGGCGGCCAGCCCGATACCAAACACGCCGACCCGCTGCGCGCGCTGCATCCGGTCCAGAACTACGGTGTCCACGCTAACCCTCCGCTAAGTCTGCGAGCAGTGAGCCGACTATGCGTGATGAGCCGTACGCCGGCGCCATCCCCGCCACACATCGCACCTCACCGGCCGGCGAGGATGGCATTGATGCGCTGCGTGAGCCCGTCGAGCTCGGACCTGACGTCGGTACCGCCATTGTAGACCTTGTTCAGCGTGGTGGTGACTTCCTGGAGCAGGTCGCCGCCCTTGGGCGTGAGGCCAAACGTGATGTGGCGCGCCTTCTCGGTCACGGGGATGATCACCTGCCAGTTCCTGGGGGCGGTGCCGGTCTCGGCGGCGACCGACTTGGCAACCGAGGCGCGGCCGGGCACGGAGCGCCGCGGCTGGCCCACCATGTCCATGAGTACCTCCGGCGAGACCAGGTGCTTGAGCAGCAGCCAGGCGGCGTCCAGGCTTTGGATGCCCTTGTGCAGGCCGTAGCCACCGCCGCCGGCACGTAACTGGTCTCCGGCCGGCCCACGAGGGATGGGGAGCACGTCCCACACAAATGCCGGCTTCTGGTCACGCACCTGGGCGGCCGTGACGGTGCCGGCGATCATCATGGCCAGCCGGCCGGTGCCGAACAGCTGGGGCATGGTCTGGCCGGCGCGCTCCTCGGCGGTGGCGGGGGCGACGTGGTGGCGGTGGCGCAGGTCCGTCCAGAACTGAATGCCTCGGACGGAGCCGGCGCTGTTCATCTCGCACTGGGTGAGCCTGTCGTTCAAAAGGCGCCCGCCGAACCGCTCCACTCCATACTCGAACTGCCCGCCGTTGGGCAGGCCATCGTAGCCGAACTGCTCGTACCGCCCGTCTGCTCCCTTTCGCGTCGCCTTCAAGGCGGCGGCGAGCATGTCGTCAAGGGTCCAGCGGTCGGTGGGGGAGCGGCGCGCCGGTGGCCTTGAGCGCGTCGGCGTTGTAGTAGAGCAGCTGGACGGTGATGTCGTAGGGGAGCACCATCGGCCGCCCCTGGGCGTCGGCGAAGCCTTCCGAGAGCAGTGGTCAGAAGTCCTTGAGGTCGAACCTGTCGGCCCTGGCCAGGGGCGTGAGGTCGGTGTAGACAGCCATGCCACGGATAAACTGGCCGGCCCAGCGGCTGGTCATGTGGCTCAGGTGCGGCGGCGTGCCGCCGGCGACCATAGTGGTGAGCTTGCTGTAGTGCTCCTCGCCCGGGGTATTTGCCCAGTTCACCTTGATCTGGGGGTATCTCTGCATGAAGGCGCCGATGTGCTTTTCAAGGTAGGGCTGCTCCAGGCTGGTGAAGTTAAGCTGGACGTCCAGGGTGGCTGGGCCGGATGCGCCGGCAGATGAGCTGGGGCCGCCGCCAGCAGGGCCACAGGCGGCGAGGGCCGCCCCGATGGCGGCGACTGGCAGGCGCAGGATGGTGCGACGGGTCGTCCACCACGTCGGAGGCCGGCGAAGGCTCATGGCCATGGCAGGAACTCCCTTACAGTCGTCTACAAACCGCACCCCGCGCCCGCTCTCACTCTCTCCGGCTCGAAGGATCGCCTGGTCACTACCAGCGCAGCGGCCTCAGTATGGCACTCCCCCACAGCCTTGTGGGGCTTGAGGCACCAGAGTTCGTAAGCCATCGTAGGGCGGGGCCGCATCGCATGTCAACGTCTAAGTCTACTCCTGGCGCGGGAACAGCCAAGAGGAGGAAACGCCCTGCGCGTGCCGCGCCGCCCTGGGGCTGAAGCCCCAGGGCCAGCTATGCAAAGCCGGCTTCAGCCGGCTGGGCCTGGGGAGCCCGCTGCAGCGGGGTTCGCACCTGTAGCCGTGCGGCATTAGCCCACGGCGTCCGCGTCAGCGGACCGAGTTTGCGAAGGTCTGCGATGAGAGTGGGCGACCAGTGGCGCAGCCGCAGGAAGAGTGCGCTACGATGCCCGCGTCACCAGCGAAGAATGGGGGAGGAACCCAAGACGTGAGTCCGACCGTCACTCAAGCTTCCAGGCAGCCGGGTTTCCAGGCGCTGGGCCGCCCGGTGCGTCTGGGCTACGTCGGCGCCGGCAACCTGGCGCAGCGGGTACACCTGCCTAACTTCGCCGCACTGCCGGGATGCGACCTGGTCGCCCTAGCCGAGGTGCGGCGCTCGCTCGGCGAGGAGGTGCAGCGGCGCTTCGGCATCCCGCGCCTGTACGCTGACCACCGCGCGCTGGCGGCCGATCCGGAGGTGGACGCGATTGCCGTCTCGGCGCCGTTCGCGCTGCAGGGGGAGATCGCGCGCGACTGCCTGCTGGCGGGCAAGCACGTCTTCATGGAGAAGCCGATGGCCATCTCCCTGGCCCAGGCCGACCGCATCCTGGCGGCGGCGCGGGAGGGCGGCGCCCGGCTGATGGTCGCCTACATGAAGCGCTATGACGTAGGTAACGAGCTGGCGCACCAGGTGATCCAGGGGTGGCGCCACACCGGCGAGTGCGGCCGGCTGCTCTACGTGCGGGCGCACGGCTTCTGCGGCGATTGGCTGGCGGGCAGCGACGTTCCCGTCACCCACAGCGACGAGGCGTCCCCGGCGGCGCCGACGGAGGCGCACCTGCCACGCTGGCTGCCGCCGGAGTACGGCGGGCGCTACGTGGGCTACCTCCAGCAGTACACGCACAACGTCAACCTCTTGCGGTTCCTGCTCGATGCCGGCGACGAGGCGCAAGTAGCGCACGTCGATCTCGATCCGGACGGCCGCACGGGCGTGGTGATCCTGACCATCGCCGGCGTGCGCTGCGTCCTGGAGACGGGGCAGTTGCGCTACTACCGCTGGGACGAGCACACACAGGCCTACTTCGAGCGGGGGTGGGTGCATACCTGGGCCCCGCCTCTGCTGCTGCGCAACGCGGTGGCGGAGGTGGAGATCTACCGCAGCGATCTGCCGGAGGCCGGCGGCGCGCTGGCTGGCCTGGGCCAGCACGGCGTGCAGCACACTATCACGCGGGCCATTTCCGAGCCGCGCTGGTCGTGGGCGTACAAGCGGGAGGCGGAGCACTTCGTGGAGTGCCTGCGCACCGGCGCGCCGTTCCGCTCCTCGGGCGAGGATACACGCACCGACGTGCGGCTGATGGAAGACGTCTACCGCGCGTGGCTGGGCATCTCCTGAGTGAGGTCCGCCACCGCCCCGCCGTCCAGCAAGTCGCCGGCCCACCGGCAGCAAGCGGTCGGCCAGCAAGCGGTCGGAAGGTGCTGGCCGTCCGGGGACAGGCACCGACCCACGGGCCAGCAAGAGGGCAGGAGGTGGGAGCGCCGCCTCAGGCCGGGGATTAGGCGCGCCAAACCGAGAGCCTTCCCTCTCGACTAACTGGGCGGGTAGCCGGTTATGCTCTCGTCAGCTAGCCGCTCGGCCTCCGCGGCAGCGTGCCGCTTGCCGGCAACGCCATGAGGTGGTGCGGGCAACGCCATGTCCTCACAAGGAGCAGCAGGGATGACGGCGCGTGAAGCCCCCGTGGACGAGGTGCAGGCGCTACCGGCGCCGGCCGCCAGACGATGGGGGTGGCAGCACGCCATGCCCCGGAATGTCCTGGCGGCGGGCCTGGTGAGCTTCTTTACCGACATCTCCACCGAGATGATCGTGCCGGTACTGCCCCTGTTCCTGACGGCGGTGCTGCACGCCCCGGTCGCGGCCGTGGGGCTGATCGAGGGGGTGGCGGAGAGCACGGCCAGCGTGCTGCGGGTGTTTGCCGGCTGGCTCTCCGACCGGAGCGGGCGGCGCAAGCCCTTGATGCTCTTCGGCTATGGCCTCTCCAATCTCTCTAAGCCCCTGCTGGCGCTCTCCACCGCCTGGCCGCAGGTGCTGGCCATCCGCTTTGCCGATCGCTTCGGCAAGGGGATCCGCGGGGCGCCGCGCGATGCCCTAATTGCCGATAGCGTGGAGCCCGCCATCCGCGGGCGGGCCTTCGGCTTCCACCGCAGCATGGATACGGCGGGGGCGGCGATCGGGCCCCTGCTGGCGGCGGGAACCCTGGCCCTGCTGGGCAATACCCCCGAAGGGGCGCGAGCCGTGTTCTGGCTGGCAAGCGTGCCGGGGCTCCTGGCCGTGCTGGTGGCCTGGTGGCTGGTGCAGGACCGGCCCGCGCCCCCGAAGGACGTCGACGCGCCCCGCCTGGGCATGCGCGATCTGGGCCGGCCGTTTCTCCTACTGACAGCCATTACCACCCTCTTCGCCCTGGGCAACTCTTCGGATGCCTTCCTCATCCTGCGGGCGCAGGACGCAGGCATGGCGGCCGCACTGATCCCGCTGGCCTACTTTGCCTTTAACATGCTCTACGCCCTGCTGGCCACGCCGGTGGGGATGCTCTCCGATCGCTGGGGACGCCGGCCGGTGCTGGTGGCCGGCTATGGGATCTTTGCCCTGGTCTACGCCGGCTTCGCCGTGGCGCCGGGCGCCCTGGCGGTGGCCGCCCTCTTCCTGGTGTATAGCCTGTACTACGCCTGCACGGAGGGGGTGGCGCGGGCCCTGGTGACCGACCTAGTGCCGCCATCGCTGCGGGCCACGGCCATGGGCACCTATGCCACGGCCACAGGGGTAGCGCTACTGCCGGCGAGCGTGATCGCCGGAGCGCTGTGGCAGGCCGTGGGGCCGCCGGCCCCCTTCGTCTACGGGGCGCTGACGGCGGGGACCGCGGCCGTGCTCCTGAGCGTGGTTCCGCTGGGACCGCGCCGCCAGCCGGCAGCGGTTCGCTAGCCTGGCTTATTCACGAGCGGCGCCCTCACCCTCGCCCTCTCCCAGAGTGAGAGGGAACTGAAGCCCTCACCCTAACCGTCTCCCAAAGAGAGGGAACTCATCTTGCCGTCTTCCTGTGGAAGAGGGACCTGCCGGCGAGCTCCTCGCGGGTGTACGGGAAGACGTCCACACCAATGCCGCCGCCGGCCGGCATGTAGCGGGAGATGCGCTCCAGGAAAGGGAGGGCGCTGTGCGAGAGGACGACTGGCAGGTCGACGTCGCTGCCGCGCGCCGCGTCGCCACGGGCCAGCGAGCCAAAGAGCGCCACCCGCTCGATCTCCGCGTGGCGAGCGGCCATGCGCCGGACGCACGCGGTCACGTTCTGGATCGGGGCGTCCCTATCCAGCGACAAGATCTCGACACACCCGCAGGATAGCTTGCGAATGGCCCGTCGCACGTTCAGCCTCGCTGCGTGGATAGAACACGTAGGGCGCCCCTTGCGGATACGCATTCGGGTAGCGGGCGTGCTCCAGATCCCGTTCGGCCTGCCGGAGCCAATGCTGCGGGCGCGCAACCACGAGTGACGGAGCCTCTGCGCCGAGTATGGCCGCGCCGAAGGGTGATCCCTCCCTCGCGCCGCCACGGCGTATGCCCCCGCTGCTCCGGCTGCTCCGGCTGCTCCGGCTGCTCCGGCTGCCCCCCCGCCCGCGCTCAGGGGAGTGGCGCGCCGGAGGGGACCGGGCGCGCGGGAGGCGCCTCGGGCACCAGGGCCGCCTTCAAGGCCAGCAGCGCGCCGATGCCCAGGATGGCGCCAAACCAGACGGTGCAGAGCCGGATCAGGAGCGTGGCCGCCGCGGCCACCTCCCGATCGACGTGCTGCACCAGCACTGCGGCGATCGTCGCCTCGGCGGCGCCGGCTCCACCGGGCAGGAGCGAGAAGGCACCGACCAGCGTGCCGGCGTTCAGCGCGGCCAGGGCGCTCCCCAGCAGGGGCACGGTCGCCGGCAGGCCAAAGGCGACCAGCGCGTTCCAGAGGGCAATGCTCTCCGCGCCCCAGGAGACGGTGCCCAGGGCGACGGCCAGGAGCAGGCTGCGGGCGTCCAGAATGGCGGAGGCGCCCTCGCCGCTGAGGCGGAGCCTGGCCAGTAGCCGCGCCACCGCCGGACGCTGAGCCAGGCGCTCGACCCAGGCGGCGGCGCGCTGCCCCATGACGCCAGGCACGCGCCACTCCTTGCCGGGGCTGGCCCAGGATGCCAGCAGCGCCAGCGCGGCGCAGCCGGCCACCGTCACGACCAGGCTACCGGCCACCCACCAGGGGGAGCCGGTCACGATCGTCAAGCCGGCGCCGGCCAGCACCAGCACGGCAAAGCCGTCCGTCGCCCGCTCCGCCAGGGTAATGGGCGCCGCCTTCCAGGCCGGAGCGCCGCAGCGCCGCGCGAGGAGATAGGCCTTGAGAAACTCGCCCGTCTTGCCCGGCGTGACGGAGAGCGCAAAGCCGGCCACGAAGATCAGCACGCTGTCCAGCAGCGCCGGACGCGCGCCGATGCGGTGGACATAGTACTGCCACTTCAGAAAGCGCAGGCTGGCGTTCACCAGGGTGAGCAGCAGGGCGATGGGGAAGGCGATCCAGGAGAAGCGCCCAAACGCCGCCGCCAGGTGGCGCCAATCGCCCCACACGCCCAGCGCCACCGCCGCCACCAGCGCCGCCAGGCCGCTCCACACCAGTCCCCGCCAGATGCCGGCTAACCGCAGGCCCGGCGGCCCTTCCGCCGGTACAGTCTCGCCCGCTGCCGGCGGCCGCATCAGGGGCGCGCCGGCTCCGGTCCGGCCATCCGGGGCCGCCAGCGGGCCGGCTAGGTCAGGCCGCAGGCGCCGGCTCGCGGTACGTCGTACCCTCCACAAGGTAGAGCAACTCCAATGGGAAGATTGTACGCATGAGGTCCGGCAAGCAGCGTATCCGCCATACCATCGCCGGCTGCGCCCTCGGCCGCCTGCTCGTCGCCGCCAGCGAACGGGGTATCTGCGCCCTCTACCTGGGCGATTCCGATGCGGAGCTGGCCGGCGCGCTGCGGCGCGACTTTCCGGCCGCTATCCTGGAGCGTGACGATGCGGGCCTGGCGCCCTGGGCCGGCACCATCCGGCGCCACCTGGCGGGCGAGCCGGCGCGCCTGGACCTCCCCCTGGATCTGCACGGAACGCCGTTCCAGCAGCGCGTGTGGGCGGGGCTGAGGCAGATCCCCGCCGGCCACACCCTGTCCTACGGCGAGCTAGCGCGCCGGCTGGGCCTGCCCCACACCGCTACCAGGGCCGTCGCCGCCGCCTGCGGCGCCAACCGCGTGGCCATCCTCGTACCCTGCCACCGCGTCGTGGGCGCCGACGGGCGCCTCACCGGCTACCGCTGGGGACTGGACCGCAAGCACCGTCTGCTCGAACTGGAGCGATCGGCCGTCGGCCCTGGAGACGTGGAGGATACGGACATCGGCCCCTAGACGGGGATCCTGAAGAGATGGCCGGCCTCTTCTCCATCTTCGCCGGCGCCTCCGCGGGACATGGGTCGATCCTTCGCCTGCGGAGCCCTCACCATTCCGCCACGGGAAGGTGAAGTAGAGCCACACCGAATGCTTGACCTGCGGAGCCCTCACCGTCATCCTCTCCCAAAGGGCGAGGGAACTGATCGCGGACGATGAAGAATGCGGGCTCGCCCCCTCGGCGCCTCGGAGAAGGGCGGCGGGGCCAAGCCCCACGGCCGTGGCGGTCGTTCCCCCTCTCCGAAGCGGAGAGGGGGCGGCGGGGCCAAGCCACACGGTGGGGCAGGGTGGGGCAGGGGTGCGGTGCGCCCCCGCCCGAAGGGGGTGAGGTCCCCCGCCCATGGTCCGGCTGCGCGGCTGAGCCGCTACCCTGCGGCTTCGAAGACGGCACGGCGCCAGGCGGCGATGCGCTGCGCCACGACCGAGACGGGAGCGGTCCAGAGCCGCTGCCGGTGGCGGGCCAGGAACGCGCACAGCTCGCGGAAGTCGGTTTCCGTGTTGGTCAGCCGGCTCCGTCCGCCGTCGCCGACGTCGTGGAACGTCAGGATCTCCCAGTAGCCCAGCGCGGCCCGCTCGGCTCGGCCCACGAGGGCGGCGCCGTCGAGCAGCTCCACCTTCCACGACCACAGGTAATGGAGGTCGCACGTCGCGGGGCGGTTGTCACCATACTCGCCGGCGCCGCGGGCAGCGATGAAGCGCCTGGCGATCACCGGCACGTAGCTCCGGCGCGTTGGCCCCTCGCCGACGTGTTCCTGATAGCAGGGGTAGCAGAAGGTACGGGGCTGGCCCGGCGGCGCCGGCAGCACCGCACCCAGCCGGCGCTCCGCTTCCATCACATCGGCCTCGACGTCCGCCAGCGTCCAGGTCTCCAGCGCCGGCAGGCGCGGATCACGCCGGTCGCGCATGGCCTGGGAGCAGACGTGGCTCAGGGAATGATTGCCGATCTCGTGCCCGGCGGCCTGGACGGCCACCCACGGCTCCAGCCTCTCACGCCACTCTTGCTCGGTAGCGCCGCGCGGGTTCAGGTAGAACGTGGCGTGCAGGCCGTACTCCGCCAGGATGGGCACCACGCGCGAAAGGTGTGACGCCCGCCCGTCGTCGAAGGTCAGGGAGACGGCGCCGGCATAGCCAGGTGGCCAGGGGCTGGCCAGCTCGGGGTGAGGGTTGGCCGAGGGCGATGTCCGTACCTGCACGGCGCTGGCTCCTGCTCCGGCTCTGCTGCTCGTCCTCCAACCCTCTTGACGGTCCAGCCCTGGATTCTACGGGGCGTGCTACTGGTCGGGGCGTCGCGGTGGTTCGACGGGGCCGGCCAGGCCCCCGCGAATGACCTGGAACTGAGCGCGGAGCGCGCTGCGCTGCTGCCCGTCCACCGGCGCCGGTCCCTCACGCTTGCCGTGGATCACGCGGATCACCGGCGGGCCGGATACCGGCTGGGGCGCGGCGGCGTCGGCGGTCTCGCCGGCCTCACCAAGCGCCATCCTGAGCTGCTCCCGTAGCTGGTAGAGGCGCACTAACTCCCCCGTCAAACGTTCGAGATCTGCCTGAGCCTGGCTACGCTCCTGGTCGCTCCACATCGTCGCTGCCATCAAGTTTCGCCGAGCGCGCCACCGAACGGCTCAGGTGGAGTACTTAGGGCCTATGCTCGCCTCTCGCATTCTGAACGCCGCTGGTCTACACTGGACGCAAGGAGGCGCGATCCCCACATGGGTCTGGATAGCCTGGCGTGAGCGCCCGCTCCGGCTGGTGTGGTATCGGGCCAATCTCATATAGGGATGGAACGGGAATGCGCGTCATGCTCTCGGCGGTTACGCGCCGTGTGCTGCTCCGGCAGACGGCCATCCGGGGGGCGGCAGGTATGGGCGCAGCCGGCGCCCTGCTCGCCGCCTGTGGCATAGCGCCCCAACGCGGGGAGGGCGTGGGGACGCAGGTGAAGGAGCAGGTCAAGCTGATCGCCGTGCTCCGGCCGACGCCAATCGAGGTCGACCTCCAGACCAAGGCCTTTGCGCTCTTCGAGAGCAAGTACCCCAACATCAAGGTCGACGCCATCGTCACCGAATCGGGGCAGTACGATACGAAGACCGATCTGCTGCTGGCCTCAGGAACGCCGCCGGCCCTGTGGTGGCCCGCCGCGCAGCGTGGATACCGCTTCTACGCCGCTCGGGCCCAGCTGGAGGAGCTGGACCCCTTCATCGCGCGGGACCGCTACGACCTGTCCGACTTCTACCCGCCCCTGCTTGCCTTCTGCAAGTGGAAGGGCAAGTATAGCTGTCTGCCGATCACGGTGTGGCCCCACATCATGATCGTGAACCGGACCTTGCTCGAGAAAGAGCGCCTCACAGCGCCGCCCACCGACTGGAAGGACCGCAGCTGGAACTGGCCCAGGTTTCTCGACATCGCGCTCAAAGCCACCAAGCGGGAGAGCGGCCGCGGCGTCCAGTTCGGCGCCGGCAACCCCTGGGGAGCCGATCGGTTCTATGCCCAGGCGTACGGGGGCGACTGGTTCGAGCTGGAGGCCTATGAGACGGGCTATCCCAAGAAGTTTGCGCCCCAGAAAGAAGCGGTGATCGACGGCATCCAGTTCCTGGCCGACCTCCGCCACCGGCACAAGGTGTGGCCGATGCCGGAAGAGATCACCGAGCTACGGGCGGGCGGCTCCATCCCTACGCTGTTCCAGACCGGCCGGGTGGCCATGGAATTCAACACGCCGGGCGCCTTCTCCCGCTACGCCGAGATCAAGGACTTCCAGTGGGGCGTGGGCGCGGTCCCCAACCCGCCGTCGCCTCCCGGGCTACCGCGCAACAACTGGTTCTACGCCGACCAGTGGGCCATGTTCAAGGGCCAGCCCAACAAGGATGCCGGCTGGCTGCTGATCAAGCACATGGTGAGCCCTGAGGCGCTGCGCCTCTGGCCGTTGCAGCAGGGGGCTATCCCGGCGCGGAAATCGCTGGCGGCGGACTGGATCAAGTTCTACCGCGAGAAGGCCAACCTACCGGAAGGCGACCTCCGCTCGGCCATCGACTCGGTCGATCTGGCCAAGATCACGCCATCGCACGCCATCGTGGAGTTTGCCGAGATCTGGGCCAACGCCATCAAGCCGGAGCAGGATAAGGTCTTCACCAACGAGCAGCCGATGCGCGTGGCGTTCGATAAGATCGCGCCCCTGGCGCTGGAGATCATGCAGCGTACGGCGCCAAAGTAGCCGGCCACCGTCCGGATCCCCGTCAGAGCTAGCCCGGCGTATTCGCAAGCGGTGCCCTCACTCTCGTCTTCTCCCAAAGGCCGAGGGAACGTTAGGTGGAGCCCTAGCTGCCCATCCAGACCACGAATGGCCACATCCCGCAGCCGGCGCGCCGGCCACTCCTGGGCTGGCGCGCCGGCCACTCAAGCCTATTCATCTTCATCCGGATCAATGATGGTCACCGTGCTCCGCTTCCATCGGCGCCGGAACGATGGGCGCACCAGGGCCTCCACAGACTGGATGGTGAGCCCACCGTCCACCATCAGGGTGACCCCCGTTACCCACCTTGCCTCGTCCGACGCCAGGTAGAGGGCTGCATAGGCCACGTCCTCGGGCGCGCCGATCGTGCCCAGCGGGTAGCAATCCAGGTTGCCGCGCCACTCCGCCGGATCGGCCTGCACCCGTGGCCGAGTACGGTCGTTCAAGATCAGGCCGGGGCAGATGGCGTTGGCGCGGATCCCGTAGGGGCCGTAGTCCAGGGCCAGATTTCTGGTCAGCCCCAGGATGCCGGCCTTGGCCGCGGAATAGGCGCCGAAGCCGGGGTTCGTGATCACCCCGTTGGCCGACGAGATGCTGACGATCGACGGGCCGGCCTCGCGGCCGGCGCGCATCAGCTCGGGCAGGCCATACCGGGCGGTGAGGAAGCAAGACGTGAGCCCGACGGCCAGGGTATGGTCCCACTCGGCGTCGTCTAGCTCGTGGATCGGTCTGACTGCGGCCCAGGAGGCGACGTTCACGATCGTGGTCAGCCTGCCGTAGGCGTCGACGGCGGTGCGGACCAGGCGCTGCACGTCCGGCGCTGAACCGGCGTCTGCGCGCAGCGCCGTCGCGCGGCCACCTGCCGCCTGAATGGCGGCGGCCACGTCTCGGGCGCCGGCCTCGTTGATGTCTCCTACCACCACGGCCGCGCCTTCGCGCGCAAACAACGTGGCGATGGCGCGACCAATGCCCGCGCCACCACCCCCGCTCACCAGAGCCACTTTGCCTGCCAGGCGCATGACTGCTCACCCTCCACCGCTGACGTAACTTCCTGCTGGCGATGGCCGACCATTGCGGGCGCGCGCGTCCGCCGCCCGCCGGCTCCGGCCGGCGACAGACTGCCCGCCTGGCGCCGCCATAGCCCGTTATGGCCGGCTGATTGTCACCGGCCGGCCGGGCCCGTAGCATCCTGACAGCAGCTTCCAGCAGCGGTCTGGCGGTGACAGCGCCGGCCAGCGGCTAGTGCCCCGTAAGCCCCCTAAGGACCAGCAGATCGTGCCCACGACACGTACGCCGCGAGACCTTCTTCTTGCCGCGTTAAGGCGCCGCCGCCTGACCGGCTACCGGTCCAGCTCCGACCTGGCCTGGGTCGTCTTCCCCCCTCAGTGGGAGGGGGGCATCAGCGTGCAGGTGCTCCATGACCCCCGCCGGCACCGCTTTCACGTGATCTCTTGCCAGACCGCTCCCGGCTCGACCAGCGGCCCGACAACGCTCGGCGAATTCGAGGATAGCGAAGCCGCCGCCGCCTGCGTCGAGGACGCGCTGGCCTGCAGCGAGCGCCCTCCCGCCGGTCCGGTGCCCTGACCCCGCGGCCGTGTAGGGCCTTGGCGCCCACAGTCCACCCCTGCAGCTTCTCCCCCAGGGGGCGGGGGAGCTCGATCTGGACGACGTGTAGGGCCTCCGCGCCCACAGTCCGCGCCCGCAGCCGGCCCGGCCGAGCGCACGACGCCTCCGCGTCGCTGTCCCCGCCGGGCCGGCGAATGGATGGCAGGCTCAGGGGAGCGGCTTATCCAGGACCACTTGTACCTGTCGCGTGATCTCATCAATGTAGGCGCGGCTGGGCGTCTCCTTGCCTTCCCAGAGCGGCAGCAGTCCGTCCTGGATCACTTTCTCGTATTCCGCCATGCGCGTGTTGTAGACTGGCCGCCCCGGCTGGGCGGTCTCCATCGCCTCCAGGAACACCTGGCGGATGGGGTCCTTCAGCAGGCGCGGGCTCTTGTACACGTCCGGCCGGCCCCCGACGGTCCCGCCGATCTCACCCAGCCGGATGCCGCTCTCCTGGTTGGTCAGCCATTTCACCCATTGCCAGGCGGCGTCGGGGTGCTTGCTCGTGGCGATGATCGAGTCGCCGTCGATCTCGTAATCGGAGCCGGGCACGCCGCCCGGGCCTTTGGGATGCAGGCTGGCGAACCACTTGAAGGAGTCCTTGACGTCGCGCCGGGCCGTGTTCTCGAAGGACGTCCCCCATTTGCCGGACGCCAGCTTCCCGTTCACGAACATGCGGTCCACGCCCCCTTCCTGGCTCGCCTGCGACGGCGTGGGGGCGATGCGGTGCTTCTGGAAGGCCTCGTACATCCAGGTGATGGCGGCGATCGCCTGTGGTGAGTTGAGCAGGCTCTTCCTACCTTCCGGATCGAGGAGCTCGCCCCCGAAGGCGCGCACAAAGGTGAGGATCGTCTTCTGGCTGGTGGCGGGGTTATAGCCGAACACGTCGCCCTGGGTGACCCGCTTGGCCGCGTCAAGGAAGCGGTCCAGCGTCCAGGACCTGTCCGGCACGCCGCCGCCTCGCTGCTCGAACAGCGTCTGGTTGTAGTACAGGAGCGAGACGCCCGGGTGGCTCTTGAACGGCAGGGCGTAGAGCTTGCCGTCGCGCTTGAGGCCGTCGATGCAGCCCTTGTAGTACTGGCCCAGGTCGAACTTCTCCCTGGCCACAATCGGGTCAAGCGGCGCCAGGATCTTCTGCACGATCAGGTTGTAGATCCCTCCGCCCCCGACGCTAGTCCACATCACGTCGCCGAGCGAGCCGCCGGCGGCCATCACCGTCACCTTCTGGTAATAGTCCTCGCCGGTGAAGCCTTCATCGATGATCTTGATCGTGGGGTACTTTTGCTGGAAGAGCGGGATCTGCTCCTGATACAACGTCGGCTCCTGGGCCGGCGGCGTACCCCCACGGTGATGGAACCGGATACTGACCGGCTGGCCTGCGGGCTTGGCGCCCTCCCCTCCCGTCCCCGACGCCGGCCCGCAGGCCCACAGCGCCAGGCTGCTTCCTGCCGCGACGCCGGTGGCGGCGCCACGCAGCAGCCGGCGCCGCGTCCAGCCAGCGGCCGGCATGGCCGGCCCCCTCTCTCCCTCGAGTGTGCGCATCCCCGGTAAGCTCCTTGCCATTGAACGTCTCCCTTCCTTGCCGGCCCGTTCGCCCCACCAGGGCGGGGCCAGCGCTGGTGGCAGGGATCATACCGTTTGGCGCCACGTTACGCCGGCAAGCGCCCTGGTGCGGGCTCGCCGGTACAGAACAGGGGTACAGGATCGGGGTACAGAATTGGGGTGATGGCCTCCATTGGGCAGCCGTTTATCCCCTGGGACGCCCTGCGCGGCGAGCGGATCGATGCCCAGATCCGTCCCCTGGTGGCCGCCCTCAACCACAGCGGCTGGGTGCGCACCGTCTTCTCCTGCGCCGGCCATCCTGATGAGCCTGACTCGCTTGCGCGAGGGCGGCGCCAGGCCCACGTGGACGTGGTGGTCGCCGACCTCCGGCGCTGGCGGGACTTCGTGCGCAGGTGTCGCCGCGCCGCGGGGCAGGACCTGGGCGCGCCGGGGGTCCGCGTGCGCTGTGTCGAGGGCGCGCTCGGGCCGGTGCCGGACTGGCTCCGCCCTCACCTGCCGCCGGACGGGCCGCCCGTCGCCGGTTCCTGGTGGCGGCGCCTGCTCAGGCGGTTCGGGTGGGGGCGCCCGGCCGGCGGCTGGCGGTACCGGCGCCTGGTCTTCGAGCCGGTCCCTTACGGAGCGCCGCCGCAGGCCACCCGTGCGGCGCTCGACGCCGCGCTGGCAGCGGCCGTCCGCGCCTTGGCCGTCGCCAGCGGCCGGCCCGCCGAAGCGGGCGACCGCAGCCTTACCAGCCCAGGCTGATCTCCAGCGCCGGCGCACCGGCGGCCCAGGCCCCCGTCGGATCCAGCAAGACGATGCGCACCGGCTCGCCCGGCCGCCGTCGCAGATTGAGCGGGCGCTCTCCGTGCTGCCGCAGCAGGTCGGCCAGCAGCACCTGCGCGCGGGGCGATGCCAGATCATCGACAAAGATGAGCAGGCGCAGGCGCCGGTCGACGGCGCCCGCGTCCGGCGCGCCAGCGAGGAAGCGGACCCGCAGCAGCGTGAAGGTCACCATGTCCGGCAAGGGACACGCGCCGGCCCGCTCGGAGTCGTACAGCACCGCCGCGCCATCCTGCAGCCGCGGTGCGCCAGCGAAGACGATGGCCGACGACCGGCCAAGCCCGGGGACGTGGGCACCAGGATAGTCGTGGCGGCGTGGCGCAACGGGCGCCGCCGCGGTGGGGGCCGCCATATGCCAGCGCTCGTCCGGCGCTCCGCCGCCACCGGCCGGTGCGGATCCAGCAGGCGCCGCCAGGGCGCCAAACACGCCAGCATCCGCGGCGTCTGACGCCAGGGGCGGGGCCAAACGCGAGGCGAACGACGCCTTGGCCGGCGCGGTGGCCAGGGAATAGGCAGGCTCGGACCAGCCGGCGGGCAGGGCGTTGCCAACGACGACCGTGCGCTCGACCAGCTTCCCGCGCTCCTTGCGCGTGGCGACGAAGGCCGTCTCGGAGGAAGGCAGGCCGAACGCCAGCGCCTCACGGCGCAGCAGGTCTCGCAACGCCTGCTCGTGCTCCCACCCCGCATTCTCGGGATAGAGCCTGGCAAGGTGGCGCTCAGCGCCGGCCAGGACGCGGTCGGCGTCATAGCCCAGCGCCGCCAGCCGGCTGCGGAGCTCGCGGCGATCGTACCGCGCTCCGGCGAGGTGCTCCAGGGCCAGGAGGCGCTGCGCGCCAAAGAGCGCCTTCAGCGCTGGCTGGTGGGCCGGGCCGGCCGCCGGCTTGAGCAGGGCCGGACGCTGGTTCTCGCCGGCCGCGGCGAGCGAGAACCGGAGATCGTGCACGTCTGCACGAGGTACGCGCCCGGCCACCCACACGCTGCGCCCCGCGGGGAGATCGCCCAGATCGATGGCGGCGTCGCTCGTGTCGTCACTGCCGGCGGGGACGGTCCGGCGGCCGGCGGTCTCGACCTGGCGGCGGTTGACGGTGAGGCGGAGGTCGGTGGCCACCGGTCGCGCCCACTCCGCCAGTAGCTCATCCAGCGCGGTGGCGATGTCCTCCTCATCCGCGGCGCTGGTGAGGAACCTGGCTACGCCGCCCCCGCGCTCGGCGAGCTCCAGGGCCAGGAAGGAGTTCGGGGCGGCGTCGATGCACAGCACGCTGATCCGGCGCCGGTCGGCGCGCCGTGCCTCCTGCTCGGCCAGGCGCAGGATGCGATGGGTGTCCGTCACCTGGGCGTCCGTGATCACCACCACGTGGCGGGCGTACTCCCCCTCCACCCGGCGAAGGCTGAGGGCCTGCTCCAGGGCCACGCCCAGCTCGGTGCCCCCGCTGTCGCGGTGGGCGTCCAGGAAACGGTAGGCCTGCGCCACCGCCTCCATCGTGGCGGGACACGGCTGCGTGGCGAACCACGTGGTGGTGTTGTGGAAGACGCCGAGAGTGAAGCGCTCGCGCTCGTCCAGTTCGGCCAGGAACTGCTTCACCGCCCAGTCGGCGGCGGCCCACTTGGAACCCGCCATCGACCCCGAGTGGTCCACCAGCACGATCAGCTCCCGTGGCCGGCCGGCATCCGGCGCGGGGGCGTGCGGGGGCGTGACCATTGCCAGGAAATAGACCTGGTCGGACGCGGGCTCATCGTGCAGCCAGACGCGGGCGGCGGGGCGCGCGGTCTCCTGGAGCGGCTGCCAGGATAGGACCAGGTCGCGATCCGGCAGGACCTCGCCCCCGGCCAGAGCCACGCGCAGGCAGTCCCCATCGGCGCCCGAACGCTCCACGGACAGGGGGTGCGTCGGGCTCGTGACCTCGGCCGCCCCGTGCGCGGTCACGTCGAGCCGGAAACGGTGGCCGGGGTCGCGCAAGACGAAGCCCGGCTGGCCCTGGGCGTGGCGGGTACCGGCCTCGTTGCCTCGCACATAGCGCGGGGCAGTGGTCAGCGGCACGCGCAGCGTCCATCCTGTGCGCTCCGCGCGCGCTAGCTGCACGTACGAGGTCTCGACCGCCACGTCCTGGTCGAAGGTGATGCCGGCCAGGCGCAGGGTGAACACGTCCGGCGATTCGCGGGTGAGCAGCGTGGCCTGCCGGCCCTCGCGCCGCGCCGCATCGTACTCCGCCTCGGCCTGCCCCCTCGCTTCGAGCGCCGCCTCGACCACCACCTCACCGAACCGCACCAGCACCCCTGTGACGGCGGCGTCGCCGGGCAAGGGGAAGCGGTACAGCGCTTCCACCGGCCCCATCAGGCCATCGCGCTCGACGTCGGGGCCGAACCCGAAGACCTGCGTCAGGCGGAGCGACGCCAGGGGCCCGGTAATCTCCCCCGCCAGGACGGAGCGCTTCAGCGGGACGAACTGCCGCAGGGGCGGTTCCGGCGATACCGGCCACGCCGGCTGCACCGGGCGCTCGATGAGTGGCTGGATATGCGGGAGCGCTCGCTCGCGCTCCGGCGGCGGGGCATCCTCGACGGCACGGCGACCTGGCGCCGCGGCGCCGGCGACCAGCTCCAGGACTGCGATCCCGTCCGGCCGCGTATTCTCATAGGCTCGTGGGTTGAACATGGTTCGTCCTCGCGTTACGGTGAGGTCCCGCCCCGACCTGGCGGCGGATGTGCCGGATCAGGCCGGCGTAGATGGCGTCGACGTCGTGCCGCACGTGGAGCTCCAGCCCTGGAGCCAGCTCGATGCGGCGCCACAGGGGACCGGGCTCCTGCGCTGGCGCGGGCGTCGGGGACGGCGGCGCCGCGGAGGCCTCAAGGGGCGGGGCCTCCGGCAACAGGGCCTGATAGGACGCCCGCAGCGGCGCCACGCCGCGCGGCGCGCTCAGGGTGGCGGCGCGCCGGTCCTCTTCAGCCAGAAGCGCCCGCACCTCGTCGGCAGAGAGGCGCGCCAGGAGCGCCCGTATCTCGGCCAGCGGCACGTGGCGCTCCACCAGGCGCCGGATGAGGCGCAGGCGCGCCAGGTGCTCTTCGGTGTAGGCGGCGGCGCGCCCCCGTCCACCTGGCCCGGGCAGCAGGCCGTCGGCGATGTAGAAACGGATGGTGCGCACCCGCACCCCGGCGCGCGCTGCCAGCTCCTCAATCGTCAGGCGGGGGACAGGGCCGTCCATCGCCTCCATCATACTCAGTGGCAGTGACACTGTCAATATAGGTGGTGGCGGGCCTGAGAGAGCCGCGGGCAGGTAGCATTGAACGTGACCACAGGAGCACTGAGGAGCGACTGGCTTCATGGCTGCGACAAACAGCATGCTTCGATTCGGCGTCGTCGGCACAGGGGGCATGGGCATGGCCCACGCCCGTGAGATCCTGGCGCGGCCGGACGCCGGACTGACCGCGCTCTGCGACGTGAGCGAGGCCGCGCTGGAGCGCGCCATCGGCCGGCTGTACGGGGCCAATGCCCCGGCGGGCTGGCTGCCGCAGCGTTTCACCTCGCTGGAACGGATGCTGGGCGAGGCGTCGCTTGACGCCGTGGTGATCGCCACCCCGCACACCCAGCACGCCCAGCACATTCGCGCCAGCCTGGAGGCGGGCAAGCATGTCCTGTGCGAGAAGCCCATGGCCACCACCGCCGCCGACGCCCGCGCAGCCATCGACCTGGCGGAGCGCAAGGGGCTCAAGCTGGCCATCGCCTACCAGCGCCACGGCCAGGCCCGCTACAAGAAGGCGCGCGAGATCGTCGCCTCTGGCGTGCTGGGCGAGATCCGGCTGGTGACCGTGCTCATCGCCCAGGACTGCCTGGCCAACTTTCTCCCCGGCGCCTCCTGGCGGGCCGACCCTGCCTTATCCGGGGGCGGGCACTTCATGGACACGGGCAGCCACATCGTGGACATGATGCTGTGGGTGAGCGGCCTGGAGCCGGCGCTCGTGTACGCCGAGATCGACAACTTCGGCACGTTGGTCGACGTCATCACCGCGCTGACCATCCGCTTCACCACCGGCGCCCGCGCCACCTTCGCCGCCACCAGTCTCTCGGCCGAGCCGTGGCGCGAGGAGTTCTCGTTCTACGGTACGGCGGGGGTGATGAACATCCGCGCCGACGGGCTCAGCTACCAGACGAGCGGCGGCGACAAGATCTACCCGCGGACCGAAGGGCGTGACGTGCGCCCGGTGGAGAACTTCATCGCCGCCATCCGCGGCGAGGTGCCGGAGCCCCAGGCCCCGGCCATCTGCGGGCTGCGCGTGGCCCAGGTCACCGAGGCGGCCTACAAGTCGGCGCAGTCCGGGCGGCCGGAGCCGGTGGGCTAACGGGCCGCTCGCCGCCACGGCATACTGAGAGTGATGACCCCGCTGGTAAAGGCCGCCCGAGAGATCGGCGTCAGGCACAAGGCCAATGCGGCCGGCGACATGGTGGTGTACGGGCCACAGTACGGCACGGAGGGGGCGGTGCACGGCCGGGGCGCAGAGGTGGCCTACGTCGCCGATGACGACTTCACCGTGGTTGGCCACGAGGACGACGGCGACTACCGCAATCTCGGCTCGTTCTCTTCGCCCAGGGCTGCCATCGAGGCCGCGCTCGCCTTCGTGCGCAGGGCGTAGCCGGCGCTATCCGGCGCCGCGGGCAGGGTGAAGCGCAGCGTCGCCCCCTGGCCCGGGCCGTCGCTTTCGGCCCAGATCCGGCCGCCCTGCGCCTCCACCAGGGAACGACAGATGGCCAGGCCCAGTCCCGCCCCGAGGTGCTTGCCCGTCACGTTGACGTGCCCGCGATAGAACTTCTCGAAGATCCGCTCGCACTGCGCCTCGGCCAGGCCCGGCCCCTGGTCGCTGATGCGCACCTCGACGAACCGGCAGGCGGTAGGCGGGACGCTCGCCCTAGCGCTGCCATCGGGCGCGGCGCCGGCCTGCAGCCGTACCGCGATCTGGATCTGGCTCCCGTCGGGCGAGTAGCGCACGGCATTGGTCAGCAGGCTGAGCAGGACCTGCCGGACGCGCGCTGGATCGGCGATGGCCAGCAGGTGCCCCTGGCCGCGCGCAACGTCGATGGCGAACTGGTGGCGCGTCGCCTCGGCCTCGCGGACGTGCTCGATCGCGTCCGCGATGACGGCCGGCAGGTCCACGGCCGTGCGCTCCAGCCGTAGCTGCCCCGATTGAATGCGGTCCAGGTCCAGCAGATCGTCCAGCAGCCGGCGCATGTGCTCAGCGCCGCGGTGGATCTCCTGGATCATGCCCCGCTCGCGTTCCGGCACCTGGTCGGAGAGCAGGAGCAGCTCGCTGTAGCCGTAGATGTAGGACAGGGGCGTGCGCAGCTCGTGCGAGACAGTGCGCCGCAGCTCGTCCTTGAGCTCCCCCAGCCGGCGCAGGGCCGCCTCCTCCGCCGCCTCCTGGGACAGGCGGCTGTTCTCGGTCATCAGGCTGGCCAGCGTGCTGGCCTGCGCCCGCGTCCGCTGGAGCAGCGCGCGCAGCCAGGAGACCCCCAGGGCCGAGAGCAGGATGACGAGGTGGCCGATCAGTCCGGCGAGGCTGGCCGATGCCTCGAAGGCGAGCGCGACGTTGAGCGCCATGACCACCGCGGTAGCGGCCAGCCCCCCACGCAGTCCGGCCACAGCGGCGCACGCCACCACCGGCACCAGCGAGAGGGGCGCAACCTGGCTCCGATGGCCGGCCGGGGCGACGCCCGCCACCACCAGGGCATAGGCCGCCAGGGAGCCGGAAGCGGCCAACCACTGCCACGTCCCTTCGCGCATTCGTCCCCTCATGCCGCCTGGCGGGCGCGGGCCTTCCAGGCAGCGAAAGGCCACCGCCACGCTGTCCGCAGTCGCCCCTTCATACTGTTTCGACGCCTGCTCCGATGCCGCGCCCGTTGTTGATGAGCGTGCCCTAGCCTACAACCATACCGCGCGCCACGGGCCGAGAATGGGACTGCTGGCCCATGCCGCGGTGGGCGCTTCTCCGTGTTTTGCCCGACCTTTGACCAGCATTTCTGCGGCCGCGCCGTGGCTATTCAGTCATGTTGCTCGCGGAGCGCCAGCGCCACCGGTTAAAGGCTGGCTCCCGACACAGGGATCTGGGCGCGCCTGGATTATGCACGAGTGGCGCCCTCACCCTTGCCCTCTCCCTTTGGGAGAGGGAACTTCTCGCTGGCCGTACACAAGCCAGATTAGGCCCCGGTAGGGGCGGTGACGGCGGCGAGGGGTGCTCCCGCCACCCCGTTGGCCGCGGTGGAGCCGTCTGAGCCGTGCCCTGGCTCGACGGTAAAGAGGGGGTGGGGAGCAGGCGGCGGGGCCGCCGGCCGGCCGGGGGCGCCGGCCAGCCGGCGCGGCGGCAGCCTGGGCAGGGCGTCGCCGTGCGCCTCGATCAGCTCGTCGGTCATGGCCCAGATCTCGTCCAGGCTCAGGACGCTGGCGGTGTGCGGGTCCAGCATCACCGCCTGGTAGAGCGCGTCGCGGCTCCCCGTCAAGGCCGCCTCCACCACCAGCTGGTGCACGGTAATGTGGCTCCGGTTGAGGCCGGCCAGCTGGGTGGGGAGGTCGCCCACGTGGCAGGGCGACACGCCGGCGCCGTTCACCAGACAACGCACCTCGACGACGCTATCGGCCGGCAGGTTCGGGATCAAGGCCCCCGTACGCCGGTCCAGCGAGTTCGGGACGTTGCCGTTGAACGACCAGTCCTGGTTGGCCTCGATGGCGCGGATGATGTAGGCCGCGTATTCGTGCGACCGGCGCATCTCGATCGGCTCGCCCCGCTCGACCTCACGGCGCGTCTGCTCGAACGTCTGGAGATTCCGCTCGCTGCGCCGGACGTATTCGTCCAGCGGGATGTCAAACTGGCGCACCAGCGAGTCGCGCTTGATGAAGTAGGGGACGTACTCCGCCATGTGCTCGCTGCTCTCGGTGACGAAGTAGCCCAGCCGGCGCATCATCTCGAAGCGCACCTTGTCCCTGGCGTAGATGGCGGGGTCCTGCATCGCCTGCCACAGGCGGGGGTAGGCGTCCTGGCCCTGGTGGGTGAGGGAGAGGAACCAGGCCATGTGGTTGATCCCCGCCACGCGGTAGCGGAGCTCCTGGGGCGGCACCCCGATGTAGCCGGCCAGTTGCTGCGACGTGCCCTGCACGCTGTGGCAGAGCCCGACCGCCTTGATCGACGAGGCGCGCGCCGCCGCCAGGCACAGGATAGACATGGGGTTCACGTAGTTCAGCAGCAGGGCGTCTGGACACACCGCCTCCATGTCCCGCAGCAGGTCGAGCAGGACGGGGATGGTGCGCATGCCGCGGAAGATCCCGCCGACGCCGAGCGTGTCGGCGATCGTCTGCCGGAGGCCGTACTTCTTGGGGATCTCGAAGTCCTTGAGCGTCGCCTCATGCATCCCCACCTGCACCGCGTAGATGACGTAGTCGGCGCCGGTGACCGCCGTCCGGCGGTCGAGGGAGGCCGTGACCGTCGCCGGCGCCTGCACCTGCGCCACCAGGCGCTCCACTGTCTTTCGGGCCGTCTCCAGCCGGACGGGGTCGATGTCCATCAAGGAGAGCGTGGCGCCCCGCAGTTCCTCGAAGCTCAGGATGTCCATCATCAGGCGCCGCGCCCAGATCACGCTGCCTGCCCCAATCAATGCAATCTTCGCCACGTCGTGCGTCCTTCTCCTCCAGAGGTGCGCAGGCGGCCGAGGCCGGCTGATGGGTGAGGGCCGGCCTCGGTTCCCTGCTTCGACAAGGGTACGAGAGAACCTTAGGGGCAGCTCCGCCGGCTACCGGAATTCCTATGAGCAGCCGGGCGGCCGGCGCCGGTGCCAATCGGTCTGGGCCTGGAACCAGGCGCCCAGGGAGAGGAGCCGGTTCTCCGCGAACGGCGGCCCGACGAGCTGGATGGCTACGGGCAGCTCGCTGGCGCCCTCCTTCCTGGCACCTGACGCCCTGGCGAAGCCGCAGGGCAGACACAGCGCCGGCAGCCCGGCCAGGTTGCCGGCGGGGATCAGGGCAGGGTTCGCGGGCCTGGCCGGCGGGGGCGCCGGCCGGCGCGACGCCCGCCGGTCCAGGGGCTGATCGATAGGAGTGGCCGGCCCCGGCCGCCCGACCCCGACCAGGACGTCCACCTGCCGGAACAGGTCGCGGAAGGCCTGCTGCACGCGGGCGCGAATGCGCATCGCATTCAGGTAGTCGCGGGCCGCGATGCCCAGGTCCGCGCGAAGCCCCGCCTTCTGCTTGGCGTCGACCAGCGTCTGGAAGGCGTCGCTTTCGATCAGGCCGGCGAAGATGGTCGACGCCTCAGCGCCGATGATCGTGGCCACCACCGCTCCGTACGGGAGGTCGGGCGGGAGGCCCACCTCCACGAACGCCGCGCCAAGGCTGCGCAGCACCTCCAGCGCCGCGGCGAACGCCGGCCGCGCCCGCTGGTCGGCCAGCTCCTCGAAGTCGGCCGGCGCGACGCCGAGCCGGAGCTGCTGCAGCTCGGGGAGCGCCAGGGGCCGGTAGCGAAAGCGCCGGCGCGCGCTCGACGGGTCGCGCGGGTCCGGCCCCGCCATGGCCTCCAGCACCAGCGCGCAATCCTCCGCCGAGCGCGCCATGGGCCCCAGCTTGTCCAGCGTCCAGGAAAGGGCCATCGCCCCCGCGCGCGAGACCAGGCCATAGGTTGGGCGCAGGCCGGTGACGCCGCAGTAAGAGGCCGGCGTAATGATCGAGCCGGACGTCTCCGACCCGATGGCGAAGGGCACCAGCCCCGCCGCTACCGCCGCCCCCGAGCCGCTGGACGAGCCGCCAGACCAGCAGGCCGGGTCCCAGGGGGTGCGGCCCGGCCCCTGGAGCGACGCGCTGGCGTAGCGATAGCCCCCGCCCCCCGCCAGCTCCACCATGGCCAGCTTTGCCGCCAGCACCGCGCCGGCACGGCTCAGCCGGCGCACGACCGTCGCATCGTCATCCAGGACCTGGTGGCGATACGGGGGCGCGCCCCAGGTGGTCGGGGCGCCGCGGGCGGCCAGCAGGTCCTTGGCGCCGTACGGGATGCCGTGCAGCGCGCCGCGGGACGCGCCCCGGCGCAGCGCCGCTTCCGCGCGGCGCGCCTCAGCCAGGGCACGCTCCGGCATCACCGCTGCCACGGCGTTGAACTGCGGCCCCAGGCGCTCCAGGCGTGCAAGGAAGAGCCTGGTGAGCTCCACCGGCGAGATGGCGCCCCGCTGGATGAGCCGGCTGAGCTCGCCCACCGTGGCGAAGGCCAGGTCGCCCTCGCCCCGCGCCTGCGACGCTGGTCTGGCGGGTGACGGCGCGCCGCCCGGCGCCGATGCCGGGCTATTCGCTCCCTGCTCCGCAGCCATCAGGGACCGGTCCTCCACCGGCGACGCTCCGGGTCAGGGCCGGAAGACGAAAGCCGGCTCGTCTGCCATCGAGAGGTCGAACTGCCGGAGCGTCGCCGCGCGCTCCCGCACCTGGCGCTCGGCGCGCCGGCGCAGCACGGCCGCGTCCACCCGCGGCCGGCGCCGAGACGTCTCGCGCGCGGCGCCCGCCGGCCGCGCCGTTCCATGGGTGGTGGGCCAGGATCGGGTCATCTCTCCACCTC
>DAOTTI010000266.1:0-25720 GCA_034437795.1 Chloroflexota bacterium | reverse complement strand
CCCTCCCCAGCGTGGCCACGCCCCAGGGACCGGCGCCGGCGGGCCCGCCGCCACCGGCGGATCGCCAGCTGCGCGCCTACGCCTTCGACCCCAGTCTGGCTACGAACCTGGGAACGGCGCCGATCACCCAGGTGACTATCCCTGCCCGCTGGGAGGAGGTAGCCCCTGGCCCCATCGGCGAATACCTGGAGGTGGTGGACATCGATCCCGCCAGCGGCTGCGTCTACTCCCCCGTGGACCTGAACCACCCGCACGTGCTGGGCCAGCAGGGCCTGCCGCCGTCTGAAGGCAACCCCCAGTTCCACCAGCAGATGGTCTACGCCGTGGCTATGAACACGATCCATCGCTTCGAGCTGGCGCTCGGCCGCCCCATCTTCTGGTCGCCCCTGCGCCCCTGGCTCGACGAGCATCCCGACGAGCGCCACTCGTTCACCCCAGAGGCGCTCGAGCTCCTGCGCCGGATGGCGTCGCCGGAGTGGCTGGCGGGTGAGGCGCTGGCCCCCACGCCCAATGGCCCCGATCGGGAGGGGCCGGTCGATCGGCAGCGCTACGGCGAGTGGCAGCGCTTCCTGGACGACGTGCGATCCATCAATCCTAGCTGGTGGGAGCAGCTCATGATGCGGGACCGCTACGTCCGGCGGTTGCGCGTCTATCCCCACGCCTTGCGCGAGGCCAACGCCTACTACAGCCCGCGGAAGCGCGCCCTGCTCTTCGGCTACTTTCCCGCCACCGCCGACGATACCGGCAAGCACTATCCCGGCGGCATGGTCTTCACCTGTCTCTCGCACGACATCATCGCGCACGAGACGACGCACGCCCTCTTAGATGGGATGCACCCCTACTTCAAGGAGCCGAGCAACCCCGACGTGTGGGCATTCCACGAGGCCTTCGCCGACATCATGGCCCTGTTCCAGCACTTCACCTACCCTGAGGTGCTGCGCCACCAGATCGCCAACACCCGTGGCGACCTGCAGACGGACAACCTGCTGGCCCAGCTGGCCCAGGAGTTCGGCCAGGCCACCGGCAAGCGGGGCGCGCTGCGCAACGCCCTGGGGGAACGCGACCCCAGGAGCGGGACCTGGCGGCGCAAGACGCCCGACCCGCGCGCCCTGCACCGGCTGCGCGCCCCTCACGAGCGGGCCGGCATCCTGATCGCCGCCGTCTTCGACGCCTTTCTGGCCCTGTACAACGAGCGCGTCGCCGACCTGCTGCGCATCTACACCGGCGGTACCGGCGTCCTGCCGGCAGGGCGCATCCACCCCGATCTGGTGAACCGGCTAGCGAGCGAGGCGGCGCAGGCGGCCGAGGAGGTCCTGAAGGTTTGTATTCGCGCCCTGGACTACGTGCCACCGGTGGACATCACCTTCGGCGAGTTCCTGCGCGCCTTGATCACCGCTGATTACGACCTCTCCCCCACCCAACGGCGCCAGAACCGGATCGCCTTCATCGATGCCTTCCGGTCCTGGGGGATCTACCCGCGGGACGTCCCTACCCTTTCGGAGGAGAGCCTGCGGTGGCGCCACCCGCGCGAGGGCGAGCCGCTGGTGAACCTGAAGCGGACCGGCACCTTTGCCGACCACTACGAGCGGACCCTGCGCAAGCTCGTCCCCGTGCTGGAGGCGTGGCAGCCGGGGACCAATCGCACCGAGGTGTTCGGGCGAGTCCTGGAGGCGCAGCAAGAGGTCCATAGTCTGCTGCTCAATATGCAGGAGCGCACGCCGGCAGGGCAGCCCCTGCTGCCGGGCCTCGACCTGCGGCGGGGCGCGGCCTTTAGCGTCGGCAACCTGCGCCCGGCGCGCCGGATCGGGAACCAGGGTGAGTTCCGGACCGAGATGGTCGTGGAGGTGGTGCAGACCTACCGCCCGCTGGATGGCTCGCCCCGCGGGGCGCCCCCGTTCCGCGGCGGGGCAACCCTGATCGTCGACCTCGCTTCCTGGGACGTTCGCTACATCATCTACAAGCGTCTCTACGAGCGCCTGCCCGACCAGCCTGGAGGCGCGGGAACCCTTACCGATCGCTTCCGGCGCCAGCGGGCAGACGCCGCCCAGGACGTGCAGGGCGTCTGGCAGGGTGAGGATACCGGCGACCTCGGCGAGTGGCTGGCCGCGACCTATGCCTGCCGCGAGCGGATCGCTGCGCGGCGCACGGCCCTCCAGGACGAGCCGTTCGCCTTGCTGCACCGCACGCTCGAGTAGCGCTCCAGAGGAGGTCAGCAGCCGATGACACGACAACGCCGCAGCCCCGGAGCCGGCGCCAGCCCCAGAAGCGGCCCCAGTGCCAGAACCGGCGCCACCAGGCGCCACGCCGCTCCCACGTTGCAGCCGGGGCGGCGCCAGGTCCTGGTGCGCATGTATGGCCAGGGCGTGGGCGACTGCTTCCTGCTGGCCTTCCCGCGCACGCGAGCCACGGCCGAGGACGCGGCCGCTCCCGCAAGGCGCGCGCGGCCGGTGTACGTCCTCATCGACTGCGGCGTGGTCGGTGGCACGCCGGGCGGGCCCCAGCGCATGCGCCAGATCGTGCGCGACATTCGTGAGACGACGCAGGACGAGGCCCTACGCGATGCCGCCGGCCGGCCCAAGGGCCACCTGGACCTCCTGATCGTCACCCATGAGCACTGGGACCACGTCTCGGGGTTCATCCAGGCGGCGGACGAGTGGCAGCGGATCCAGGTGGATGCCCTCTGGCTGGCCTGGACCGAGCAGGAGGACGCGAGCGGCTTGCCCGGCGTCCTGAAGAAAATCTTGGAAAAGCAGCGCCATGCCCTGGCGGAGGCCGCCAACCGCGCCTTGCGGTTCGGCCTGGGGGAGCGTTACCCGCGCGCTCTGAGCCTGATGTCGTTCCTGGCCGACGCCGAGAACGGCCTGGCCCTGGCCGCCGGCGTGCACGACGCCTTCCAGGCCGCAAAGGCGCTCGTACCGGCGGAGCAGCGCGCCTACTGCGCGCCGGGCGAGGTGCGCCCCCTGCCCGGTACCGACGCCGTGGCCTACGTCCTGGGTCCGCCCCGCAGCGATGAGCGCCTGCGCCAGATCAACCCGTCGCGCCGCGCGCCGGAGGCCTACACGGCCGAACCGGCGGACGGCGACGGCGCTCGGGATGCAGCGGGGGGACCAGCGCGACCGGCGCCGGCAGGTGGGGCAGCGCCGGACACCGGCGATGTCGGCCCATCCTTCTCCTTGCAGCAAATGGTCGGCTCGCTGTCTCCCTTCAACGCCTTCGCCATGCCCCTGCTCGCCGCATCGCTCCCCCTGGAAGGCGCCCCCGCTCCCGCCGGCCTGCCTGCGGGCTTGGATCTGACGGCGGAGAGGGACGTCTACGAGCGCTCCTTCCCCTTCGACCGTTCGCTCCGCGTCCCCCTGCCGGTGGCGGAAACCGAGACCGCGACCGGTCCTGGCGACTACCCTGCCCTGGGGTCATACTTCGCGGAGCTGAACCACTGGCGCCGGATCGACTTCGACTGGCTGGCCGCGGCCGAAGTCTTTGCCCTGCAGGCGGACAATCTGACCAACAACACCAGCCTGGTGCTCGCCTTTGAGCTGCCGCCGGCGGCGGACGGGGCCGAGCGCAAGGTCCTCCTCTTCACCGGCGACGCGCAGGTCGGTAGCTGGCTCTCCTGGGACGAGATCCCTGCTTGGCAGCCTGTGGACGGCGCGCGCCCGGCGCAAAGCAAACCCGACGTGGCGGACCTGCTTAGACGGACGGTGCTCTACAAGGTTGGCCATCACGGCTCGCACAACGGCACGCTGAAGGCCAGAGGGGTGGAGCGGATGCGCACTGACGGGGCGCTGGCCGCTGTGGTGCCGGTCAGCCCGAAGGTGGCGCGAGCGATCAAGGACTGGTGCCAGATGCCCCTGGACGCCCTGCTGGACGCCCTGTCGCAGCGGGCCGCCGGACGCATCGTGCTGCCCAACGGGAACGTCTGGCCGCCGGTGGCGCCGGAGCAGGTGGCGCAGGCGCGCGTCCGCGCGGGGGTGGAGGTCTCGGCGGCGACGCTGCCGCCGATCGTCCAGGATGACCAGGAGGTCGAGGGCCCGGTGCCGCTGTGGGTCCAGCTGGCCATCGACTACTGAGTGATGGCCCCCGCGCGGCCATGTGAGACCTCTTCGACGCCCCTGCCGGTCCAGCGGGCCATCGCCTGCCGCGTGGATTATGCATGGGCGGTGCCGTCACCCTACCCCTCTGCCTGTGGGCGAGGGAAGAAGCTGGGCTAGATGGGGGATCCCGTGCGCGGGCTCGCGCGGCTTGGAGCCGGCAGCGGCATCTCAGGAGCGGGAGCGCCAGGGCGCGCCATCCGGACGAGCTGGTGGCCTGCGGTAGTAGACTGGTGGCGCGGAGGAGCGACGATGCCGCGGTTCGACCACACGACGCACGATCTGCTGGAGAAGAGCCTGGCGGAACTGGACCTGCAGGGCTACGTCGACCTCCGGCTGCGGGCGCAGCCCCCGGACCCCTATTACCCGTCGCCCGCGGCGTGGGAAGATCAGGTACTCTATTTCCTGCTGCTGGACCGCTTCTCCGACGGCCAGGAGCGCGGGACCTACGTCGACGGCGACGGCGTCGTACAGGACGCCTATCTCGACAACGACGGGAACCGCGTCGCCGGTGGCAGCACTCCCCTCTTCGATTTTGCGACCGACGCCTACCGTGCCGATCGCGCCACGTGGGCGCGCGCCGGCGGCACGTGGTGCGGCGGGACGCTCACGGGCCTGCGGAGCAAGCTGGGCTACCTCCGGCGCCTGGGCGTGACAGCCATCTGGATCAGCCCCGTCTTCAAGCAGGTGCTGAAGACCTTCGACGTCCACACGGCGGAGCTGGTTGACACGCACAGCTACCACGGCTACGGCATCCAGAACTTCCTGGACGTCGATCCGCACTTCGGCACGCGCCAGGACCTGCGCGACCTCGTGGCCGAGGCCCACCGCCTGGGCATCTACGTCATTCTCGACGTCATTCTCAATCACGCTGGCGACGTCTTCCAGTACGCGGCTGACCGCTACAACGTCACGCGGGACAACCGGCCCCTTGGCGTAGACCGGTACGGCCAGCCGATCATGGACCCGCGCTGGGATGGCGGGACCTATCGGGTGCTGGGCTACCGCAACGCCTTCGGCGCCGCCGTGCTCCCCTTCGGGCCGGTCGACCCGAACACCCATCCGGCAGCGTGGCCCAATGACGCCATCTGGCCGGCCGAGCTCCAGCCGGCATCGACCTTCACGTGCAAGGGCCGCATGACCAACTACGACTACGACCCCGAATACCTCGAAGGCGACTTCGAGGCGCTCAAAGATATCCACCAGGGCGCGCACGAACGGGGCGCCGCCGGCCACCGGATCATCGACCGGTTCTACCCATCTGAGGCCCTGAACGCCCTGTGCGAGGTCTACAAGTTCTGGATCGCCTTCGCCGACATCGACGGGTATCGCATCGATACCGTCAAGCACATGGAGAAGGGGGCGACGCGCTACTTCGCCTCGGTGATCCACGAGTTTGCCCAGAGCATCGGCAAGGAGAACTTCTTCCTGCTGGGCGAGATTACCGGCGGGCGGAACAATGCCATCGAGACGCTCAGGGTGACCGGCCTGAATGCGGCCCTGGGGATCAATGACGTGGCCGATAAGCTCGAGTACCTGCCCAAGGGGTTCCGCAACGCCGAGGACTACTTCGGCCTGTTCGCCAACTCCGCCGACGTGGGCGAGGCGACGCACACCTGGTTCGGCAAGAAGATCGTCACCATGTTCGACGACCATGACAAGGTGGGCCGACCCAAGCGCCGCTTCTGCGGCGACAAGGCCAACCACGGCTATCGCTTCCTGGTTCCGGCGCTGGCCCTGAACCTCACCACGCTCGGCATTCCCTGCATCTATTACGGCAGCGAGCAGGGCTTCGACGGGGCTGGAGAGAGCGACCGCTTTCTGCGGGAATGCATGTTCGGCGGCCCCTTCGGCTCCCTCCAGAGTACCGGCCGGCACTTCTTCAACGAGCGCCACCCGGTCTATCAGCGGATCAGCGAGATCATCCAGATCCAGCGCAGCCGCATTGCCCTGCGCCGCGGCCGGCAGTACCTGCGCCAGATCTCTGCCAGCGGCGCCGAAGGGTCGTTCGGCTATCCGCGGATGGTTGGGGGCCAGCTTCGTTCCGTCGTCCCCTGGTCACGGATCTTCAGCAACCACGAGATCCTGCTGGCGATCAACACCGATGCCGAAAGCGCCCGTACGGCGTGGGTGACGATCGATAACTCCCTGCACCGCGCCGGGGAGCGCCTCACCTGCATCTATTCCACCGATGCGGCGATGCTTGGCGCCACGATCGCGGTGGAGGCCAGGAACGGCAAGGCCGTCCATCTGACGGTCCCGCCCGCCGGCTTCGTCGTCTATGAATAGCCCAGGTAAATTCAGGTTAATTACGGAGGAGCCATCACCCTCGCCCACAGGGAGAGGGCGCTCCTTGCCGGCCGTCAATAAGGAGCCATCACCTTCGCCCTCTCCCATGGGAGACGGGACTCCCCGCTGGCCGTCAATAGTCCAGGTTGGGTTCGCGGCCGCGTGGCGCGAGAGTGAGGCAAAGCGGTGCCCGAGGCGGCGGCGCTGCCATCGGCCTCAGATGGGCCATGCCCCGCCGCCCTAGCGTACGTCCCTCTGGCGGACTTGGTCCGATTGCGGGCGATCGGTCTCAGATGGGCCGTGCCCCGCTGCCGTAGCGTACACTGCTGTCGGCATGAGCCGCGTCCGCTGCAGGGAGATGCCGAGCGGCGTGTTGTGAAGAGGGTTCTTATGGTGAATGCGATTGCGAGTGGTGGCCGGACTGGCGCCGGCGTGGCCGCGCGGCTGCAGGGCGCCACCCGGCGGCAGGTGCTGGCGGGGCTGGGTGCCGCGCTCGGGACGGGCACCGCGGCGCTGGCGAGCGCGTGCGCCACACCCGGCGCGAATACGGCGGCGGGCGACCGGCGCGCGTCGAAGGGGCCGGTGACGCTTCGTTACATGGCCTGGTTCTTCCAGGACTTCAGCGGCATCGACGACGTCATCCGGCAGTTCCAGGAGAAGCACCCGGGGGTCACGATCGAGAAGGACTACGTGCCCAGCGCCGAGTTCACCACCAAGCAGGCGGCGAGCTTCGTTGCTGGCACGGCCTCGGACGCGATGTGGGGCGAGGGGATGCAGTTCCCCAAGTTCCACGACAGCAACTGGACGCTCGATCTGAGTGATCGGGCCAAGGCCGACAGGCTCAACTTGCGCCGTGACTACGCGCTGGTGGGCGTCGAGATCTGGTGCGACAAGGTGCGTGCCCTGCCGATGCAGGTCGGCCCGCGCGCTTTCTACTACAACAAGACCATGATCAAGTCGGTGGGCGCGCCGGACCCGTGGGACGACCTCAAGGGCGAGTGGACGTGGGACGACATGGTCAAGATCGCGCAGCTGGTGACCAAGGATACGAACGGGGACGGCAAGCCCGACCAGTGGGGCATCCAGCTGCCCTACACTGGCCTGTCCGAGGGCTACGCGATGTTCGCCTGGACGCTAGGCGGTGCGCCGGCCGACTACAAGAACATGAGGTTCACGCTGACCACGCCCCAGTTCCGCGAGGCGGCGCAGTTCGTTTATGACCTGGTAGCGCGGCTGAAGGTGGTCGTGACCGACGAGGAGACGGCGCAGCTTCGCCAAGCCGGCATCCGCGACGCTTTTGTCGGCGGCAAGGTAGCGATGTTCCTGCGCGCCTCGCCCAACGTCGGCCCGATCATGCGCGACGTGGGCAACTCGTTCGAGTGGGACGTCGCGCCGTTCCCCAAGAAGGACGCGCGCCGGCCGGGCGTCGCCCTCTCGTCCGGCAATCCCAATATCATCTGGTCGGGTACGAAGCACCCCGACGAGGCGTACGCCTGGCTGCGCTTCCTGGCCGGCCCGGACACACAGGGCATCTTCGCCAGGACCCGGCTGTACACGCCGACGCTGAAGAGCGTGTGGAAGGACTACGAGGCGGGGCCGCCACCGCACATCGGCACGTTCACCAGCGTGTACCGCCGGCCGTACGGCATCCACTTCTATCACCACAACACGGTCTCATCAGTCAATCCCTTCACGGAAGAGATGCGGAAGGTCTACGCGGGCACCAAGTCGCTCGATGCCGCCCTGCGCGACGCCGAGCAGCAGATGAACCAGCTCGTACAGTACGGCGACTGCCTACCCTTCAAGGGGATGGACGTGCCGATCCGGCCGGCCTAAGTATCCGCTGGTAGGTTCGCGTCGCCCTGTCCATCGATGCCCGGCCGTCCTGTCCCGCACGAACGTACCAGCGCCGACTTAGCCTGGATTGTTCATAAGCGGTGCCCTCACTATCGCCCTCTTCCACAGGGAGAGGGGGGAAAGATGGAGAAGGGGAGCGGCTCGTCCGTATCCTCGCCGTCTCCCATAGAGAGGGAACTGATCGCGGGCCGGTTGCACCGTAACGCCATGTATTCGGACGTGGAGGACGTGGAATGGCGCAGCAGCACGTCGCGCCGCCGGTCACCCTGCCGGAAGACCAGCGCGAGGCCATTGCCAGGATCGTCGAGAACTGGGAGCGAGAGAAGAAGCTTGACCTGGTCTGCGAGGGCGGAGGGGTCCTGGGCATTGGCCTAGTGGGGGCCTACGCGGTGCTCGAGGAGCGAGGCTTCCGGCCCCAGAACCTGGCCGGGACCTCGGCCGGCGCCATCGTGGCCACGCTGATCGCCGCCGGCTACACCGCGGCCGAGGTGCGCGACATCATCTTCGAGCTCGACTTCAGGCGCATTACCGATCCGGTGTGGGAAAAGCGCCTCCCGCTGATCGGACGGACCTGGCTGGGCGACCTCCTGGCCGTGCTGCGGGAGCACGGCGTCTACAAGGGAGACTTCTTCCTGGAGCTGATGCGCGAGAAGCTCAAGGCCAAGGGGGTGGTGACGTTTGGCGACCTGCTCTACGACGCCGGCGAGGCGGACCTGCGCTACCGGTACAAGGTGCACGTCATTGTCTCGGACGTCACGGGGCGGCGCCTCCTCCGCCTGCCCATGGACGCCAACGACGCGCTGGGCATCCCGCCGGACCGGCTGCCCGTCGCCGAAGCCGTGCGTATGAGCATGAGCATCCCCTTCTTTTTCAAGCCCGTGCGCCGGAGGCACGAACGGACCAGCCGGACGCACGTGCTGGTCGACGGCGGGATGCTCTCTAACTTTCCGGTCTGGTTCTTTGACCTCGACCGCGCGCTGGGCTTGCCGGAGTGGCCCACCTTCGGCCTGAAGTTCGTCGAGGGCGAGCCGAGAAGCGACTTTGCCGCCCGCCTGCCGGTCCCCTTGCGCGGCCGCGTGGGCGGGCTGGTGGACTACATCTGGACGCTGGTGGACACCATGCTGCAGGCCCACGACCGGCTCTATCTGGACAGCGACGCCTTCGCCCGCACCATCACCATCCCGACCGAGGGCGTATCGAGCACCAACTTTGCCCTGACCGACGACGATAAGACGCGCCTGTTCGCGGCGGGGCAGGCCGCAGCCAGGAGCTTCCTGGATACTCAGTGGTCGTACGCGGAGTACCTGGCAACGTTTCGAGCGGGCAAGCCACCAACACGTCGTACGCTGCTCAAGGAGTACATGGCGCAGGTGGCCGCCGGCTGACCATGGCCCACAGTTCAGCGGGCGGACCGCCACCGACCCCTGTGCCAGTAACGCCTTCGGTTGTGCCCCGCGCCGGCGGCCCTGGCCTTTGGCGGTGGCGCGCCAGCGCGTTACGCTCGTACGATCTGGTGGCGGGGCGCCACGTCGCCGGGCGTCAAAGAGCATGGTGAAGGATGTGCCAATGACTAATAGCGCCGGAGCGCGCCTCCACCCGCGTGCGCTACTGCTTCCTGAGCGTGGTATGAGGATGCGCCAATGACCGGGAGCACGGCTGGACCTGTTGAAGGACCGTACGACCCGTGGGAGACGATCCCCGAGCGGGCTGAGGGCCAGGGAGCGATGATCACTCCCTCCCCCTTCGTCGCCCCATCCCCGTTCGCGGCGCCGGGGCGGCGCGCGCACCAGGCCGCGCCGTACGACCTGCTCGTCCGCGGTGGCGAGGTGCTTGATCCGAGCCAGGGATTGCGCGCGGTGCGCGACGTCGCCTTCGCCTACGGCCGCGTCGCCGCCGTCGTGGAGCCGGGCGCAATCGACCCCAAGGCGGCCCGCAGCGTGCTCGACGCCACCGGCAAGCTGGTCACCCCCGGCCTGGTCGACCTCCACGCCCACGTCTACGTTGGGGGCGCGGAGCTGGCGCTCCCCGCCGACGAGGTCTGCGCCGCCGGCGGCTGCACGACGGTCGTCGACGCCGGTACGGCGGGCGCGAACAGCATGCTGGGCCTCTACCGCCTGGCGCACGACGCTGGCCAGACCCGGACCCGCGTCTATGCCTTCGTCCACATCTCGAGCATCGGGCTGGTCGGCCACCCGCACGGCGAATCGCGCGACCTCACCTATCTGGAGCCGGAGCTGGCGGCGCAGTGCCTGCTCCGCTATCCGGGCTTCGTCCTCGGGGTGAAGGTCCGCCAGACCGCCTACATCGTCGGCGCGAACGGGCTGGAGCCCCTGCGCCGCGCCATCCGCGCGGCGGCGCTGGCCGACGCGGCGCTGGCCGACGCGGCGCTGGCCGCACCGGCGCCCTCTCCGGACGTCGATCAGGCCGCAGGCGCCCAGGGGCCGGCCGCGCTCCAGAGCGCAGACGAGCGCCCGGCCCCTGCTTCCGGCGTCGCTCGTCCTGCCGCCGCCCAGAACGTCCAGGCAAGCGCACGGTCGGGGCGGCGCGTGCCGGTGATGGTGCACATCGGGGGCGCGCCGGCGTCCATTGGGGAGCTGCTCTCGCTCTTACGTCCCGGGGACATAGTAACCCACTGCTTCACCGGCAACACCAACGGCGTGGTGGACGCCAGCGGGCGCGTGGAGGAGGCCTGTCGCCAGGCGCGGGCGCGGGGCGTGCTGTTCGACGTCGGCCACGGCAGCGGGAGCTTCGCCGAGCCGGTCGCCCGCGCAGCCGTGGAGCAAGGCTTCTGGCCGGACACCATCTCCACCGACCTGCACAGCGGGAGCGTCAACGAGAAGGCGGTGGACCTGCCCACCACCATGAGCAAGTTCCTGAGCTTCGGGATGCCGCTGGAGGAGGTGGTGGCCCGCGCAACGGTGGCGCCGGCGCAGGTCATCAACGCCTGCCTGCCCGCGCCAGCGCGGGAGCCCCTGCTGGGGACCCTCCAGGCCGGCGCGCCGGGCGACGCGGCCATCCTGGAGGTGCAGCAGGGCGAGTTCACCTTCATGGACGCCCGCCGCTTCCGGTGGACCGGCCGGCAGCGCCTGGTGGCGGTGCACACCATCCTGAAGGGCCGCCCCTGGGGCCGTCCCTACCCGCAACCGTACCTGGTGCCCTGATGGTTCGAATGGCTCGGATAGCCCGAATAGCTCGAATAGTTCGAGTGGCTCGAGTGGCTCGACTGGCTTCCGTGACCCTGATCGCTCGTCTGAGGAGGCACACACAATGAGACTGGCCATCGCCGGCTTGGCCCACGAGACGAACTCGTTTGCGCTGGAGCAGAACACAGAGCTGGACGCGCAGCTGCTGGTGGGGCAGGAGATCATCGAGCGGGCGCATCCCAAGAGCTTCATCGGCGGCTTCGTCGAGGCCGCCCGCCAGCCGGGCATCGAGCTCGTGCCGGCCGTCCAGGTGCATCCCATCCACGGCGGCCTGATCGGCGCCCGCGCCTTCGAGCACTACCGCGACCTGATCGTGAACGCCCTGCGGGAGGCGCAGCGAAACGGGGGCCTGGACGGGATCTACCTGGCGCTGCATGGGGCGATGACCATCCAGGAGCCGTACACCGATGGGGAAGGCTCGCTGCTGGAGGCCCTGCGGCTGGCCGTAGGGGAGGCGGTGCCGATCGTCGCCACCTATGACTTCCACGCCATCATGAGCGCGCAGGAGTGCTCGCTGCTAGCCGCCGCCTTCCCCAATGACACCAACCCGCACATCGACGGCTACGAGCGCGGGCTGGAGGCCGCCGAGTGCCTGATCAAGACAGTGCGTGGCGAAATCCGCCCCGTCACCTGGCGCGTGCCCGTTCCCATCATCGGGCCGAACATCGGCCAGAGCACCTGGTCGCCGGTGCCCGACGAGGAGCGCCGGCTGCCCCTCTATCAGCTCAACCTGCGCCGCGCCGAGCTAGAGCGCACGACGCCGGGCCTGATCAACCTCACCATTCTCGGGGGCTACGGCTACGCCGACACGCCGGACACATCGATGGCGGTCGTGGCCACCGCCGACGCGGCCCGTGGCGACCTCGGCGCGGCGCAGCGCGCGGCCAGGGAGCTGGCCCGGCAGGTGTGGGAGCGGCGCCACGAGATCCTGGAAGTGCGCCCCATTCACGCCGTGGACGACGGCGTGCGCCTGGCTATCGAACGCAGCGCCCCCATCGACCGGCCCGCGGGGCCCATCATCCTGGTGGACCTGGGCGATGACCCGGGGAGCGCCTGCCCGGCCGATAGTCCGGTGGTGCTGGAGGCCCTGCTCCGGCTGGGGGCGCAGGATGCCGCTGTGACCATCCGCGACGCCGCCGCCGTCGAGGCCTGCCACCGCGCCGGGGTGGGCGCCACGCTGGACCTGGAGGTGGGGGCCTCGATCGACCGGCGCTTCTACCGGCCCATCCGCCTGCGGGGGACGGTCAAGAGCCTGGACGACGGCGTGTATATGATCTGCGGGCCGACCCACGGCGGCTGGGGGCGGGAGGTCAACCGCGCGGCCTGGCGCGAGGCGAACGTCGGCCCGCGGGCGGTGCTGCGCACAGGTAACAAGATCGACGTCATCTTTAGCCAGCGCACCACCGGCAAGGACCGCGACTTCTTCAAGAGCGCGGGCATGCTCATGGAGGAGAAGCGGATCATCGCCGTCAAGTCCAACCAGGCCCACCGCGCCTCGTTCGATTCGATTGCCGCCGGGACGATCAACCTGGCGACGCCGGGCGTGAGCACAGTGGACTACCTGACGCTGCCCTATCGCTATCTGCGCCGCCCCATGTGGCCCATTGACCGTCGCTTCGACTGGCAGCCCGCTTAGCCAGGAAAGACCACGGCCAGCGACCAGTTCCCCTCTCCCTTTGGCCGTCCCGCCTCCGGTCGCAGCCTATCTGCCCTCTAGCTCGCGCCCCATGCGCCTCATCCCCGCGGTCAGCCCGCCGTCGACGGTAAGCACGGCGCCGGAGATGAAGGACGCCGCATCCGACGCCAGGAAGAATGCCGCGGCGGCGACCTCGTCCGGCTCACCGACGCGCCCCAGCGGATACCAGGCGGCCAGGCGCTCGAAGATGTGCGGGTCGCGCGCGACGCGTTCGGCCCAGATGGGAGTGCGGATGGTGCCGGGGCAGATGACGTTGGCGCGGATGCCGTGCTCGCCGTAGCGGATGGCCAGGTTCTTGGTGAAGTTGATCACGCCCGCCTTCGCGGCGCTGTACGCCTCTTCTCCCAGGCCGGTCAGGCCATTGACGGACGAGACGTTCACGATGGCGCCCCGCCCCTGCCGGAGCAGGTGGGGCAGCACCGCGCGCGTGCAGAGAAAGACGCTCTTGAGCACGACGGCCAGCACGTGGTCCCAGGTCGCCTCGTCGGTGGCGAGCGGGTCATCGCCGCCCCCGATCGCGGCGTTATTGATCAGCACGTCGATGCGCCCGAACGCCCCCACGATCTCGTCGATGGCGCGCGCGACGTCCGCACCCTGTGAGACGTCTGCCTGGAAGGCCCCCGCGCGGCCGCCGGTCTGGGCGATGAGCGCCACCGTCTCCTCCGCGCGGGAGCGGTCAATGTCCACGACGGCGACCGCCGCGCCGGCCGCGGCGAAGCGGAGCGCCGTCGCGCGTCCGATCCCCGAACCAGCGCCGGTGACAACGATGACCCGTTCCGTCCACTCGGTCCGCTCCGTGCCCTGCATCGCTTCAGCGTGCTCCTCACCGCAGGGATCGTAGCAGGCGCAGGCTGATCTCCTGGATCAACTCGCCGGCCTCTGGATTGACGCGGCAGGCGCGGTCCACCTCGTAGCCGCCGTCCGCGTAGGCGTCGCGGGTAGGGACGTAGCCCACGCTGCCGTCGGTGTAGCCGGCCACGGCCGTCCATGGGAACGGCGACCCGCGCTTGATGGCCATCCCGATCTCGCAGAACAGCTCGCTGGGGTTGGTGGCCAGCGCCGCCTCACCCAGGCGCAGCGCGCCCAGCTCGGCACGCACCGGCGGCAGGGGCTCGCCCCCTTCCAGGGCCTCCAGCGCGCGCCTGGCGCGGCGCAGCACCGTCTGGTTCCACCAGCGCGCGCCGGCGTTGCCCCCTTCCCGCTCCAGGCGATCGCGCTCGGCCTCCAGCACCGCCACCTTCGCCCGCGCCACCTCCACCGACTCCGGCAGCATCGGCGGGAGATCGACCGCCTCCCGCGCCACGCGCAGGGGCAGGGCCCCCGCCGGCTGCGCGGTCAACGCGACGCGGGCCGCCTCAGCGCCCAGGGCGTGCCCCAGCCGGCGGGGCACCGCCCACGGGTCCTCACCCAGCGCCGCGCGCAGGCCGAGCGCGGGGTTGATGTTCCCCGCCGCGCCCTGGATGAAGAGCGCCGTACCGCCGGCCAGGCGTTCCACCACCTCCCGCATCACGCCCGGAAAATCAGCGGAGATGAGGCGCATCCGGCTCCCCAGCGAGACGGCGTGGCAGGCGTAGTTGACCACCACAGCTACCGGCTCGGGGGCACGGCGCACCCACCCCACCGGAGCCCCGGGATCCACCTCCGGCCCATCGGCGGCGTCGAAGCGCCAGACCAGCACCTCCGAGTCCAGCGCCCCTTCCGCGTGCTGGCCCAGGATGATCTGCCCGTCCGGCCGGCGCTCCCGCCGGTTGATCCCCACCCTTACTGCCCCTCGCCCGACGGCCAGCGTCACCGGCCGGCGCGCGGCGTCGGCCATGGCCACCACGCCGGCCAGGTGATGGGGCAACGCCTCGCGATAGGCCACCGCCTCCGGTGAGGCCCCGCCGTCACGCTCCTCCCCCAGCACGGGGCCGTAGTGCGTGTGGCTGCAGTTCAGAAAGATGCGCTCGGGGGCGATGCCGGTCGCCTCGGTGATGCGCCCCTTGATCTGCGGCACCAGCGTCTCGCCGGGCAGCCCGAGCAGGTCCAGCGCCAGGAGCGCCACGCGGCCAGCCGGATCGTCGCCGCCGCGCCCCCGCTCGCAGAGCACCAGGGCCGTGGCCGTCAGGTCATCGTGCACGCCGGTCGACGGCGGCCGGCCGGCAAACCCGGTCAGAGCGATACCCACGGGCGGCGTGATCACCACGCGGGCGGTGCCGGCAGTGGGCTGGCAGATCGCTGTTCCTTCCATAAGCGGACGTCCCCTGCGGTGTTCGCACCCGCGCCGGCTCTGGCGCGGCGTGCCTGGCTGACGGCCCGACTATAGTCGAGGGGGCCCTGCGGAGCAACCCGTGCCCCGCCACCCCGTCACGGAGCGGGCGCAGCGGTTCCGGAGATGCCGGCGTGCGGGCCATGCCCGGATCACGCTATCCTCGGCGCCGCCCGCACCCGACCTTCTGTAGACTGCGCCCCAGGAGATGGACTCATGCCCGTACAGCTCATGGACCAGCTCGGCTGGCACGACGCCACGTCAGACAAGCTCAGCTTCTATCAGGCGATCGGCGTGGAGGGCGTGCTGCTCCGTGTCCCGCCCGAATTCGCCGACGGAGAGACGCACGCCGCCGACTTCATCCGCATGAAGCGCCACGTCGAAGCCCACGGGCTTGAGCTGACCGTCCTGCACTGCGGTAGCCTGCCAAAGGACAAGATCGTCCACGGCCGCGACGGGCGCGAGGCGCAGCTCAAGAGCTGGGCGGCGATCGTGCGCGGCATCGGCGCCACCGGCGTGCGCCTGACCGCCACTACCTTCCAGGGCATCGGCCACTTCCGCACGCCCGCCACGCCCGGGCGGGGTGGGTCGCGCCTGAGCACGTTCCGCATGGCGGAGTTCCAGGTGGATCCCGCCCGCTACGCGGACCGGCAGATCTCGGAAGCGCAGCTCTGGGAGAACCTGCAGTGGTTCTACGAGCGCATCATCCCTGTGGCCGAGGACGCCGGCGTCCGGCTCTGCCTGCACCCCGACGACCCGCCTATTCCCGACCCACTGGGCGGCGCCGCCCGCATTACCAGCAGCATCGAAAACTACCACCGCATCTTCGACCTGGTGCCGAGCGAGGCCAACGCCATGCTCTTCTGCCAGGGCTGCGTCGCCGAGATGGGGGTGAACGTCCTGGATGCCATTCGCTCGGTGGGCGGGCGCGGGAAGATCGGGTTCGTCCACTTCCGTAACATCCGCGGCACCCCGTACGACTTCCAGGAGGTCTTCATCGACGAAGGCGACCAGGACATGTACGAGGCGATGCGGACCTACAAAGAAGTGGGCTTCACCGGCCCCTTCATGCTGGACCATACTCCCCAACTCCCCGCGCCGTTCGATCACTGGCACGGCCACGCCTACGCCAACGGCTACATCAAAGCCCTCCTGCAGGCCGTGTATCGCTAACCTGGGCTGGGGGCACCGCCGGTGAAGGATGCTGGCTAACGGCTCGCGCCACGACGGCCCGGCCATGCGCCAGGTACCATCCCTGTCCGGCCGGCAGGCCGACTTGCACCGTCCATCTCGCGCCTGCCGGTGAGGAGGACTGCGCCATGAACCGTGTCCGGATCGCCCTGATCGGCTGCGGCGGGATCGCCCGCGGCCACATCGACGCCTACACCCGCATGCGCGACCAGTGCGAGCTGGTGTATTGCGTCGACATCGACGAGGCCAAGGCCCGCGCCTTCGCCGAGCGGGGCAACTGCCGCTGGGCCACCGACTACCGCGCCGTGCTAGACGACGTGGACGCGGTCGATATCTGCACGCCCCCGCACCTGCACGCGCCCATGGCCATCGCCGCCGCCTCGCGGGGCAAGCACGTGCTGACCGAGAAGGTGATGGCCATCACCCTGGAGCAGGCGGACGAGATGATCCGCGTGGCGGACGCCAATCGCGTCAAGCTGATGGTGGCCTACGTCACCCGCTTCGATCCGATCTGGATCCGGCTCCACCAGGCCGTGCAGGAAGGGCTGGTCGGCCGCCCGTATCTCGTCGCCTGCCGCACCGAGCACGCCCCCGCGCTGGCCGAGTGGCGTCGGAGCTGGGAGACGTTCCCCATGGGCTGCCTGCTCTCCCATGGCTGCCATTACGTTGACCAGATGATCTGGAACTTCGGCGACATCGCCGCCGCGTCGTCGGTCGGCAGCAATACCGTGCGGGGCCCGGCCCTGGCGCGCGAGGACACCGCCTGCGCCATCTTCCGCTTTCACAACGGCCTGCTTGGCAACTTCATCTGTAGCTGGGCGGCCCGCCATACCAACCGCTACATCGAGTTCAACGTCTACGGCGCCGACGGCTTCCTCCACCTGACCTACGGCACTGACGGCATTCGCCGGCTGGAGCACTTCGCCGGCAAGGAGTCCAGGGTGCTCTACGAGTACGACCCCAGGAAGCCCGCTCCCGACGACGGCCCCAAGAACTTCGTCGGTGAGTGCGAGCACTTCATCGACTGCATCGTCCACGACAAGGAGCCCCTAACCAACGGACGCGAGGCGCGCAAGTCGATGGCGGCCATCCTGGCCGCCTACCAGGGCGATGACCAGGACCGGATCATCTGGCTGGAGCCGGGGGCGTCCTACGCGGCGGACCCGGGTAACCGGCGATCGAGGCCGGCGGAAGTGTAGGGAAGTGTAGGCAAGGAAGAAGGAAGAAGGAAAAAGGAAGAATGAGTGAGGGGGTGAACGCTGGTGCGGCGCGGATGGTGATCACGCCCCCGTTGGGAGTGTCGCTGGCCGGCTCGTACACCGATCGTAGGGCGGCCGGCCTGCGCGACGATCTCTACGCCCGCGCCTTCGTCATCGATGACGGCAGCGCCCAGATCGCCATCGTCAGCTGCGACCTGATCGGCCTCCGCGCCGCCACCGTGGCCAATGCCCGGCGCCTGATCGAGCAGCGCTGCGGTATTCCCGCCGACCACGTGCTCATCGCTGCTACCCACAACCACTCCGGCCCCCTCACCCGCGAGGTGGTCGCCGGTGGCCTGGCCGGCGAGCCGGACGAGCCGTACCTCGCCTACCTGGAGCGCCAGATCGCCTCTGCCGTAGAGCTGGCCTGCTGGCGCCGCGCGCCGGCCTGCCTCCGGCTGGCGATCGGGCATGCGCCGGGGGTCGCCTTCAACCGGCGCTTCCACATGCGGGCCCAAGGCGACGGGACGCCGACGGGGACGGTGCCGGTGCGCACCAATCCGGGGAAAGGGAACGCGGACGTGCTGGGCCCGGCCGGCCCCGTCGACGATCGCGTCTGGACGCTCACGGCGCTCCCGGCGGCCGAGGGCGATGGACGGCCGGAGGCCGGAGCGACCGCGGTGCCGCCCAACGTCGTGCCCCTCGGCCTGCTGGTCAACTTCGGGCTACACCCGGCCATCGTCGGCGGCACGGTCATCGGGGGCGACTTCCCCCACTTCCTGGAGACGGGCGTGCAGCGCCTCCTGGGGCCGGGCGGGAACGGCGTTGGGGCTGTGGTCGCCCGGCGCGACCAGGCCCTAGCCGGCGGGGAGCCGGTGGTGGTCTTTGCCAACGCCCCCTGCGGCGACGTCAATCACATCGACGTGAGCCACCGGCAGCCCCAGAGCGGCTTCGCGGAGGCCGCGCGGGTCGGGACCATCCTGGCGGCAGAGGTGGTGCAGGGCGCCTGCCGGCTGGTGCCAGATTGGGCTCTTCCGTCCGTACCGGACGGCGCCACGGCCGCCGGTGGCGCGGTCTACGTGCGGGGCGCCAGGCGCGCCGTCGAGCTAGCCCTGCGCCGGCCGACCCCTGAGCAGGTGGCCTGGGCCCGCCAGGCCGCGCGGGGCCGGATGACCATGATCCCGGGCCAGGGTCTGGAGGTGGTGGAGGCGCACCGTATCCTGGCCCTGGCCGAGGGCTGGACCGGCGAGACCCGTTCCACCGAGGTGCAGGCCCTGGTGGTCGGCGCCTCGCCGCCGGGATCGGGGACGGCCGCGCCGGCGCTGGCCATGGTCGGCCTGCCGGGCGAGGTCTTCGCCGAGCTGGGGCTGGCCATCCGCGAGCGCTCCCCCTTCCCCCATACCCTGGTGCTGGGCCTGGCCAATGAGGCCATCGGCTACGTGCCCACGCGGCGGGCGTACGATGAGGGCGGCTACGAGCCTACATCCAGCCGCCTGCAGCCGGGGAGCGGCGAGCACCTCGTCGACGCCGCGCTCGAGCTACTGGCGTCGCTGCGGTAACAGGCTCACGTCTCACTCGCCGGACGGCGGCTCAAGGATGCGCCCGCCATAGATGGTGTAGCGGGCCACCAGGCGCTGGCGCGCCGTCTCAGTCACTTTGTAGCTGTCGGTAAGGGGAAACTCGCCGTCCTCCAGGGCCAGGATGGCCACGTCGGCCGTACGCCCCACAGCCAGCGAGCCGATCCGGTCGGCCCAGCCAATCGCCTCCGCCGCGCGGGTGGTGCTGGCGCGGATCACCGCCGCCAGGGGCATGCCCAGGTGCAGGAACTTGGACATGACGTTGGGCATGTCGGCGCCGATGGGCGGCGCCAGGCTGCTCCGGTGCACGTCCGTAGAGATCGTGTCCGGCCACTCCCCCTGCTCGGTCATGGCCCGCGCGACGGACCAGGAGAAGCTGCCTGAGCCATGTCCCACATCGATGAGCACGCCCCGTTCGCGCGCCTGCCGCACAATCGGCTTGACCTGCCCGCGGTGGTCGATCAGGCGGGTGACCGGCTGGCCCTTGTAGCTGTGCGTGACCAGGTCGCCCTCGCCCAGCACGGCGATGGCCTGCTCCACCGTGGGCGGGGGATCGCCCAGGTGCAGCATGACGGGGACCCCCGCGGCCGCGGCGGCCGCCTTGGCGTGCCAGACGGGCTGGACGCTGTTGTCCTCGCCAAACGCCAGGCGGCTGCCCCGCACCTTGATGCCCACGACCAGGTCGCGGTTGGCCAGGACCGTCTCCACCGCGCGGTTGGGATCGACGAACCGGCCGTAGCCGCACTCGGGGGTGGCGATCAGGCCGATCACCGAGATGTTGAGGAAGGCCAGCAGGCGGCAGGCGGCCGGGGCGGCCACGTAGTGGCGGAAGGCGTCGAACGTGGCCGCGCCGCTGCTGCCGCAGTCCACCATGGTCGTGGTGCCGCTCCGCGCCGCCAGCGGGCTAGGATCGACCGAGAGCGGGCTCACGCGGAAGAAGACGTGGGCGTGGAGGTCGATCAGGCCGGGGGTGACCAGCAGGCCGGTGGCGTCGAGGACGCGGGTGGCCTGGGCGGCCGGCAGGCTCTCGGCCACGGCGGCGATCCGCCCATCTCGGATGCCGACGTCGCGCCGGCCGTGGATCCCCTGCGCCGGGTCGATGACCGTCCCGCCCCGGATCAGCAGGTCGAACCGGTCGGGGCCAGAAGTGGATGGCTGGACGTCGCTCTCAGCCGTCATGCGCTGCGCTCCTCTCGTGATCCATCTGGTGGTCTGTCGTGGCGCTCCTGCCTCATCGGTGCGCTGCGCCCTCGGTGCGATCCACGGTGCGGGAGGGGCGCGTCGCACCCGGCGCCGGTGAGTGGGCCCGGGGCGCAGGCGCTCCGGTGCGGTCCATGCCGGCGCGAGGGGTGCTTAGCACCGCACGGAGGCGCCGCGCCACCTGCTCGGTCTCGTCGTCGGAGAGGATCCGCACGTCCACGCGCACGATCTGCGGGTGGTCGTAGCCCATGATGGCGATCGCCGGCTCCCCGGCCAGCAGCTCCTGGACCACCTGGGCGCCCGTCCATCCGGTGGCGGGATCGATGTGCACGAAAGCGGTGGGGTATGGGCGGCCGAGGTGGTCGGGGAAACGGTGCTCGGCGCGGATGCCGCGCACCCCCGCCAGGGCCGCCACCACCATATCCGTGCGCCGCCTGGCATCGGCCAGGTCGCGCTCGTGGTCGCGGTGCACCCAGATCTCCAGGGCCGTGAGCAGGCCCACGATCTCCTCCTTGGAGACCTTCATCGGCCGGCCAATGCCCTGGACCGGCGCGCTCTGGGCACGGGCGGCGCGGATGAGGTCGGCACGCCCGGTGAGGATGCCGGAGCCCTGCGGCCCGCGCAGCCCCTTCCCGCCGGAGAAGGCGACCAGATCGGCGCCCATGTCGATGAAGCGGTACAGGTGCTCCGGTGGCGGAAGCGTATTGGATGCGTCGACCAGTACGGGCACGCCGTGCGCGTGGGCGATCTCGATCACGTCCTGGAGCTGGATACCGGGCTCCACGCCGTCGCTAACCCAGTAGACGCCGGCGGTGTTCGGGCCAAAGGCCGCCGTGAACTCGTCGCGGGTGGCGCCCTGCCGGCCGCCCACCTCGACGAACACGCCGCCGGCGCCCCGCACCGCGTGGGCGTAGCCCCAGTGGATGTACTCGCGCCCGTCGGGGTCGCGCTGGCGCGGAAAGCGGCGCGCAATGAACTCGTTCTTCATCAGCCCCGCCGTGTGGGGCAGGGCCTCCATCTTGACCTTGTCGTCACCGGTCATGATGGCGGCGGCGCCCACCTGCAGGGCCGCGGCGCAGCCGGAGACGACGTGGCTCGCCTCGGCGTGGGTGTACCGGCTGATCACCTCGCTGGCGCGGTCGAGCAGCTGGCGCATGTCCACACAGGCGCGCCGCGCCTCGGCCATGGCCTCGATCACCTCCGGCCACATCACCGTGCCGCCGTAGGCGGTCCAGTGGCACGTGGCGTTGATGATCGGCCGGACCCCTAGCCGCTCGTAAATCCCCATTCGTTCCCTCCGTTCCTTCCTTTGCTCACCTTACCTTTCCCTTCCGCTCTCGCGTCCTCAGGACGTGCGGCGCACCAGCCCCGCCCTATGCGTATAGCCAGCGCTCCGCGAGCGGGGCCAGTATAGTGTGTCCTGCCAAGGTGTGGCGAGATGGCGGAATGCCTTCGAACGCAGGTCTCTCGTAGCCGCCTCCCTTGGGGAGGAGCGGACGCAAGGGATGGCGAAAAAGAGCACAACCGTCGCGCAGGTCCCCGGTCCGGCCGGCATGAACGGTGGCCGGCCCAGCGGGCGCTGCTGCTGGCCGTGGTGGCGTTGGCGGCCACGCTGGCTGGACCAGCAGCGGCGGCCGCTCAATCGGCGCAGCCGGCTCAATCGGTAGAGGCCGCGCCCCGGCTGCTGCCGGCGTTTGGCGGCTTTGTGTTCGATAGCCCTGTGTTCGTCACGCACGCGGGCGATGGGACAGGCCGCCTGTTCGTCGTGGAGCAGGCCGGCACCATCCGCGTGGTGGCGGGCGGCCGCGTCTTGCCGGCGCCTTTCCTCGACATCCGCTCCCTGGTGGTGGCCGGTGGAGAGCAGGGCTTGCTCGGGCTGGCCTTCCACCCGCAGTTCGCTACCAACGGCCTGTTCTACGTCTACTACACCGCGCGGCCAGTCGGGGCCGGTGCGGGCGATAACACGGTGGCGCGGTACCGCGTGTCGGCCACCGATCCGAACCGCGCCGATCCAGCCAGCGGCGCCGTGCTGCTGGCCATTCCGGACCGGCATCCCAACCACAACGGTGGCATGCTGCTGTTTGGCCCCGACGGCTACCTGTACGTAGGCACCGGCGACGGCGGTGGCGAGGGTGATCCCGACGGCAACGCCCAGAACCTCCAATCGCTGCTCGGCAAGCTGCTACGCCTGGACGTGGACGGCGCCTTCCCCTATGCGATCCCGCCCACCAATCCGTTCGTGGGGCGGCCCGACGCGCGGCCGGAGATCTGGGCGTACGGGTTGCGCAACCCCTGGCGCGACAGCTTTGACCGCGCCACCGGTGACCTGTACATCGCCGATGTCGGGCAGGACCGCTTTGAGGAGGTAAATTACCAGCGGGCGGGGAGCGTGGGCGGCCGGAACTACGGGTGGAACAGGACAGAAGGCTTCCACTGCTATCCCAGTCCCCCGTGTGATTGGCGGGGCATCACGCTACCGGTGGCGGAGTACGACCACACCGGCGGGAACTGCTCCATCACCGGCGGCTACGTCTATCGCGGGCGCCTCCTGCTGGCCCTGCGCGGCGCCTACCTGTATGGCGATTTCTGCAGCGGGCGCATCTGGGCGCTGCGCCGGAGCGCCCTGGGCTGGACCTCACGCCTGCTGCTGGATACCGCGCTGCAGATCAGCTCGTTTGGCGAGGACGAGGCAGGGGAGCTCCTCGTCGCCGATCTGGCCAGCGGACGCATCTTCCGCCTCGTCTAGCCGGGATTATGTACGGTGAGCTAGGGGTCCCGTCTCCCTGTGGTCGTCCCGCCTCCGGCTGGAACCCTGGGCGAGGATGACGACTCCGCTGGTGAAGAACCCGTCATGCCCCGTGGGGGCACCAGCGTGGCGTGCAAAAGGCTGGTGGTCTCCAGGTGCCCCTCCCGCCGGTCCCGCGACTTCGGCGATCCGATCACCATGGTCCAGGACTGAATGGCTTGAAGGGCAACGATGGCCCGGTTCCTGCTAGGGCCGTTTATGGCCCGGTGGAGTTCCGCTCTGAACCGCTCGATCAGCGTGCAGTCAGGCGTGAACCGGCCTGCCGGCGCGGATGCGCGCCCGACGCGGCGAATGCGCTGGCTGGACGAGCGCGCCGGGCCAGGAGGGTTGGCCTATGCCGGTCTTCCGTCTGCCAGTGTTCGGCAGGCGTCGAGAAGGGGAGCGTCGGGAAGGCGAGCGTCGGAGAGAAGCAGGCCAGGAGCACGAAAGCGCCGCGACCGTGACCTGCCCGTCGTGCCGCGAGGAGGTGCCTGCCGGCGCGGTGCTCTGCCCCGCGTGCGGCGGCGCAATCCCGACCAGGGCCGCCGAGCCGCCTGTAGCGCCGGCCGCCTCTGTTGCTCCAGCCGCTGCCGGCGCGGCAGGCGCCGCGCCACCGGCGGCGCCTGCCCCCGCTCCAGTCACCGTGCGTTGTCCTTCGTGCGGTGAGCCGGTCGCGGCGGAGGCGACGATCTGCCCCGCCTGCGGTGGCGCCCTGCCAGCGCGCTAAACCGACTTGGTCACCGCAGCGATTGCCCGTTACCCTGGCCGGTGGCGGCCCTTCACTGCAAAGTGGGAGAGGCTCCCGACGGAGGAGAAGCCGCCGCATGGAGAGCGGCCCCTCAAGGGAGCGCCGTCTCCAGCACCCGCTCGGTGGTCTTGAAGTGGAGCTTGGCCAGGCGCGTGAGGATCTCAGGTCCGTGGGCCGCGACGAGCCGGCGTGCGGCGGCTTCCACCTGGGGAGACGCCCCCTTGGGGAGCGCCATGCCAATCTCCCGTGAGGCGCGCTCCAGCCAGCGCAGGAACCGGTCCCTCGCCAGGACCGACGCCGCCGCCACGGCCAGGTTCGCCTCCGCCCGCGGCACCTGGACGATCGTCAGGTGGTTGGCGCGCACGCGCTCTTCCAGGCGGGCGCGGAGGTAGCGCGCGTCGGCGAACCGGTCGACGATCACGTGCCGGCAGGGCGCCCGCTCCAGAACCGTCTCGATGGCGCGGGCGTGTCCCCAGGCCAGCAGCGAGTTAAGGGTCTTCCCCTCCGCACGGAATTCGCGGTACAGGGCGTTGTACCGGTCCGGTGGAATGACTACCTCCGCGCGCCGGTCGCCACAGACGGCGCGTACCTCCTGCGCCAGGCGCCGGTTCTGCGCATCCGAGAGGCGCTTGCTGTCACGCACGCGGAGCGTCTCCAGGATGCCGAGGGTGCGTTCGTCGACGTAGACGGCGCAGGCCACCAGCGGGCCGAAGTAGTCCCCCTTCCCCGACTCGTCGCTGCCGATCCAGGGTAGATCGAAAGGGCGCTCGACGCTGAGCGCAGCGCCGTCTGGGCCGCGTGCCGGCGACGCGCGGGGCGGGGCGGCTCTCCCCGCCGCCTGCTCAATGGTCTGGATCAGTCGCTGGAAGAGCGGCCCGCCTGCGCCGGACGCCTGGACGTACAGCGTGCCGTTGCTGTACTGCTTCACGATCACGCGCTCGCCCCCGGCGGCGAAGTCCAGCCGGTAGGCGCAGGATTGCTCCGCCCGTTCGGTCCAGCCAGGCAGGGCGCGGAGCGCCTGCTCGACCCTGGCGCGGCCGGTGGGGTCCGGCAGGGAGTACCTGCGGCTGGCCGGCAATGTGGCGCCGCGAGCCGCCGTCATACCGGCCATTCTGCCTCCGGCGCCGGCCCCCTGGGCGCCGGCGCCTGAGTCCCTGGTAGCGCGTGCAGGCTAATCACGGGTAGCGCCTTCAAGCACGACGTTGGCAACGGGATGGGCGGGGAGGAAGAGGGCGCGGGGCCGCGCGCCGTCCATCGCGGCCGGCTCCGGGGGCGCGAAGACCGCGTTGGGCTGCTCCGGCTGCGGGGCCCCCCGCTGCCAGATCCAGGCGGCCGCCGAGCGGGGCTCGATCGCCACCTCCACCTGTAGCCAGTCTTCCGGTGGCACGTCCGTGATCGCCCGGCGGTGCTCAAGGCCGGCCTTGACGTCTGGATCGGGCGCCAGCGCGCCCAGGCCGGCAGGGTCATGCTGCTGGCCACCGGTGGTGGGGACGTCACGCAGGGGCAGGTCTGCGGCCAGGACGCCATCACGATGGTACTGGAGGCGCCATTGCTCCCCATCCCAGAGCAGGGCGAAGCCGGTGGCGGTCGGGGCGGCCGCGCCGCCTTCCGGTGCAGAGCTGGGCGGCGCGGCCGCGGA
>DAOTTI010000265.1:0-4856 GCA_034437795.1 Chloroflexota bacterium | reverse complement strand
ACGACGCCCCCCAGCCCTCCAGCGACCCCCACGGCACGCCCGGGGCAGCGCGAGCACATTGTGCAAGCCGGCGATACCCTGTTCGCCATCTCCCAGCGCTACGGGACGACCATCGACGCCATCGTCGCCGCCAACAACCTGCGCAGCCGGAACGACACGCTCAGCATCGGCCAGCGATTGATCATTCCCTGACGCCGTGGCTTGGCGCTGGCAGCCGGAGGCGGGCGGCCGTTAGCCACCGGTCGCGTCACGCTCGACCGAGAGCAGCGGGGCCGTGATCCCCGCGGCCCGCAGGGCCGCTTCTAGATCGCGCCGGCCGACAGCCCCCGGGCGCACCAGCCGCACCACGTCTCCTTCTACCGTCACTACGGTCGACGGTTGGCCGGCGACCCGTCCTCCATCCAGGATGAGGGCGACGGCGGCGCCGACCGCTTGGGCGGCCTCCTGGGCGGTGAGGGCCGGTGGTTCCCCCGACCGGTTGGCGCTGGTCCCGATCAGCGGACACCCTGCGGCGCGGATCACGGCCCGCAGGGGCTCATAGCCGGGCACCCGCAGCGCCACCGTCTCGCCGGCGCGGGTCTCGTCCGGCACCTCCGGCCTGGCCCTGACGGCGATCGTCACCGCCCCCGGCCAGAAGGCCCTGGCCAGGGCGGCGGCGGCCTCCGGCCACTCGGCCGCCAGGCGCGCCACGTCGGCGGCGTCCGCCAGCAGGACGGGGAAGCCCTTGCCCGCCGGACGCCCTTTCGCCTCGTGTGTCCGGCGCGCCGCCTCGGCTGAGAGGGCGTCGCCACCCACGCCGTAGAGCGTATCCGTGGGGTAGGCGATGATCTCGCCACGGCGCAACGCCGCCGCGGCGGCGGCCACGCCCTCGGGTGAGCTGATCGGCAGGATCGGTGGTGTCATCTCGCTTCCTGGTACCCTTCTGTGCTGCCGGCGAGCGCGGGGCACCTGCCAGAACGTCGGTCAGGTCGTCGACATTGGGAGGCCGGACGAACCGGATGACGAGGTATTCGGCTTCGTCGCTCGTCCCTTTGACCGGCGCTCTCGGAACGGACCCGCGCCGCGCCGGGTGAATGAAACCGTCTCGTGGCGTCGCGGCCCCAGGCAGCGACGCGATCTCCCAGAGAGACACAGGAGCCGCATCACGATGGAGAAGCTGAGTGTCGGGTTCATCGGGCTCGGCCGCATGGGGCGGCCGATGTCGCTCAATATCCTAAAGAAAGGGTTCCCGCTGACCGTCCACAACCGCAGCCGGAAGGTGGTGGACGACCTGGCCGCTGCCGGCGCGGCGCCGGCCACATCGCCCGCGGACGTGGCGGCGCGCTCGGACGTAATCTGCCTGTGCCTGCCCATGCCGGCGACCGTCGAGGAGGTCGTCCTGGGCCCGCGGGGCGTGATCGAAGCGATCAGGCCGGGCAGCGTGGTCGTGGACTTCAGCACGATCGGCCCATCGACGTGCAAGGCGGTGGCCGGCGCCCTGGCGGCGCGCGACGCCACGTACCTGGACGCCCCCGTCTCCGGCGGGACCACGGGCGCCGAGGCCGGCACCCTCACCATCATGGTCGGCGGCGACAGGGCCCAGTTCGAGCGCGTGCTGCCGGTGCTGGAGGCGGTGGGCAAGAAGATCGTGTACGCCGGGCCGGTCGGCGCCGGGGCCGTGGTGAAGCTGGTGAACCAGTTGCTGGTGGGGATCAACCTGGCCGGTGCAGTGGAGGGAATGGTGCTGGGAGTAAAGGCCGGCGTCGATCCCCAGCTCCTGTACGAGACCATCTCTTCCGCCACCGGCAACAGCTTCCAGCTGCAACGCTGCTTCCCCGACCTGATCCTCAAGGGCGACTTCACCAACATGTTTTCCGTCAACCTGCTGCACAAGGATCTCACGCTGGGCGTCGAGGTAGGTAGGGAGAACCACGTCCGCCTGCTCTTGGGCGCCCTGGCCCAGCAGGTCTTCGAGGAGGCCCGAGACCTGGGCTACGGCGACGAGGATATCGCCGCCGTGGTCAAGCCCCTGGAGCGGCTGGCGGGGGTCGAGGTCCGCGCCAGGTAAGCGCCGGGTGCTATGTTCTACGTGGGCCGGCCCACGTAGCATCCGGCGCCCGCAGATGTATTGCCGCCATCTCTCCCTGGCTAACTTCCGCAACTACCAGCGCCTGGAGCTGTCGCTCTCGCCCCACCTGAGCGTCTTCTGGGGCGAAAACGGGCAGGGTAAGTCCAACCTGCTGGAGGCCATCTACCTCCTGGCCACCACGCGCTCCTTTCGGACGGGCGCCGAACGCGAGCTGGTCAACTGGTACGCCGCTTCCGGCGCGGTCTTCGCCCGCGCCGCCGCTGAGGTCATCCGGCACCCCGCTCCAGCCAGGCTGGAAATCATCCTGGCCGAGGCCGAAGCCTCGCCCGGCCCGCGAGCGGCCAATCCGGGCGCCGGCCAGGGGGCGCATCCAGGAGCCGGTGCAGGCATTCTCCAACGCTCTGAGGCCCAGCCGCGTCTGGGAGACGCCAGTGGAGGCGAGGAGACTGGAGCGGGCGCGAGCGCGCCATCGGGTGCCGCCGGTCTGCCGCCGGCGGAATCGATCCGCCGGCACGTGCGCATCAACGGTCAGAGCCGGCCGGTGGTCGAGCTGCTCGGGCACCTGAACGTCGTCCTCTTCTCCCCCACCGATCTGGATCTGATTGGCGGCGCGGCAGAAGGGCGCCGGCGCTACCTGCACATCACGCTGTGCCAGGTGGACCACCGCTACCTGCGCACCCTCCGCCGATATCAGCGGGTGCTCCTGCAGCGCAATGCCCTCTTGCGCGAGCTGCGGGAGCGAGCCGCCCGTCCCGACCAGCTCGAGTACTGGGACGAGCAGGTGGTCGCGCTGGGGGCGGAGCTTACGGCCGCCCACCTGCGGGCGATCGCCCTGCTTAACCGGCACCTGGCCGACATCTATCCGCAACTCACCGACGAGCCGGGCCCGCTGCAGGCCGTCTACCGCTCCAGCATCGAGCTGGACGCGGAGACGGAGGCGCTGGCCCAACGCGCCGGCCCCGACGAAGAGCAGGCGCTGGCGGGGATCCGCGAGCGCTTCGCGCGCCGGCTGGGGGCGCTCCGCCCGCGCGAGCAGCAGCAGGGCGTGACCCTGGCCGGCCCGCACCGCGACGACTTTGGGTTCCAGCTCGGCCCGATCGACCTTCGCGTCTACGGGTCGCGGGGCCAGCAGCGGACGGCCGCCCTCTGCCTAAAGCTGGCTGAGATGGCGCTGATGGCGCACTTCACCGGCGAGCGGCCGGTCCTGCTGCTGGACGACGTCATGTCCGAACTGGACCCTCGCCGGCAGCAGTTCCTCCAGTCGGCGCTCACCGGCGAGGATCAGGTGCTCCTCACAGCCACTGACCTTCGCTCCTTCTCCGACGCCTTCCTCCGCCGTGCCGACATCTATCGCGTGGCGGCCGGGACGGTGGCCAGGTGCGCCTCGTAATCCACGGCGCCCTTGCCCCCCGCGCCGACGCGGGGACGCGGGGAGACGAGGGCAGCCCTCACCCCCTTCGGTCGGGGGCCGCGCCGGGAGGGAGGACAGCCGTCATCCCCTTCGGCCGGGGCCGCGCCTCCCCCGCTCCGACACAGAGAGGGAGAACGACGGCCACGGCCGTGGCCTGGCGCCAGCCGGACCTTTGGCGCACGCGCGCGCATCCCAACGGCATTCCTGATACGATGGGTAGCAAGCTCCCACCGTTTGGCAGCGGTTCCGCTGGCTCGCCACTACTCGTCTCCGGATCCACCATGATGCGGTAAGAGGGACAGAGCAAACGAAGCGGCAGGCGAAGGGGACGGCGCGGCGAACGGAGCGGCACAGTATCTGGAAGGACACCATGAGCGCGCAGCAGACGGCCACCGAAGGGCGCGCCCGCGGGGCCAATCTCAACAAGAAGGAGCTCCGGCGCCAGCGGCGCGAAGCCCAGCTCCAGGCGCGCCGCCGGTATGAGGCCGCCCAGCGCCGGCGCCGGCTGCTGCTGGCCGGCGGGGCCATCGTCGTCGGCATCGCCGCCCTGGCGGCCCTCATCTACTGGCTGGTACGTCCCGAGCCGGGACCGGCCATTCAGAGCGTTCCTATCCAGGGGGCGCTGCACATCCAGCGCGGGCAGTCGCACCCGCCGTACAACAGCAAGCCTCCTACCTCCGGCTGGCACTACGCCGACGCCGTGGCGCCATGGGGCGTGTCGGCCCAGCCCATTCCCGACGAGGTCCAGGTGCACAACCTGGAGCACGGAGGGATCATGGTGCAATACGACTGCCCGGACGGCTGTCCGGAGATGGTGAGCAAGTTGGAAGCGATTGTGCGGTCGTACCCATCCAAGGTGATCCTGGCGCCGTATCCGGGCATTCCCGGCCACCGCATCGCGCTCACCGCCTGGGGCCGGATCGCCTATCTGGACGAGGTCGATGAGCCGTTCATCCGGCGCTTCATCGCGCGGTTCAAAGACCAGGGGCCTGAACGCGTGCCCGACTAACGGGGTGCGAGACGCCAGCGCGGCGATGGAACCAGGCCCAGTACCGGCGGGGGGCCCCGCCCCGTCAACAACCAAGGGGGAACGGGTGCTGGATAGCGTGTCGAGCGGCCAATCCCAGGACCAAGAGGCGCCGGCCGCGCCAACGACTAAGGTGCTACGGGGCGCGGACACGGCGATGGCACGCCTGCTGCCACGCTGGCCGGTCTACGTCTTTGGGGCCTGCGCCGCGCTCTACGTCCTGCTGTTCGTGCGAGGCCTGGGATGGCTATGGTGGGGCATCGTCTCTAGCTCGCCGGCCGCCCCGCCGGCGGTGGCCCAGGCGCCCCGCAGCGCGGCGGAGGCGCCAAACCCCGCGGCGGCGCCCAACG
>DAOTTI010000264.1:0-43384 GCA_034437795.1 Chloroflexota bacterium | reverse complement strand
GCGGCGGCGGGGGCGCCGGCGGTCGCGTCACCTGGAGCGCCGGCGGGCGGCGCGGCCGGAGCGGGAGCGGAGGGGGCTCCCTGACGCTGGGGGGCTACGCGCTGGCTTCGCGTCGCGTCGGCCGGCAGCAGGGCCCGCTCGCGCTCGGCCACAGCCGGCGGCCCGGCCATGGTGGCCAGGTCGGGCGGTGCAGGGCTGCGTGCGGCTAGGACGGCCAGCACGACGCAGGCGCAGGCGGCGAGGGAGCCGAGACGCCATGACCATGGGAGCAGGGCGCGCAGCCAGGATGGCCAGCGGCCGGCGCCGGGCAGAGCCGCCGTGGCCGGGGCTTCGATGGTGAACGGACGGGGCGCCCGCAGCATGGGCAGCGCGTGGACCGCCGTGCGCGTGGCGCGGAGCTGGGCCAGGTCGGCCTGGCAGGTCACACAGGTGGCCAGGTGCTCGTCCACCTGCCGCCGGCGGGCGGCGTCCAGCTCGCCGTCCAGGTAGGCGTTCAGCTCCGCAGCGAGTTCGGCGTGCTCAGGGGCGAGGCTCATGGGTGACGCTCGGCTGTCCTTCTGTAAGACGGTACGCAGGAGGCAACAGTTCCCGCTGGCTGAGCAGGAAGTCGCGGAGGCGGCGCCGGCCGCGGTTAATGCGTGACTTGACCGTACCCAGCTCGGCGCCGGTGATCGAGGCGATGGCCTGGTAGTCATAGTCGTACACGTCGCAGAGCACGACCGCCAGGCGCTGCTCTTCCGGAAGCTGCAGGAGCCCTTCCTGGACCACGTGCTCGAACTCCCGCTGCAGGGCGGCGGCCTCGGGGCCCATGGCGGTGTCGGCAGGCTCGTCGGGCAGGGCGTCGTCGCTGGCGCGGGGCCGAGCCAGGGGCTCTTCCGGCCGGCGCCGGCGCCGGCGATGCAGGTCATAGCACGTATTGGCGGCGATGCGCAGCAGCCAGGAGCGGAAGGCGCCCCCGCGCAGGTCGCTGAGGTGGCGGTAGGCCGCGAGGAAGGTCTCCTGGGCCGCATCGGCAGCGTCGTCCGGGTTGCCGGTGAGACGGTAGCAGAGCGTGTAGACGGCGTCCTGGTAGCGCAGCACCAGCCGGTTGAAGGCCACGGTGTCGCCACGCTGGGCCGCACCCACCAGCGACCACTCATCCGGCGGCTCAGCCGCCGGTGCCGGTTCTCCGCTCACTCAGCTAATGATGCCTGCCGGCTGCTGGTCCCTGCCGGCCGCGCCGGGCGCTCGGGGGCAGAGGCCAGCCTGGCCGTTTCGGGGCCAGAAGCGGCGAGTGGGGACCAGGGGGTAGCGAGTAGCGAGGGAGGAGCCCCGCCCTGGCCGTCTCCCAGAGAGAGAGGGAACAGTGTTGGGCCGGTTAGTCCTCGTGGAAGGTGCCGATGCGCCGGTATTTCTCGTAGCGGCGGGCCAGCAACTGGTCCATCGGCCGGCCATCGAGCGCGCACAATTCCTCTAGCAGGGCCTCGCGCAGCGCCGCCGCCGCGCCGGCCATGTCGCTGTGGGCGCCGCCCACCGGCTCCAGGACGATGCGGTCGATCAGCCCCAGCTCGTAGAGGTCCTGGGCGGTCAGCTTGAGCGCCTCCGCCGCGTCCGGCGCGAACTTGCTATCGCGCCAGAGCATGCTGGCCGCGGCCTCCGGGGTAGCGACCGAAAAGACGGAATGCTCCAGCATCAGCAGACGATCGGCGACGGCGAGGGCCAGGGCGCCGCCGCTGCCGCCCTCGCCAATGATGACGCTGATGACGGCGGTCCGCAGGCCGGCCAGCGCCGCGAGGTTGCCGGCCAGGGCCCAGGCCTGTCCCCGTTGCTCGTCCTCCAGCCCGGGGGACGCGCCCGGGGTATCGACGAACGTGATCAGGGGCATGCCAAACTTCTCCGCCTGCTTGAACAGGCGCAGGGCCTTGCGGTAGCCCTCGGGATGGGGCTCGCCGAAGTTGCGCTCCACGCGCTCCCTGGTGGCATGTCCGCGCTGGTGGCCGACGACCATGACTACTCGGCCGTTGAGCCGCGCCGGGCCGCCGACGATGGCCTTATCTTCGGCGTAGAGGCGGTCGCCGTGGAGCTCGATGAAGTCGGTGAAGATGGCCTTGGCGTAGTCGAGGGTCTGGGGGCGCTGCGGATGGCGCGCCACCTGGACCTTCTGCCAGCGGGTCAGGCTGGAGTAGACCTGGCGCGTCTGCGCCGCCAGCTCGGCGGCCAGCTGCTCTCGCTCGCGCTGCAGGTCATCGTTCCCGCCCGCTGCGAGCTGCCGGTCCAGCGCCTCGAGCTGCTTGCGGAGTTCAGCCAGCGGGCGTTCGAACTCCAGCACCGTGCTCATGGTCGTTAGCCGGCCGCCACGGCGGCCAGTTCGTGCGCCGCGGCCGGCGCCGACTGCCAGGCCCGCTGGGCCGCATCGAGGTAGAGCCGGATCAGGCGGGCCACGGTCTCCTTCAGGTCGCGGCGGGGGACCACCAGGTCTACCATGCCGTGCTCGAGCTGAAACTCGGCCGTCTGAGCGCCGGGCGGCAGCTTCTCGCCCGTGGTCTGCTCGACCACGCGCGGGCCGGCGAACCCGATCACGGCCCCTGGCTCCGCGATGATGCAGTCGGCCAGCGTGGCGTAGCTGGCGGTGACGCCGCCCAGCGTCTCATTGGTCAGGATGGAGATGTAGGGGACGCGCTGCTGCGCCAGCCGGTTCGCTGCGGCCACCGTCTTGGCCATCTGCATCAGGGCGACGACCCCTTCCTGCTGGCGGGCGCCGGCGGAGGCGGAGCAGATCACCAACGGCCGGCGCTCCTGCGCCGCCAGCTCAAAGGCGCGGGTGATCTTCTCCCCCACGACTGAGGCCATCGAGCCGGTAAAGAAGAGGCGGTCGACGAGCGCGAAGACGATCGGCAGTCCATCGATGGTGCCCCGGCCATAGACGGCGGCCTCGCGCAGGCCGGTCTCGCGCTGCTCGGCCGCGAGCTTCTCCGCATAGGAACGCAGGCCGGGCGGGGCAAAGCCCAGCGGGTCACCGGAGCGCATCGTCGCCCCCAGCTCCTCGAAGCTGCCCGGATCGAGCAGCAGCGCGATGCGCTCAGCCGAGGTCAGGCGCTCGTGAAAGCCGCACTTGGGGCAGACCTTGAAGTTGCTCTCCCACTCGCGTTTATAGAGCAGCTCACGGCAGCGCGAGCACCGCACCCAGATGTCGTCGGGCGCCTTGCCCGCCGGCCCGCCAAAGCCGGGCATTCCACGACGGAAGAGGTTTCGCATGAGCGAGGCGAATTATAGCCTGGGCGGCCCGCCGGTGACGGAGGCAGACCGGGCGAGACGGGCGCCGGCGGCGAGGTATGGCCAGGACGAAGCCAGCGTGAGCACGACCGCCAGCGCCAGGAGCCAGGGTGCGCCCGGCAGGCGGGCGATGGCGGCCCCAACGGCGGCGCTGGTCACCACCATCTTGACCTTGCCCAGGGTCTGGGGCGCGAGCACGACCTGGCGGGCCGCGGCGTAGGTGCGCACGGCGGAGACGACGATCTCGCGGCTGACGATGGCGACTGCGGCCCAGGCGGGGGCCTCCTGGCGCCCGACCAGGGCGATCAGCACGATCGCGATCAGGAGCTTATCGGCCGTGAGGTCGAGCACTAGCCCGAGCAGCGAAGCGGTGCCGCCCCGGCGCGCCAGATAGCCGTCCAGGGCATCGGTCAGTGCCGCCAGGAGAAAGACGCCGGCCGCCCCCAGGCGCGCGCCTGGCCACGTGCCGGCCAGCAGGACCAGCACCAGCGGGATCGCCGCCGCGCGCAGGAACGTGGCCCCGTTGGCTAGCGTGAGCCACGTGGAGGGAAGCTGGCCCTGCTGCACGTGCCGCGGCCAAAGGGCCGGCTCATGGCGCCTACGCGCCATCGCACATCGTTTCCATCGGGCCAGGCGCAGCGCATTCACCAGCGGAGCCCTCACCGCCGCCCGCCTCGCGGGCTCCTGCTCCCGCAAAGGGAGAGGGGACTGATTACTGCCGGTGAAGGTCGAGCCCTCACCCGAACCCTTTCCCTATGGGAGATGGCACTCATTGCTGCCGGTGAAGGTCGAGGCGTCACCCCTAAGCCTCCCCCAGGCGGAGACGAGACTGATAAATGGTCCCCGCCTGGCGGCGCGGGACGATGTGCGCCGACCGCGCCGCGCGGCTAACTTACCTGGGCTGGAGCACGGGTAGGGGCCGCAGGCCAATGCGCCGCGGAGCCGGCGCGCCCGATGGCCGTGCCGGCGCGGACGCGCGCTCCGTTTCTGGCGCCGGCAGGCCGGCCCCCACCTGCTCGCCGAACAGGTCGTACGGCCCCGCTCCGGTGATGCGGACCGGCACCAGGTCACCCCGTTCCGCCCGGCCACGGAACAGGACCAGCCCATCCACCTCCGGGGCATCGCGATACGTTCGGCCGGCCAGTTCGATACCGTCGGCCCCTTGCTCGGCCTTCCCTTCCACCAGGACCAGCAGCTCCCTGCCGACGAACGCGCGGTTTCGCGCCAGCGAGATGCGCTGCTGGCGCTCGAGCGCGCGGCGCTTGCGCGCCTGCTTCACGCGGTCCGGCACTTGCGCGGGGAGCCCTGCCGCCGGCGTCCCTTCCTCGGCATAGAAGGGGAAGATGCCGACGTGGTCGAAGCGCACCTCGTCCATGAAGTCCAGCAGGAATTGGAAATGTTGGTCCGTCTCGCCGGGAAAGCCGACGATGAAGGTGGTGCGCAGGGCCACGTCCGGCATCAGCTCTCTCGCGCGGGCCAGCACGTCCTGCACGTGCTGGATGTCCCGCGGCCGGTTCATGGCTCCCAGGATGTCTGGATGGGCGTGCTGCAGCGGCATGTCGAGGTACTTGACCACCTGCGGCAGCGCCGCCATCGTCCGCAGGAGGTCGTCATTAACCCAGCCCGGGTAGCAGTAATGGACGCGCAGCCAGGGCAGGTCGGGGACCGCGTGGCAGATGGCCTCCAGCAGGCGAGCCAGGGTCAGGCCCCGCAGCTCAGGCTCGCGCGCGACGTCCTGGCCGTAGGCGGTGCTGTTCTGGGCGACCAGGATCACCTCGCGTGCGCCCCCGTCCACCAGCTCGCGGACCTCGCGGATGACGTCTGCGGGCGGTTTGCTGCGCTGCGGCCCCTTGAAGCTGGGGATGGCGCAGAAGGAGCAGCTCATGTTGCACCCTTCGGCGATCTTGACGTACGCCGTTGGGCCGGCGGCGCGCCGCCGAAAGGTCGGATCATCGCCAGCGCCGCCGGCCGCGTTGGGTCCCGCGCCGTGCCAGCAGGGGCGAACGCCGCGCTCGAGCTCCTGGACCAGCCGGTCAATCTGGTGCCACCGACGCGTGCCCAGGATGCCGTCGAGCTCGGGGATCTCCTGCTCCAGGGCCGCGCCGAAGCGCTCGGCGAGGCAGCCGGCGGCGATGACGCGCTGGCCCGGCCGGCGCCGGCCGAGGTAGTGGAAGATGCGGTCGATCGACTCTTCCTGGGCTGGGCGGATAAAGCTACAGGTGTTGACGACGATGACGTCGGCCTCGCTGGCGGAGCGGGCCTCGCGGTAGCCGGCGCGTGTGAGGCGCTCGGCCATCCCTTCGCCTTCCACCGCGTTCTTGGGACAGCCCAGGTTCTCGACGAAGAAGGTCTGGAGCTTCTGGCTCATGCGAAGCAAAGCGTAACAGTTTCGGTGGAGCCGGCAGCATCGCTGCCGGGACGGCTGGCGCCCTTCAACCTGGAGCGACGACGAGTTCCGTCTCCCAAAGGGAGAGGGTGAGGGCTCCGTTGAGAAATACCCGGCCACGCCCATTGGGGCGCTGGCGCGGCAGGAAACGGCCGGCCGTTGCCACAGGAACTCAGGTTAGCGCGTGAACTCGCGGTCCACGGGCTGGCCTGGCGGTCCGAGCGGGCCGACACGCTGGCCGTTGACCGTAAGCTCGACCCCGCCGGCATTGCCGACGCGCAAGGCGACGCTCTGCTGGCCGGTCCAGCGCTGCACCTGCCCGGGGGGCAGCGTCTCTTCAAAGACGACCCGCCCGTCGACCGTGGCGCGCACCCAGGCGCGGTCGAGCGTGCGGAGCTCCACCTCGACCTGGCGCCCACCGGCCGTGGGGGTGGCCGACGGACCCGGCACGGTGGTGGGGAGGACGGTCGGCGTGGCGGGGGGCGCCAGAGGTGGCAGCTGCACCAGGGGAGTGGCGGTGGCAGCGGGAGCGCTGCCGGCCGTCCGCGCGCTCTCCTCCGGAGCGGTGACGCCGAGCCACAGCAGAATGAGCACCACCAGGCCGCCAACACTGGCCACGGCCGCCAGCCCCCACATCGCCCGCGGCACACCCAGGCGCACCGGACGGCTGGGCGCCCGCAGGGTGGCGCGCCGGTCCCTGGGGCGCCGTTCGCGCACCCCCTGCAGCACCTGGTCCGGCGGCACCCCCAGGAAGATGGCGTAGTTACGCAGGAACCCGCGCACGTAGGCGCCGGCAGGCAGGGCACTCAGGTCGTCGTCCTCCAGCGCCTGCAGGTAGCGCTGCCGGATGCGCGTCGCTTGTTCGGCTTCCGCCAGGGAGATGCGCCGGCGCAGACGCGCGGCGCGCAGGATCTCACCGGGGCTGGCCGGCTCCCGCCTCGGTTGGGGCTCGGTCTCACGGAGAGGCGCGCCGGCCGGCGGCCCGCGACGCACCCCGCTGGGCGGAGATGCCAAGGTGTCTACCACTCCGAGTCTACCTAACGGATTAACGAGCCACGAGGCAGGCTGGCGGAGCTATTCCACGGGGGACACGCCGGCAATCTCTCCTGGGACGCCGCGGACCAGCTGCCAGCGAGCGTCGCGGCTGACCTGGATGCCGGCGTCTCGCGCGGCGCTGGAGTTCCCCAGCTCGTTCACAAACGCGCGCATCAGATCGTCCAACCTGGCCTCCACGAGCTGGTCGGCACGCGCGGCGAGCTGCGCCGGATCGTCGGCCAGCGATGGGTTCTGCTGCGCCACGACGCGCCGCGCCTCCTGGCGCGAGCGCTGCAGCACGTCTTGCAGGAAGGACGACAGCTCCCCCGCCAGCCGGTCCACCCCGTGGCCGTCACGGTCACGCTGGGCCCACCGCGGTACGTCGCTGATGCGGAAGCGGACCTCCATGAAGACCACGTCATAGCGGTTGGGCCCGGTCTGGCGGAAGACGGCGCGGAGAGTGAGGCGCTGCTCTCCCAGCGTTATGGCGTGGCGGGCGGCGAATGGGAGCGGCCAGCCCCAGTTGAAGCCGGGGTCGCGCACCACCTGCACCGCGTTCGGCGGGAAGGCGTCGGCCGGCAGGGAGAGCCCGAGGGCGCCGGCCAGGCGGGCCAGCCGCGCCGACGGGGGATCGACGATCACCGCCTGGTCCGGCTCGACCCAGAACGTGCCGGTGAGCAGGAAGGCGAAGGCGAGCGCGGCCGCGCCGGCCAGCGCGCCGGCAGCGGGGGCCAGGGAGTGGGCGCTGGCGCGGGCCGCCGGCGAATAGGGGGCCAGACGCAGGGCGCTCTCGCGGCGCGCGCGCTGGAGCTCAGCGCCGGCCTTGCGCTCGGCCAGGACGCCGCTCGCCCCTTGCTCCAGACGGGTGACCCGCTGCTCGGCGACGTCGAAGCGCCGGTAGAGATCGTGAAAGACGCCGGCCAGCAGGGGGAACCCGCGCAGGGCGCACGCGCGGTAGAGGCTGCGGGCCAGGGCCGCCGCCTCGCCAGCGCCGTCCGCGCCCCGCTCCTCCAGCGCCTTCACCGCTTCACGCAGGCGGTCCAGATCGCCACCCGCCGCCTGCTCCAGGGCAGCCAGCCCCGGATCGGTCGCGAGGTGCAGCGCCGAGTCGCGGAAGCGCCGGCTGCCCAGCACGCGCGCCAGCCTGCCCCACCGGCGGGCCTCCGCGAGGTGGCGCCAGGCGCGGCGCCAGGCCCAGAAAACGGGAAGCAGGCCAACGACGACGGCCAGGAGCAGGCCGCCGGAGATGGCGCCGTGGGTGGCGATGAGGACGGCCAGGGGCGGAAACCAGAAGAAGAGCGCAGCCACCGCTTCCGCGAAGTTGACCCACAGGAGCGCCAGCGCTGGGCCCAGGAGCAGATAGAAGATGGCCTTCCCTGTCGCGCGCCGCGCCGCGCCCACCAGCCGGCGCCGCCACCGCGCCTCCAGCTGACGCACCTCGCGCTCATCCGGGGGCATGGCGCCGCCGACGGCCAGGCGCTCGACGGCTGCGCCCCCGCGGGCCGCATCGAGCACGGCCTCGGCGCGGTCCTGGTCAAAGAGCAGGAGCTGCCCGTCTCGCAGGGGATGAGGCAGGCGGTAATAGACGATCGTGCCGGGGCCACCCCGCACCGGCGCCTCCCCTTCGGGGGCGCGCGCCTCAGCCGTGGCGGCGGGCTCAGTCATGGCTCTGGCTCCAGTCGTTGCAGCCCCAGGCGGTACATCACGGCGCCGTCCGCTAGCGCCAGGGCCTGGGCGGCCCGGTCCTCAGGAGGATTATCGAACGTCTGTCCAGTCAGGCCGGTGGCGCCAAAGCGCAGGAGCGCCCACTCGGCCAGTGAGGCCCCACCCAGCCCGCGCCATTCGGCCCGCACCGCGTACCGGCCGGGGGCCAGGCGCACCGCGGCGGCCATGCTTGGATCGCGGCTGGCGAACCACTCATGCTCGGCGTCGAACAGACGGTAGCCCAGGCGGTTGACGTACTGCCGGACCACCTGGCCGAGGCGGGCATCGGGATGGCCGTCCAGCGCACGCGCCTCCGGCGAGCGCCGCCGCAGGCGCCGGCGCGAAGGGTCGCGTTCGCCGATGCGCCGGTGGAGGTCTGGGTCCAGGTAGAAGCTTTCCACCAGTCTCAGGCCGGTGCCTGGCGGGACCAGGTGTGACGGCCCCACCTGGCCGTTGCGCGCGGCGCCGGCGCGCTCGGTGGAGCGTCCCCAATCCTGGAGGTGCACGACCAGGGTGGGGGCAAAGCGATCCAGCGCGGCCAGCACGGCAGGCGTTGCGCCCAGGCGGCCGGCGTCGAAGACCGGGGGCACGCGGTCAACGGCCTCGCCGGGCGCGCACCAGGACGGGCCAAGCACGGCCAGGTACGCGCGGCCCACGGCCACGTGCCGGTACCGGCTGGCGCGCGTGCCCTGCAGCGATTCCGCCATCGCCCAGGCCAGAAAGGCCGCCACCTGGGGCTCGAAGGCGCCGTCGCACTGGAGCCAGATGCGCTCGCGCGCCGCCGGCGCCCCCAGGGAATAGAGGTGGCGGGAGCCGCCGAGGCCGTACCCGTCCGGCAGCTCCTGGTGCTCCGCCGTCCCCGCCACGTCACGCATCGCGGCCAGCCAGGCGGGCTCGTCGGCGAACCGGCGCAGGGCCTCGTTGGTGATGGGGGTGTCGAAGAGGTCCACGGTTCCGCGGTCAGAGCATGGCCCACACGCCGGGGGGCACCCGCCCCGCGGCCAGGGCCTCATAGAACAACTGTAGCCCCGGCGCGCCAGCGGCAGCGGCCAGGCCGGCGGCATCGCGCAGGGCGCGCGCGCGTTCCTCCCCCGCCTCCTCCAGGATGGCCGGAAGACGGCTCAGTCCGGCGTGCTGTACCAGGCGCACCTGGGCGGTCTCCAGGGCCGGCGTCAGGGCGCGGGCGCTCAGGCCGGCCAGTCCCACGGTGATCCGGCGGTAGGAGCCCCGCGCCCACGGCAGCCCGGCCACCAGCCACAGCCCCCCCAGCACCTGCAGGGCGTTCTGGGCGGCGGCCAGCAGCAGGAGCCAGCCCCAGGTGAGCAAGGCGCCGTACCAGCGTCCCTGCGGGCCAACCGGCTGATGCACCGCGGGCAGGGTGGCGGCGAAGGCCGCCCGGCGCACGAGGGGCAGGGCCACCTGCGCCACGGCCCGGCCGTCGGCCAGCGGGCCGGACGGCGGCTCTGGCGCGACCACCTCGACCAGCAGCGGCGCCGGCTCGCGGGTAAAGAGGTAGCCCGCGTCGCGCAGGTCGGCAAGGGCGGCGTCGGGGATCACCAGGGCGGCCTGGGCCTGCGGCAGGGGCGCGACGTAGAGGCGAATGCTGATCACCAGGAGCGCATCTCCACCCATGCCATCCCGGCGGGGACCGGCCGCGGGCGCGCGCGCCGCTGCAGCCAGCCCCGCAGGCCGCGCGCCCCATCCAGACCGGCCCCGATCAGGAGGCGCTGGCCCTGGGCGGCGTAGAACTCGGCCGCGGCCCGCCAGCCGGTCTCGCGACAGTGGGCCTCCAGCTCGCGTAGCTGCTGCGCGGCCGGTCCCGACAGGCGGCGCGCCACGCGCCAGATCTCGGCCACGCGCTCAACCTGCCGGCGGTCGGTGCCGGCGACCACCTCCAAACGACGCGCGCGCCGCGCCACGTGCAGGGCGCGCGCCACGCCTGGCGCTCGAGGGGGCCACACAGGGCGGCCGGCCGCGAAGGGCAGCGCCGTGAGCCCGGCGACCAGCGCCAGCCACGCCGCGCCGGGGCCGAACTCCAGGGAGCGCGCGGCGAGCAGGGCGGTGGCGGCTACCCCGCCGACCCACCACCAGGTCAGGACGCGCCCGGCCGGCGCCTGGGCGCTGTCACGCAGGCTGCGTCCCAGGGAGGCGAAGAGCGCGGCGCGCAGCTCCGCGACCTCCCCGGGCGAGAGCGGCGCGGGGGCGTAGATGGCCAGCGTCTCTTCCGCTGGGCGTTCCGGCTGGGCCCGCGCCCGGCGCGGGGCGCCGCCGACACCCCAGAAGACGACACCCATGGACCGGCCCAAGTACGGCAGCACGAAGGCATCCATCTGTCGGTCCTGATAGGCCGGTGCTAGCTCCCGCTCTCGCTCCAGCGCCCATCCCGCCCGGTCCGCGACACAGCGTATGGCACAGGGCCGTCACGGCGTCGGGGCCAGGGTACCGGCGAACGCGTCGCATCGGGGCCTAACGCTGGTTCCGGCCGCCCTCCTGGGAACCGCCGCGTCTGCTCCAGGAAACGGGAAACCAGGGAGAGCGCCGGATGTGGCGCGAGCCAACGTCGCCGGCCGGCTGTGCCCTCACCCTGGCCCGCTTCCACAGGGAGACGGAACTCGACGGCGCAACGTCCGGACGAGGTGGTGACACCTGCCGGATTATAGCGGGGCGCCCGCGGGTGCTCGGTCAACTACACTGCACCGGGGGTTCCTGCCGGGCCTGGACCGGGGCGCCCGCGGGCGCGCGGTCAACTACAATGGTGGCGGGAAATGAGCCAGTTGAGCCAGGGTCTGGTGGCCGAGTTGGGGCCGGCCCCGCAACGGGGGCCTCGCGTAAGCGGTCGGGCGCTCCTGATCGAGCACGACGACGATTATGCGGCCCTGATCACGACGCTGCTCCAGCGCGACGGCTGGCAGGTGGAGCGTGCCCAGCGGGTAGAGGATGCGCTCCGGCGCCTGGCGGGGGCGGAGTTCAGGCTGGTGATTGCCGATACGGAGGTCGATCCGCCGGAGCAGGGCCCGTCGTCGCTGGCCAGGGTGCGCGACGCCACGTCCGCGCCGATCATCGCTCTTTCTGCGCCGGACCAGCCGGAAGACATCGTGCAGCGGACCTTGGAGGTGGCCGACTACGATCTGGTGAAGCCCTTCTCGCCACGGCGCCTGCGCGCCGCGGTACTCGCCGTGAGCCGGCGCGGGCGGATCGCAGGCGGTAGCCCGATCCCGTCCGAGGTGCGGGTTGGCGATATCATGGTGATCCTGGGACGGCTGGAGGTGGTGGTGCGCGGGCGGACGGTGGAGCTATCGCCCCGCGAGTTCGCGCTGCTGCACTTCCTGATGGCCCATCCGGGAACGGTCTTTACGCGCGAGGAGCTGGCGCGCCTGGCCTGGGGCTGGCACGGCAATGGCGAGTCTCGCGCCATCGACAATACCGTCCGGCGCCTGCGCCGCAAGATCGAGGCCGATCCCAAGCGCCCGCGCTACATCCTGACCGAACGGGGCGTCGGCTACCGGTTTGGCGTGCCGTGAAGGGGATGGGCACAGCGGAATGCGTGATACGTGATGCGTGATCACTGCCTCGCCCCTTTCCGGAGGATGAGGGCGAAGTTCCCTCTCCCTGTGGGAGAGCGGGAGGCCGCGAAGCGGACGGCGGTGAGGGCTCCGGCTCGTGAATAATCCGGGCTAGTCGGCGTGGCCGTTGGGTTCAGGTGTGGCGGGGGCTGGCGCTTCCAGCGGGGCGGCGAGGGCTTCGGCCGTCTGGCCGGCGGGGACCGGCGCACTCTCGTCCTCGTCGTTCTGCGTGTCGCCGAGGCTGGCCAGCGCCACCAGGGCGTCGCCCACCTGGACCTTCATCAGGGTGGCTCCCTGCGCCTGGCGGTGGGAGAATTTGATGCTGGCTAGCGGTACGCGGATCACGACGCCATTTCGGGAGATGGCCACGATCTCCCTGTCGTCCGGGCCGACGGCACGAGCGGCCACCAGCGGGCCGGTCTTCTGGTTGACCACAGCCGCGCGCACGCCCGAGCCGCCGCGCCCCTGGCGCGGGAACTCAGCGAAGCGGGTTTTCTTGCCTAGTCCATTACCGCTGACCATGACCAGGGCGCCCTCCGGCCTGACGACCTGCATGGCGACGACGTAGTCGCCGGGCGCCAGGCGAATACCGCGCACCCCACCGCTAGTGCGGCCGGAGACGCGGATGTCGTCCTCGGAGAAGGTGATGGACTGGCCATGCGCCGTGACCAGGATGATCTCGTCGCGGCCGGTGGTCCGCTCCACCCAGCAAAGCTCATCGCCCGGCTCCAGGTGCATCGTCTTGATGCCGTTCTGGCGCACGGAGGCGTACTCGGCGAGGGGCGTGCGCTTGACCTCGCCCTGCCGTGTAGCCAGGACCAGGTAGCCGCCGGCGGCGAAGTCGGCAATGGGGACGCAGCTAGTGACCCGCTCCTCCGGCTCCAGGGCGATGAAGTTGATGAGCGCCTGGCCGCGGGCCTGGCGCTGGGCGTCCGGCAGGTCCCACACCTTGGCCCGCAGCACACGCCCGCCGTTGGTGAAGAAGAGGACGTCGTCATGGGTGCTGGCGACGAAGAGCTGGCGCACCTCGTCGGCCTCGCGCGTGATGATGCCGGTGACCCCCTTCCCCCCACGGTGCTGGGTGCGGTAGGTGTCCGGCGACATGCGCTTGACATAACCGCGCTCGGTGATCATCACCAGCACGTCCTGCTTGGCGACCAGATCCTCCTCGGAGAACTCGCCGTTCTCGTCCGGCATGATCACCGTGCGGCGCGGGTCGCCGAAGCGCCGGCTCAGATCGGCCAGCTCATCCTTGATGATCTGGAGCACCCGCTCCGGTCGAGCCAGGATGTCCTCCAGATCGGCGATGGCCTGGCGCACCTCGGCCAGCTCGTTCAGGATCTTCTGGCGCTCCAGCGCGACCAGGCGGCGGAGCTGCATGTCCAGGATGGCGTTGGCCTGCACCTCGCTGAGCGCGAAGCGGGTGACCAGCTCCGTGCGCGCCTCCTCGGTGCTGTTCGACCCGCGGATGGTGCGGATCACCTCGTCCAGATGGTCGAGCGCGATCTGCAGCCCTTCCAGGACGTGCGCCCTCTCGCGCGCCTTACGCAGGTCGAACTGCGTGCGGCGCGTGATCACCTCCCGCCGGTATTCGATGTACTGGGTGAGCGCCGACTTGAGGGTCATCACCTGGGGCTGCTGGCCGACGACGGCCACCATATTGACGTTGAAGGCGCTCTGCAGCGCGGTGTGCTTGTAGAGCTGGTTCAGTACCGCCTGCGGCCGCGCGTCGCGCTTGAGCTCGATCACCAGGCGCATGCCGCGTCGGTCGGACTCGTCGCGCAGGCCGGAGATGCCCTCGATCTTCTTGTCCGTGACCAGCTCGGCGATCTTCTCCTGCAGCGCGGCCTTGTTCACCTGGTAGGGGAGCTCGGTGACGACGATCTGCAGCCGGCCGGTGTCGGTCTCCTCCACATCGGCGCGAGCGCGCATCAGGATCCGCCCTCGGCCGGTGGCGTAGGCGCTGCGGATGCCTTCCCGCCCGATGATCAGCCCGGCAGTGGGAAAGTCCGGCCCGGGGACAAACTGCATCAGCTCGTCGACGCCGGCGTCGGGGTGGTCGATGAGGTAGGTGATGCCGGCGCACAGCTCGGCCAGGTTGTGCGGCGGGATCTTGGTCGCCATGCCGACCGCGATCCCTTCGGCGCCGTTCAGCAGGAGGTTCGGCAGCTTGGCCGGCAGGACCCACGGCTCCTGCAGCGAGGCGTCGAAGTTGTCGACGAAGTCGACCGTCTCCTTCTCGATGTCGACCAGCATCTCCTCGGCGATCGGCGTCAGCCGCGCCTCCGTGTAGCGCATGGCGGCCGGAGGATCGTTGTCGACGGAGCCGAAGTTCCCCTGGCCGTCGACCAAGGGGTAGCGCAGCGAGAAGGGCTGCGCCATACGCACCATGGCGTCGTAGACGGCGGGATCGCTGTGGGGGTGGTAGCGAGCCAGCACCGTGCCGACGGTGAAGGCGCTCTTCTTGTAGGGAGAGCCGGAGCGGATGCCGTTCTCCCACATGGTGTACAGGATGCGGCGCTGGACCGGCTTGAGGCCATCGCGGGCGTCGGGGAAGGCGCGCCCTACGATGACGCTGACGGCGTATTCCAAGTAGGCGGTCCGCATTTGCTCTTCAATGCGGACCTGCTCGACTACACCAATTCGGGGGTTCGGTCTGTCTTCGGCCATTACACTTCAATTTTCGCACATTCCTCCCACCGGCCCAAGCCGCCGATACTCAGCCGTGTCCGTGGGGCGCACGCGCCAGGTCCAGAGCTGCAGGGGCGGGTCTGGTGGAACCGACCTCACCCCCTTCGGCCGGGGCCGCGCCGCACTGGGAGGACGTCACCCCCTTCGGCCGGGGCCCAGCCGCACCCCTGCCCCACGCCACCCCACCGTGCGGCTGGGCCCCTAGCCCCCGCTCCGATACGGAGAGGGGCGAGGGCCATGGCGAGAGGGCCTGACCCGCCGCGGCGCTATTACCCTCGCCCCGGCGCGTCGCCCCGTGGTGCGGGAGCTCGGGGCACGCTGGCGGTGGCCTGGCGCTGTCCGTGGCTGCTCCGCGCGGCGCGGCAACGGGATAATCCGGATCACCCAGCATTGGAGCCCTCACACACCCTCTCCCTTTGGCAGAGGGAATTGGTCGCCGGCAATGAAGGATCGATCATGCCTCGGGGCCCCGGCGATGGAGGGAACGGCTGGCCCCTTTCCACAGGGATGCGGCTATGCGCTGGAGCCAAAGTCCCTCGTAGATGCGCCGGAACCTGCATCTATGAAGGACTTCCCTGCAGGTGCACAGCGCTGCGGACGGCGGAGGTGGCTGCAAGGAGTGCCCCCGGCGGGGCTATTGCAACAGGCGGGGCCGCACGTAGATCAGCTCCCAGACGCTGGTGTCCTGGGCAAAGGTGACGGTGTAGTCGGCCTTCAGCCAGGCTGAGTTGCGCGCGGTGGGACCGACGCCGAAGACGCTCGCGTACTCGGGAGTGCCTTTGGCGGGAATTTGCACCGTGTCGGTGGCGCCCCAACTGTCGTTGGCGCTCAGGGTCCCGCTACCGACGCTGAGGCAGGTGCCGGTGATCGTCTCCAGGCAGTAGGGGATACCGCAGCCACCAGCGCAGTCATTGTCGTAGTGGCGGACCTGGAGCGCCTGGCCGGCCGCGTTGGCCGGGACCTGGGTGAGAAAGACGTTGAAGGACTGGGCCACCGTATTGTTCATGGGGTAGGCGCGCTTGGCGAAGACCATGGTCCCACCGGAGTTCCAGGCATGGTTCTGCTGGTCATTGACGTCGATCTCCTCCACCTGGCCGGGAGGGCCGGTACGGATGTCGAAGTTGTTCTCGCTGGATCCGGCCAGGGTGGTGACGTAGAGGTAGAAGTACCAGCTCCCGTCCCGCTCGCGGGGGAAGTCGCTGAGATTGATCGTGAACCCTGGGGGCGTCACCCACCGCAGGTCGGTTGACGGGTCCCAGCCGTATTGCGCCCGCGCGATGCAGCGGCACCCCGCGACGTACGCGCCGACGGGCACGTCCGAGAGGGTGGCGGGATCGAGAAAGGCGTTGGTGATCTGGGGGTCGAAGTGCCAGAGCGTGTACTCTGTGACGGTCGCCCAGGCGCTGCACAGCGGGGGCGCGCCGCTGAGATTGCAGGTCGTGGCCCCGCTGTTGTAGGGGGAGCGTAGCTCGTCCACCCGCGTGAAGCGATGCCAGCCGGGGCCGAAGCAATCGCTCTCGACGTAGGTGTCCTCCTTCACCGCCGAGCTGGGGGTGCCGGCCAGGGGATTAGGGCACGATCCCGGTGGGAAGAGGGTGGCGGGATTGTTGTACGAATCGGGGTCGAACAGCTCGACGACGAGCTGGCTGTATGCGTAGGTGGGCGGGACATCGATGCGAAAGAGGTAGCCGTACGGGAGCAGGCTGTACTCAGGGTTGGCGACGCAGGCGCCGGGGCTGCCGTTATTGGCGCAGCGCGTACTGTAGACGTTGCCCCGAGAGCGCCAGCCGTCCAGGCCAAAGATGGCGGGGTTTGTCTGCTGGATCTTGCCGAAGGCGCCGGTCGGCTTGATCGGGACCTCGGCGTAGGTGTTCACGTCCGCCAGGGCCGCGGCGGCGACGGCGAACTCCTGGATCGGCGACGCGGCGCGCAGCAGGTAGACTGGGCGGCGCTGCCTGGCCACGACGCGCACCTGGTTGCCCAGCAGGCTGCCGCTGGCCAGGGGGAAGCTGACGGCCAGCGGCTCGGCTAGGTCGGCTTGCCGGACCCCGTTCGCGGCAAGTATCTGGCGGGCCACGGCCGTTACCGAGCTCTCGGTGGCACCCGGCTCGCGCAGCACCTCCGCAGCGGAGAGGGCCGCTGCGTCCACTGCCCGCTGGAGCTGCGCCCTGGAGGCGAGCAGCATGCCGATGTCGAGCGAGAGCGCGGCCAGGAGGGTCAGCACCGGCAGCAGGATCGCCACCAGCGGCGCCACGGCCCCCGACTCGCCCCGCAGGCGGCGGAGGCCGCCTAAATATTGCAACCACTGTCCTTCGTAGCTGCTCCAGGTAAGGAACCTGCGAGGGACGTCCCGGCAGGTGCATGGCGCACCGCCAGGCCAGCGGTTTGGCACCGCCTTGGCCGGAACGTGCGCTCGCATTTCCGAGCAGGTCATCTGAGGCCGCACTAGGTCCTCCGGATCAGGCTGGCCGACCGGAGCGTGAGCGTGCCGGACGGCAGCAGATATGAACCAGTAATGGCGCGGTGCTCGTAGGCCACCTCCACCGCGACGAAGCGCATCGCGGCCGCCGGGCCGCAGCTGGGCACAGGGGTGCCCGCAATCGGGGTCGGGGCCGCCGTGTTGCAGTCACGGAGCTTCTCGGCCACCAGAGCGGGGGTAAGCGACGGCGCGACGGGCGGCGTGGGGCCGGCCACCTGCTGTGCGCTCCAGGAGCCGGCCAGGACGTTGCCAGCCCCGTCAGTCGCGCCGGTGATCACCCACACCTGGTACCGCGCGGGGTCGGTGACGGCCAGCCCGCGGCTGTTGCCGGTGGCGACCGCCGCCACCTCGGCGGGGGCGCCACCATCCACCAGGTACCGCGCCCCTTCTCGCGCCGCGTTGACGACGCTGATGTGCTCGGCCAGGAAGAGCCCGGCCTCCAGGGCGATCAGCAGCAGGAGCAGCAGGACCGGTAGCGTGAGCGCCAGCTCCAGGGCTACCTGGCCTCGCTCTGGATGCGCCGCGCCGGACGGGCGGCCCCGTCCTGCCGGCGGACTGGTGGCGTTTGGGGAAGTACTCATGATGACGTACCGGCGATGTGGACCTGGCTCCTGGCAGTGGTGGGAGACGGTGAACAAGGCAGCCCTCATGGCCAGCCGGTCACGATCAGGCGCACCTGGTCCACCCGCAACGTAAAGGAGTCAGAGCTGCCGGGCGCGGCGCCACGGAACCGGACCTGGAGGGCGCGGGCCAGGTCCGGGGTGCTGATCACGCTCTCCAGGCCGGCGAAGGAGACGGTGGTGAGCGACGCCGGGGGCGGGTTCGCCCCGTCGTACGCGGCCAGCGTATTCGCAGTCGCCCAGTCGTCGACGCTGTACTCTAGGACGAAGGCTCCGTCGTTCCAGCCGGCATGGCGGAAGCGGACCTCGATCCGAGCGGCGAGGATCGTGCCCAGCGTGGTGGGCTGTAGCGCGGTCCACGTCCAGTGATGGGCGGTGGCGCTGGCGAAGCGCCCGCTAATGGAGGCAGTGGCGCCGTCGAAGCTGCAGCTCGGCGGGCAGACGCTGCTGGTAGGGCTGCTGATGGTGAAGTCGGAGGACTGGGTTACGCCGTAAAGGTTCTGCGTCACGACGGCCGGCGTGGCCGTGGGCGTCGGCGTGCGCGTGCTCGTGGGCGTTGGTGTGGGCGAACGGGTAGGTGTGCCGGTCACGGTTGGGGTCGGGGTCCGCGACGGGGTCGGCGTGACCGTGGGCGTCGGCGTGATGGTCGCAGTGGCCGTGACGGTGGGAGTTGAGGTGATCGTCGGCGTCTGCGACGGCGTGAAGGTCATGCTGGGCGTGAGGGTGATGGTGGGCGTCGGGGTGATGGTCGGTGTGGGGGTGCTGGTGGGGGTGAAGATGGGTGTAAAGGTGGGGAGCGGCACGGGAGTGGGAGGCAGGTTGGCGCGGTCCAAACTGGGCACCACGCCGAAGCGCTCATTGAGCATGCGCTGGTAGCCGGAGACGCGCACGTTTGGCCAGAAGGCCGAAAGCACCGGTGTGGTCATGCGGACGTTGTAGTAGACCTCCACCTCGATCAGCTCGGCCGGCCCACCTCCGTCGCTGGGATTGAGGCGCACGGTGTAGGCGCCGGGGGCCAGTGGGTCGGACCAGCCGCTGGGCGCCAGCGGCAGGCCGACGAGGCAATTGGTGGCCTTCTGGATGATGGAGTCCGCGCGGCTGAGGTAGCCGGCGCCGGACGGTGTCTGCTGGCCGGTCACGGCAAAGCGCGCTGCCTCCCGCGCGGCGTGATGAACCGTCACGTGCGCCTGGAGCAGGCGGCCAGCGTCGACCAGCCCCACCAGGAGCAGGACTAGCAGGGGTAGCGCGAGCGCCAGCTCCAGCGCCGACGTCCCGCCGTCAGACCAGTGGATGCGGCGATAGGTTGCGTCCACGTCTGGTGCGAGGCAACGCCGGCCGGATGAACTGGGGATGACAATTGCGCTGCCGGAGCGCTGGGGCGCCGACAACGGGGATAGCACTCGGCGCAGCGTGGCTCGTTTCTCCTACCAGCCGGCTGGCGCCGCCGCCGGCGGTGTACGCTGGCGCCGGACCAATGCGGGCCAGTCGCACGCCGGCTGAGCATGAGCAGTCCGGGGGCGCCCGCGTCGCGGTGGCAACGGGTAGGACCGGGGGTGACCGGCAGGGCGCGTGCGGTGGCGGACCTGCCCGCAATGTGAATGGCGAATGACTGCCGAGAAGACGTATGGCGATAGCGCGGGAGGAAGCGTTGGCAGGAGGCTACAGCGCGGGCGGTCGTCGTGACGCCGGGTTAGCGACGCCGCGCATCCTGGTGGTGGAAGACGAGCCCGGCCTGCGGCAGTCGTTGCACCGCGTGCTCCTGCGCGCCGGCTATGCCGTAGCGGCTGCCGAGGATGCCTTTGCCGGCCTCGAGAGCGTGGCCCGGTTTCGGCCCCACCTGGCGCTGGTGGACGTGTTGCTGCCGCGGGGGGACGGGCTGGAGCTGTGCCGGCGCATCCGACGCCGTCCGGGCGGGAAGGAGATGGCCATCATTCTCCTGACGGCTCGGGACGCCGTGGCTGACCGCGTGGCCGGTCTGGAAGCGGGCGCGGACGATTACGTGATCAAACCGTTCGCGCTGGAGGAGCTAATGGCGCGCCTGAAGGCGCACCTGCGGCGCGTCTGGACCCCTGAGCCGGAGGTCTTGCGCTTCGCGGACGTGGAGCTCGACACCGGCCGGCAGGTGGCGCGGCGCGCCGGCCGGGTGATTGAGCTGACCACGACCGAGTACCAGCTCCTGGCGCTCTTCATGCGCCGCCCCCAGCACGTGCTCACGCGCGCGATCATCGGCCAGCATCTGTGGGGCATCGACTTCGAGGCAGAGAGCAATGTGATCGACGTGTACGTGCGCCGCCTGCGGCGCAAGCTGGAGGGCGAGGGAGAGCCAGCCCTGATCCAGACGGTCCGTGGCTCCGGCTACACCCTGCGTTGCGATCAAGAACGAGCGAAGGAGGGATGATGACGACGACGATGACGACCAGGTCGGCGCGGTGGCCCCGGCTGTGGCGGATGCTGGCCGGCGCAGCCATTGGGGCGTGCCTGCTCATGCTGGCGGCGGCCGCACCGGCCGGCGCCGAGAGCGAGTTCTGTGATGACGGCAGCCCGCCGCCGAACGACTTCCGCCTGCAGCCAACCGGTATCGGCAGCTTTGGTGCGCCACCATACTGGCTACGCAGCACAGACGGAGGCGACCACCTGCTGGAAAGCTACCTGGCGACCGGCAGCCTTGATCTGAGCCAGCTTGGCCGGCTTTCCGGCGGGGTCGCCAACGGCATGGCGCAGGCGGCGACCAATGACGGGCAGGGCGGGCGCTGATCGCAGGCGAGCGACAACGGAGGGACCTCACCCCCTTCGGCCGCCCTGCACCCACTCCCCGCGCAGCCCCGCCGTGCGGCTAGGCCCCGGCCGAAGGCGGTGAGGTCCATTCCCCCCTCCCGCCTGCGGGAGGGGGCCGCGGGTGAGGGCTGCCCTCCCCGCGTCTCCGTGTCTCCGCGTCGCCGCGTCGGGGCAGCAGGCAGGGGAATGCTGCCGGCGAGCCGGGGGCGCCAGCCGGGGCGCTAGCCGGCTGATACACAGGAGAGCAGCGTGAAAGATTGGCCTGCTCATGCGCGCTTGATCTGGGCCGCCGTCGTGCTGGCCGGCTCAGGAGCCATCGTGCTGACGGCCGCCGGCCCTTTCCCGCCAGGCACGCTGCCACGCGAGCCGGGCGACTGGCTCATCCTCGCGCTGCTGGCAGCCGCGGCGATGCTGCTGGCGACGCGCCCGCTTGAACTCGGGCCGCACCGGAAGGTCACGACGGCCAGCGCGCCGGTCCTGGCCCTAGCCCTGCTGTTCAGCCCGGCGGTGGCGGCGGGAACCGGCGCGCTGGTGGCGACCGTCTCCCAGCGTATCTTGCGCCGTTCCTGGCCGGTGGTGGCGTTCAACGCGGCACAGCGGGCGCTATCGATGATCGGTGCCGGCATGGCGGCGCGGGCCGTCGGCGATGCGGTAGGGGCCGGCGGCGCGCTGCACGCGCTGGGCGCGGTCGCGGCGGCCGCGGCGTACCTCGCTATCAACAGTGGATCTGTGGCCCTCATGGCCGCCGCCCGAGGCGGCCGAGCGTGGCTGCCGGCGTGGGCGGCCATCCTGCGCGACGAAGGGGGAGCGGAGCTCGGCCTGCTGGGCGCAGGGGCGCTCTTGGCCCTGCTGGCGCGTGACGCGCCGGCCGCCCTGGCGCTGCTGGCTCTGCCCCTCTGGCTGTCCTGGCGGGTCCTGGCCGGCGCCGCGCAGATCAGGCGCCTCAACGAGCAACTGGCCCAGCAGATGGCCCGCCAGCGCCGCTTCATGCAGGACGCGGCGCACGAGCTGCGCACGCCGGTGGCCTCACTGCGCGCGCAACTGGAGGCCCTGCAGGCGGAGTTGCGTGAGCACCCAGGCGCAGCCCACTCCGCGGTAGGCCCGTCCGCGCTGTCGGAGCGGGTGGATGAGCTGGCGCGTCAGGCGGCTCGTCTCTCCAGCCTGCTGGCGGATCTGCTGACGCTGGCCCGCGCCGACGAGCAGGCGCCTCTCCAGCGTGCCCCCGTGAACCTCGACGAGCTACTCGTGGAGGTGGCGCGCGAAGCGCGTCCTCTGGCGGGTCACGTGCGTCTACAGCTCCAGCTCGACGACGCGGCCGGCGAGGGCGACGAGGCGCTGGTGGTGGAAGGAGACGCTGAGCGCCTGCGCCAGATGGTGCTCAATCTGGTGAGTAACGGCCTGCGCTTCACGCCGGCCGGAGGCCGCGTGACGATCAGGCTGGCGCGAGAGGGGCAATGCGCGGTGATCGCGGTGGAAGATACCGGTGCCGGCATCGCGCCGGAGCACCTGCCCCACATCTTCGATCGGTTTTACCGCGCCGACGCAGGCCGGTCCCGCGAGGCCGGCGCCTCGGGCGGGGCTGGCCTTGGACTGGCGATCGCGCGGTGGGTCGCGGAGGCGCACGGGGGCACGATCGGCGTGGAGAGTGAGGTCGGGAAGGGAAGCCGGTTTACCGTACGCCTGCCCCTGGCGGGCAGGTGACGCGCGCCATACGGCCGGTTGGCGCGCGGCTCTGGCCCTGGCCCGGCGTATTCACGAGCGCAGCCTTCACCCTCTCCCATAGGGAGAGCGAGGGTGCTGGAAGGCGCGCGGGACGGTGTCCAGCCCCCAACTCCTCAAGGAGAGGGAACCAACCCATGACGTTCGTAGGAACGCCCCCATCACGCCACGACAGCGCACGCCGTTGGAAATGCCGGCAGCATGGGAGCGGACTTGGGGCGAACGTGGCGAACGTGGCGCAGGGGCGAGCAGTGGAGCCGGCGCCTGCACGGCGACGAGCGGGGCGTCGTGACCGTGATCGCGGCGCTGCTGATGACCGCCTTGATGGGCATGCTGGCCCTGACCGTGGACATCGGCAACGGCTACGGACAGCGGCGCATGGCCCAGAATGCGGTCGATAGCGCAGCGATCAACGCCGCCGTCGTGGTCGCCAAACGGATCAAGGCCATCTCGCCAACGGAGTTCAGGGACAGCCACGTGGTGGCGGCGATCCAGACGGTAGCCGGCCATACCTCGGGCGGCTTTAGCTGGGGCGCGGGCAGCCTGACCGCCAGGTACGTGCGGCGCAACCCGTCAAGCCTGGCCATTGAGGAGCTGCAGCCGGTCGGGACCGGCGAGCTCTGCCCGGATGGGATCACGCCCGGCTGCATTCCGCAGAACGCCACGGGCGTGCGCGTCCACGCGGCCAAGACGTTCAATACGCTCTTCGCGCCGGTGTTCAATCAGACGCAGCTTACTACCGGCGCACGGGCGACGGCGCTCAACGGGGTAGTCATCAGCATGAGCCGGAACTCGCCGGGCCTGGCCCCCTACGCGCTGTGGACGGGGGAGAGCGGCCGGAACGGCGATGGGCCATGGGGCACGGGCGACCTGGTTGAGCGCGAGATGTCCGACGACAGCAATCCGCCAGACTATCTCTGCCGCGTCGCGGGGACGACGCTCCCGAAGGTGCTGACCGTGCGCGGTGCGACCGTACCTGTGGATTTTGGCTACCGTTCGGTCGCAGGCGCGCCCTACGACGGCCCGACCCTGCCGGGCCAGGCCTATGACTTCTCATGCCAGGCCGGGACGGACCGGCCGATCGCCCCCGGCGCACAGTTCATCATCCGCGTGTCCTCGAAATGGGATGAGCGCAACGTCTCCGTCAACGTGACGGACAACACGGTCACGAACCCGAACTGGCAGGTGTCCACTGCGAACAACTTCAAGGGCTTCATCCGCATCGATGATCCCCGCGGGCTCGTCGGCATCGGCGATTACGTCTCCGACGGCGGCGTCGCCGGGGGGAACGATGACGCCGTGAAACCGATAATCTCCGCTTGCTACCAGGCGGACTGCGAGTTGGTGATGCCCCTGGCCAGTTACGCCAAGCCGGACTCAGGCGATGGCCATCCGCTGCTCCTCATTACTGGGTTCGCCAAGATGAAGATCGGGCCGGGGATCAACTCGCAAGACCCGGGAACCGCGCCAACAAGCTACGAGTGGAAGGCCCGCGTGGTCAACGCGCCCGTCCTGTGTTGCCCGGTCGAGATCGACGACATCAACGTCATCGGTACGACGCAGCTTCTGTACACCAGGCTGGTGGAATGACGGCGGAGCAGACGAGGGCAAGCGCCACTGTGGCTTCGACGGCGCGCTGGTTGCCGGCCGGCCGCGGCGAGACGAGCTGGCGGGACGCGGCGCGCGGGCCGGCGACCAGCCTGGGACGGCGTTTGCTCGCGCAGGGGCGGCGACGGCTTGGACGGTGGTCTGGGCCGGCACTGGGCCAGGCAGGGGAGCGGGCGAACGCGGCGCTGGAACTGGCGCTCTTGCTGCCGGTGCTGGTGGTGATCCTGGTGGGCGTGATCGACTTTGGCCGCGCCTACTACGCCTACGTAACGGTCGCCAGCGCGGCGCACGAGGCAGCCGGCTACTCCACTCGCTATCCAGGCGCTGCCCCGTCGCGGGAGGCGCTGGCGACGGTCGTGGCCGGCGAGTCCGGCGGGTTCGTCAAGCTCATGGCCACGGCCCCTTCCGGCGGCGGTGGAGGCGGCGGCGGGCCAACCAGCACGCCCAGCGGCAACACCACGCTGACCGGGCCGGAGATCAGGGGAACGGGGACCGAGCAGGTGGCGCAGGTGACCCTGACCTACTCGTTCAAGCCCATCGTGCCGGTGCCGCTAACGGGGCCAATCGAGATCCGCGCCGTGGCCAACGCGCCCCTGGGGAACAGCACCCCCATGCCTACGTCCACGTCCGGCCCGTCGCCCACGGCCACGGCCGCGACACCCACGCCGACCGTAGCGCCGACCGGCACGGCCACGGCGACGGCCTCGCCAACGCCGACCCAGTGCGTGGTGCCATCGCTTGTTGGCGTTCCGATCAACGGCAACGCTGCCAGAGACCTGTGGACGGCGGCCGGCTTTAGCGCGGCCAACTTCACCAAGGACGAGAACAACGGCACGGTTCAATCACAGAGCCTTCCCGCCGGCAGCATGCAGCCCTGCGCCACGGCGGCCATCACAGTTCACAACCATTCCTAATCCCTACATGCGCGATGCGATGGCGCTTACACCAATGACGGCAGATGCCCCGTCGGCCCCGGCGCATAGGAAGCTGGCGAGGCAGCCAACGAGACCCCTCAGGAGCGCGAGCACGCGCCGGCAGTGGCCCTGGCGTGGAGGCGAACGGGGCACCAGCGCGCTGGAGCTGGCGATCGCCGTTCCCGTGCTCCTGCTCATCATCTTCGGCACGCTGGACTTCGGGTGGCTGGTCCTGCTCTCGAACATGACCGGCGAGGCGGCCCGCGAAGGGGCGCGCACCGCCAAGGTGATCGTGACGCCGGTGGCGGCGACGCCGCCGGTGCTGGTGACCGGCCCTGAGGCTGCGACCATCGCCGCGGCCGCCCGCCGGCAGGTGGTCGGATACGGCAGCTCGACCTACGACGTAGTCGCGCGCGCGGGGGGCGAGGCGCCCGACCGCTACTACGTGGAGGTGACGGTCACGACGACCTGGCAGCCGGTGGTAGTCGGCTACTTCGGGGCGTACGCCAGGCAGGTGGGGGCGACCAGTCGCCTCTATCTACCCTAAGCGTGGCACCAGGAGAGCGAACTCCAGCGCCGTCATCAGCACGCCTAGGAGCGCCCCGGCGCAGACCTGGGCCACGCTGTGCACCTGGACCTTCACCCTGGCCCAGCAGACGACCGGCAGGATGGCTGCAAAGGGCAGCGCCTGCGTACCGAAGACGCTCAGCAGGGCGGTGAGGGGCATGGCCGCGCCGGCGGCGTGGGCGGAGATCTTCCAGCGCTGGGTGATCAGGGCCATCACCAGGGCATTGATGCCGTAGCAGAGGGCCAGGGCCGTGATCGACTGAGGGGCGGAGAGCCACACCAGGACCAGCAGCCCCACGATGCAGCTACCGGCGCCCACCAGGTAGGGCCGCAGGCGCTCCTCCTTCAGCACCAGGTCCACCCCGCCGCTGATCTTGTCCCGCTTGAGCAGGTAGGCAACGTAGGCGCCGGGGGCAATGGCGACGAAGAAGGAGCTCACCAGGGCGATGCGCACCGCCTCGCGCGGATCGGCCACCAGGTGCGAGGTGAGCGCCACCAGCGTCGCAATGGCCAGCAGGGGCGGCAGGCAGACCATGGAGATGACGTGCGCCAGGAGCAGCGTCGCCCCGCCACCGCCGGGGTCGTCCACCTGGTCCGTAGGGGAGTGGTGCAGCGCGCCGGCGCTACTCAGCTTCAACAGTGCCACTCCGACCTCCGGTCTTACGCACTAAGCGAATAGCCTCGATCCGCATCTCCCTATCCACTGCCTTGCACATGTCGTAGACGGCCAGGGCCGCCACCGTGACCGCCGTCAGGGCCTCCATCTCCACACCGGTCTTGCCCACCGTCCGCGCCGCCGCCTCGATCTGGAGCCGGCTACGCGCCTCGTCCCACTGGAACGAGACGTCGGCCCCGGTGAGCATGATCGGATGGCAGAGCGGGATCAGGTCGGGCGTCCGTTTGGCGCCCATGATACCGGCCAGGCGCGCCACCGCCAGCACGTCCCCCTTGGGAAGCCCACCCGCCTGGATCAGGGCCGCCGTCTCGGGGCGCATCACCACCTCGGCGCGGGCTACCGCCTCGCGGACCGTGTCCGGCTTGCCGCCCACGTCCACCATGCGTGCCTCCCCCGCGGCCGTGAGATGGGTGAGCGGTGGCACAGTCGCTGCCATGGCTATATCTTAACTCCAGCGCCGGCCGCGCATCCCACGCTGTGCCCGCAGGTAGCCCGAAGGTAGGCGGACCGGGCCCCCAGCCTGTCTATCGCAGTCAGCGGCAAGCGGGGACCAGGGAGCGCGAGCTTAGCGCGCCCCCTGGTGGACGGCAATGGGGCGCTGCAGCTCGGCGGCGTCGCTCCCGCTGACGCTGGTGACCCGCGCCGCGGTCGTTTCGGTATCCACCTGGGGTGGATGGGGCACGACCTTCCAGAACAGGGCGCGGTAGGCCGGCCAGTGGCGGAGAATGTGCTCCGCCCGCCAGCTCCCCGTCCGCTGGTGGTGACGCTCGATCAGGCGGCGCAGCTCGCGCTCCGACCCCGCATCCTCGACCCGCTCCAGTGTGACCAGTTCGCGGTTCACGCGGCGGGGGAAGCTCTCCGTCTCGTCGAGCACGTACGCCACGCCGGCGGCCATGCCGGCGCCGAAGTTCCGCCCCGTCTCCCCGAGCACGACCACCGTGCCGCCGGTCCTGTACTCGCAGCAGTGGTCGCCGGTCCCTTCCACCACCGCCCCGGCGCCGCTGTTGCGGACGGCGAAGCGCTCTCCGACCCGGCCGGCAACGAACAGGCTGCCGCCCGTGGCCCCGTAGAGCACGGTATTGCCGGCGATCGTATTGCGGTGGCTGGCAAAGGTCGCCGCCGCCGGTGGGAAGATGGCGATCTCGCCCCCGTGCATGCCCTTGCCGACGTAGTCGTTGGCCTCGCCTTCCAGCGTGAGCTGGACGCCGGGCGTGAGGAAGGCGCCAAAGCTCTGCCCCGCGCTGCCGCGGAAGCGAAGGCGAATGGTCCCGTCGGGCAGCCCTTCCTCGCCGTACCGGCGGGCGATCTCGCCGCACAGGCGCGCGCCGACGGTACGGTGGTGGTTGCGGATCTCGAAGCTGAGCGAGACCGGCTCGCCGCGCTCGAGCGCCGGCGCCGCCTGCCGGATGATCTCGTCGTCCAGGGGCGCATCGCCCTGCCGGTCGTTGCGGTCCTGGATGCAGCGGCGCGGGCGCTGGCCTTCTGGATCGACCTGCGCCAGGATGGCGGAGAAGTCCAGCAGCCCCGTTCGGGGATAGCCGGGCAGCTCGCGCGGGCGCAGGAGCTCGCTACGCCCGATGATCTCGTCCAGCGAGCGGACGCCCAGGGAGGCCAGGATCTCACGCACATCCTGCGCCAGGTGCAGGAAGTAGTGGACCACCATCTCCGGCGTGCCGGTGAAGCGCGCCCGCAGGTCGGCCCGCTGGGTGGCGATCCCCGTGGGGCAGGTATTGAGGTGGCACTGGCGGGCCATATCGCACCCAATGGCGATCACCGCCGCCGTGCCGAAGCCAAACTCGTCGGCCCCGAGCATGGCCGCCACCACCACGTCCCGCCCTGTTTTCAGGCCCCCATCGGTGCGCACGCGGATCCGCCCACGCAGGTCGTTCAGGACCAGCACCTGCTGCGTCTCGGCCAGGCCGATCTCCCAGGGGCAGCCGGCATTCTTGATGGAGCTGAGCGGGCTGGCGCCGGTGCCGCCGTCGTGGCCGGAGATCAGCACGTAGTCGGCGTAGGCCTTGGCCACGCCGGCGGCGATGGTGCCCACGCCGCTCTCGGCCACCAGCTTCACGCCCACGCGGGCGCGCGGATTGGCCATCTTTAAGTCATAGATAAGCTGCGCCAGGTCTTCGATGGAGTAGATGTCGTGGTGTGGCGGGGGCGAGATGAGCGGGATGCCCGGAATGACGTGGCGCAAACGAGCGATCAGCTTGTTGTTCTTGTGCGCCGGCAGCTGGCCCCCTTCGCCCGGCTTGGCGCCCTGGGCCATCTTGATCTCCAGCTCTTCGGCGTGCTGCAGATACTCGGGTGTGACGCCGAACCGCCCCGCCGCCACCTGCTTGATCTTGCTGTTGGCCCATTCCCCGCGGAAGGGGCCGTCGGTGAAGGGGCGCCACCACTCGGGGTCCTCGCCCCCTTCGCCGGTGTTGCTCTTGCTGCCGAGGCGGTTCATCGCCATAGCGATCGTGCGGTGCGCCTCGGGGGAGAGGGCGCCCAGGGACATGGCGCTCGTGCAGAAGCGGCGGATGATGCGCTCTACCGGCTCCACCTCCTCCACCGGCACCGGTGGGCCGGCCGGCGCGAGCTCCAGCACGTCGCGCAGGGCGCGGGGCGGGCCGCCCAGAACCAGGTTGCGGTACGACTGGTAATCCTTGTAGTCGCCGCTCTTGGCGGCCTTTTGGAGGGCGATCACGGCCAGCCGGTTGTAGCCGTGGTACTCGCCTTCCTTGCGCCAACTGACGAAGCCCAGGTTCGGCAGGCGGGGCCCGTGGGGCTCAACGGGCCGGAAGGCCGCGTCGTGGCGGCGCTTGCACTCTTCGGCGATCTCGCGCAGCCCGATGCCGCCGATGCGGGACGGCGTCCCTGCGAAGCAGCGGTCCACCAGGTCCTGGCTGATGCCGACGGCCTCGAAGATCTGGGCGCCGCGGTAGCTGCTGACGGTGGAGATGCCCATCTTGGACATGATCTTGAGCAGGCCGTCCTTCACCGCCTTGCGGTAGTGCGCCTCCAGCTCGGGCACGGTCAGGTGCTCGTAGTTCCGCTCCCCCGCCATGGCGCGGCAGGAGGCCAGGGCCAGGTAGGGGTGAATGGCGCCCGCGCCGTAGCCGATCAAGCAGGCGAAGTGGTGGATGTCCCACGCCTCGCCGGTCTGGACGATGAGGTCCGCCTGCATCCGCTTGCCTTCGCGGATCAGGTGGTGATGCACCGCGCCAGTGGCCAGGAGAGCGGGGATGGCCGCGCGCCCGGGCCCCACGTCACAGTCACTGAGGATCAGTAGCGCGTGGCCGGTGTCCACCGCCTCCACGGCCTTGCGACAGAGGTCGTCCAGCGCGCGGTCCAGCGCCGCTTCGCCTCCATCGGGATCAAAGACGGCGGGCAGGTAGGCCGCGCGAAACTCGGGGCGCAGCAGCGCCTCCATCTCATCGTCGAGCAGCACCGGCAGGGGCACGTGCACCAGCGCCGCATGCTCCTCCGTCTCGGCGAAGAGGTTGCGCCGCCGGCCCAGGTAGGTGTCCAGCGACATCACCAGCCCCTCGCGCTGCGAGTCGATCGGCGGATTGGTGACCTGGGCGAACCGCTGGCGGAAGTAGTGGTAGAGCGGGCGTGGCTTGCTGGACAGCACGGCGATGGGGATGTCGTCACCCATAGAGTAGGTGGCATCCTTGCCCTCGGCCCCCATCGGCTCGATGACGTAAAAGATGTCCTCGAAGCTATAGCCGAACGCGCGGTGCAGGGCAGGCAGCTCGTCCTTCCCCACTGGCCGCGGGCCCGCCCCGCGGGAGAGGAGGCCGTTCGTAGACCTCTCGCCCTCGTAGCCGGGCGCATGGCCGTTGAGCTTCGTTTCCAGCCGGATCAGGCGGCGCTGGAGCCATTCGGCGTAGGGCCGGCGGGTGGCGATGGCCTGCTTGATCTCGTCGTCGCGCAGGAGCTTGCCGGCCCGCGTGTCCACGGCCATCATCTCGCCGGGGCCGAGGCGCCCCTTCTCCACCACGTCCGCATCGTCGAGGTCGACCACGCCGACCTCAGACGCCATCACCACCAGGCCATCACGGGTGACCTTATAGCGCGCCGGGCGCAGCCCGTTGCGGTCCAGCGCGGCCCCGACGATCGAGCCGTCACTGAAGGCCAGGGCGGCCGGGCCGTCCCACGGCTCGGTCAGGCAGGCGTGATATTCGTAGAAGGCCCGCTTGACCGGATCCATGTCCGGCATGTGCTCCCAGGCCTCCGGCACGAGCATCATCATGCTGTGCAGGATGTCCCGTCCGGAGCGCTCCAGGGCCTCCAGGGCGTTGTCCAGGCTGGCGGAGTCGGAGCCACCGCTCCAGCAGATGGGCTTGAACCACTCCACCTCGTCACGCCAGTAGGGCGAGGCCAGGTCGGGCTCGCGGGCGGCCATCCAGTTCCGGTTGCCCTGCAGCGTATTGATCTCGCCGTTATGGGCGAGCATACGGAACGGCTGGGCCAGGAACCAGTTGGGGAAGGTGTTGGTGCTGTAGCGCTGGTGGAAGACGCAGATCGCCGTCTCATAGTCGGGATCGGCCAGGTCCAGGTAGTAGGATCGAAGCTGGGGGGCAACGAAGAGGCCCTTGTACACGATGGTGCGACAGGACATCGAGGGGACGTAGAAGCTGCCGATCCCTTCGTGGGCGACGCGGCGCTCGATCTCCTTGCGCGCCAGGTACAGCAGGCGCTCATAGTCCTCGTCGTCGATCCCCAGGGGCCGGCCGAGCAGCAGGTGCTGGATGTCCGGCTGGGTGGCCAGGGCCTTGCCGCCGAGTACGGTCTCGTCCACGGGCACCGTACGCCAGGCCAGGCGGCGCAGCCCGTGCCGGTCGCAGACCTGCTCTACGATCAGGCGGCAGCGCTGCCGGACCGCGGGGTCTTCGCGGGGAAAGAAGATGGTCGCAACCGCGATGTCCTGCTCCGGGACGCCGGAGACGCCCGCTCGCTCGAGCTCTCGGGCAAAGAGCCGGCGCGGTAGCTGGGTCAGGATCCCCGCGCCGTCACCCGTCTTGGCGTCGGCGTCGACGGCGCCGCGGTGCGTGACATTGACCACGGACTCCAGGCCCAGCTGGAGCACGCGGTGGCTACGGATCCCGTCCACCTGGGCGACGAACCCCACACCACAGGCGTCGTGCTCGAAGGCGGGATCATACAGTCCCAACCTGGATGGCCTGCCACTCGGCGCTGTGTTCGGCTGCTTCGACTGCATACCTGACGTGCTCTCTACACTTCCTTCGTCACCCGGTCGATCTGGCGTGAGCTGAGGCACGAGACCGGCTAGGACCGGTGAGAGAAGAAACAAAAAAGCCCACCCGCACCCCGCGACAACGGGGGCAGTGGACTTCATTGGCCTGCCCGTGATCCGCCAGTCGGCCGCAGACGCCGGCGCCGGCGCCTGGCGACGTTGGTGGAAAGTATAGCCGCGATTGGCTGATCTGTCACGAGGGGCGAACCTCACCCCCTGGCCCCCTCTCCGGCACGGAGAGGGGGGACGCAGGCCATGGGGAGAGGCGGGACCTCACCCTCTGGCCCCCTCTCCGTGTCGGAGAGGGGGGACGCAGGCCATGGCTGTGCGGCTCGGCTGCGCCCGGAGGGGAGGGAGGACGTCACCCCCTTCGGTCGCGGCCACACCCCCTACATCCGGGTGAACGTTCCCGGAATACACCCTCGCCCCCTTCGGTCGCGGCCACGCCGCCGTCTACGACGCGGAGAGGGGGAACGAGAGCCGCGGGGAGAGGGCCTTGCCCACGGCGGCCGCGTCCGTGCGGGCGTGGAGAGGGAGACGGCGGCTGGGGAGTGGCGCGATCCGGAGCTTCTGCGTGCGCCCACGAGCGGCGGGGATGGAAACGCGCGTCAACGCCGTATGCGTCGGCCGCCATAGCGCCTGGCGGTCGGCGGGCCAAGGGAACCCCACCCGCGGCGGCGCCGAGCGGCTATACTGCCCTGACTACGGATGGCGCTGGCGGATTTCGCGCTCCGATCGATCCTGGCCGGCTTCATTGGTGCGCTAGCCATGACACTGGTGGCTGGCGCACTGCGCACGGCGGGATTACCGAGCTTTGACTTCGGAGAGCTGATCGCCACCAAGCTCTTGCGCATGGCCACCGACCATCGCACGCGCCTGGGCACGCTGCTGCACTTCGGCGTAGGGATCGTGTTGGCCCTGCTCTACGCCCTGATCTTCCACGTCGCCGCGCCAGGCCTGCTAGGCAACCTGGAATGGGTGCGGGGAGGGGTGTACGGGGTCGCGCTCTGGCTGGTCATGATGCTGGTGGTCATGCCCGCCCTGGGTGAGGGGCCCTTCGGGGCCGGCATGGGCAACGCCGTAGCCCCAGTCACCCTGCTCCTTCACCTGATCTACGGCGGGATCCTGGCGGAGGCCTACATTCTCGGCCGTTAGCTCGCCACGGCGTTGCGGCCGAAGCGCCCCACAGGGGGCGCAGGTCTCAAAGGCCGAGGCTCGCGCTGGCGGGCGCAGGGCCCGCTTGCGTAACCGCCGGGTAAGAAACGCTCACCAGGAACCCCCACCCGAACCCACTCCCCTCAGGGAGCGAGTAGCGAGTGGAGCCCTCACCCTCTCCCTTCGGAAGAGGGAACGGCTCGCTGGCCCTGAATGGGCCAGGCTACCGCCTTGAGACCTGCGACGTGCCCGCTGATGGCTCCCGCTATGTTTCTTGCGCCTCGTACTGCTTGCGGATCTCGCTGATCACGTTGGGATCCAGCAGGGTCGTGGTGTCGCCCAGGATGCGCCCTTCAGCGATGTCGCGCAGCAGGCGGCGCATGATCTTGCCGGACCGCGTCTTGGGCAGCTCGCTGGTGAAGTGGATCACCTTGGGCCGCGCGATGGGCCCGATCTTCTTCGCCACGTGCTCGCGGAGCTCCTGCTTAAGGGCGTCGTCGGCGGCCACGCCCATCTTGGGGGTGACGAAGGCGGCGATGGCTTGGCCGGTGATCTCATCGGGGATGCCGATCACCGCCGCCTCGGCGACACTGGGGTGGCTCACCAGGGCGCTCTCCAGCTCCATGGTGCCGATGCGGTGGGCAGAGACGTTCAGCACGTCGTCCACGCGCCCCAGCAGCCAATAGTAGCCTTCCTCGTCGCGCTTGCAGCCGTCGCCAGTGAAGTACATGCCGGGGAACCGGCTCCAGTAGACCTCGATGTAGCGCTTGTCGTCGCCCCAGAGCGTGCGCAGCATCGCCGGCCACGGGCGCTTGAGCACGAGGTAGCCACCACCGCCGAGCGGGACCGATCTGCCCTGGTCGTCTACCACGTCGGCCTCGATGCCCGGGAAGGGGAAGGTGGCCGACCCGGGCTTGGTGGTGGTGATGCCGGGCAGCGGGCTGATCAGGATCATGCCGGTCTCCGTCTGCCACCAGGTGTCCACCACAGGGCAGCGCCCGCCCCCGATGTGCTGCTGGTACCAGATCCACGCCTCAGGGTTGATCGGCTCGCCCACCGTGCCCAGCAGGCGCAGGCTGCTCATGTCGTGGCGGCGGGGATACTCCTCGCCCCAGCGCATGAACGACCGGATGGCGGTGGGAGCGGTGTAGAGAATGGTGACCTTGTGCTTTTCAACCACGGCCCAGAAACGATCGCGGTCGGGGTAGTCGGGGGTTCCCTCGAAGACGACCGTCGTGGCGCCATTGCATAGCGGGCCATAGACGATGTAGCTGTGCCCCGTGACCCAGCCAATGTCCGCCGTGCACCAGTAGATGTCGCTGTCCTTGATGTCGAAGATCCACTTGTGGGTGAGCGAGGTGCCGACGAGATAGCCGCCAGTGGTGTGCAGGATCCCCTTCGGCTTGCCGGTCGAGCCGGAGGTGTAAAGGATGTAGAGCGGGTGCTCGGAGTCCAGGCGCTCCGGCTCGCAGGTGGTCTGGCCCAGGCGCCGGCTCTCCTCCAGGGCCTCGTGCCACCAGATGTCGCGCCCAGGCTGCATGGTGATGCCAGCCTGCTCCCCGACGCGCCTGACCACGAGGCACGTCTTGATCGTGGGCGTGCTGTTCAGGGCTTCGTCGGTGTTCTTCTTGAGGGGCACGACGTTGCCGCGGCGCCAGCCCCCGTCGGCGGTGATGACGAAGCTGGCCTGGCAGTCGTTGATGCGGTCCGCCAGGGATTCTGGCGAGAAGCCACCGAAGACGACCGTGTGCGGCGCGCCCAGCCGGGCGCAGGCCAGCATGACGATCGGCAGCTCGGGGATCATGGGCAGATAGATGGCGACCTTGTCGCCCTTCCGCACCCCCAGGCGCCGCAGCGTGGCCGCGGCCAGGTTGACCTCATCCAGCAGCTCGCGGTAGGTGATCACGCGCGTGTCGCCCGGCTCGCCTTCCCAGATGATGGCCGGCTTGGTGGCCCGCGGGCCGCGGGCGTGGCGGTCCACGCAGTTGTAGGAGGCATTCAGCTCGGCGCCGACATACCACTTGGCAAAGGGCGGGTTCCAGTCCAGCACCCGCTCCCAGGGCTTGAACCACTCGATCTGCTCTTTGGCGCGCTCGGCCCAGAACCGCTCCGGATCCTTGTTCGCCATCTCGTAGATCTGGGGATCACGGACGTTGGCCTGGGCGGCGAACTCAGGCGGCGGCGGGAAGCGGCGCTCCTCCAGGAGGAGGGCCTCGATGGCGCCCGTGGCGCCAGTGGCAGTGGGGCGGTCTTCGATCCGTGTCATAGGCTGCAACTCCCTCCGTACTCCCAGAAGATAGAAAGCCAGCGTTCGCCTGTCAAACCCGCAGCCACTGGCCACGTGCACGCCTGCCGTGCGTTCCCTGGCGCATCGGGGGGTGCACTACCGTTCCCACGGTGCGGTGGCAGCGCGCCCGGCCCCGGCCCGGCTAGGGGCAGATCGGGAGATGCCCGCCTGCGCTGTACAATTGCACGAATCGCGATGCAAGGACACGTGCTTGTGACCCCCGCCCGCTGGTCCCACGTGCCCGCGCTGTCGCGCCTGATCCGAGATTCCCGCCGGAAGCGGAATACGGCGGCTGCCGGCGCCATTCTGTGGGCGCCGCGCTGGTCGCCGTCGCTCGGGCTCTTGCAGTCGGTCTGGTCTCCCACCTTTCCCGGCATGCTGGGGCCCCGCAGCCTCGTGGCCGAGGAGGGCGGGCGGCCGATCGGGCTGGCGCAGATGCGCCCACGCAAGGAGCCGCGCCACTGGGAGGTGGTCTATCTGGCGGTGGCGGGCCCGCCGGTGGCGGCGGCCAGCGATCTGGATGGGAGCGCCGGCAAGGTGCGCCTGATCCCCGACCGGCGCGCGACGCGCCTGCTCGGCGAGCTGTGCGACGCGGCCGTGCTGGCGGGAGGGGACCGGCTGTTCGCCCGCATCCCCGACGGCAGCGGCGCCTACGAGGTGTTCCGGCAGGTCGGCTTCACCCCCGTGGTGCGGGAGTACACCTTCTTCCGCGCCCTCCCCCTGTCGCCGCCCGTGGAGGCGATGCCCCCGGCATGGCTCGCGGGGCTACGCCCGCAGCGGCGGGCTGATGCCTTTGGACTGGCGCAGCTCTACCGCGAATGCACGCCCAAGATGGTGCAGATGGCGGAAGGAAAGGCGGAGGGCCAGGCCAGCCGGCACTGGGAGCGCCGTTCGCACGACATCGGCCGGCGCTTGACGCGGCAGCCCCGCACCCAGTATTGGGTGGTGGAGCGTGACGGCCGGATCGCTGCCTGGCTCCAGGTGGTGACGCAGCGCCGGGGCGCCCACCAGCTCCGCGCGATGGTGGACGAACGCCTGGCCGGCCTGGCGGACGACGTGATCCGGTTCGGGCTGGGCCTCGCCGCGCGCCATCCGGCGCCGGGGGTGGCCATCCGCGTCCGCGAGCACCAGACACGCCTGCTGGCCGCCGTGGAGGGAGCCGGCTTTGAGCCGATCGATAGCTCGCTGCTGATGGTCAAGCAGCTCGCGGCACGGGTCATGCAGCGCCGGCTTGCTCCCGCTCTGGAGAAAGTCGTCTAAAGTTTGTGTAGTGAGACCTGCGGCGGCGGCCGCACCGAAGGATCAGTGACAGCTACACGACCAGCGTACGAGCATTCGACGACCGACGACCTGGAGCTCCTCCTCAACACATTGCCGCCCCACATCCGACAGCCGCTGGACGAGATGGAACGGCTGGAGGACCTGCTGGAGGTGGTGATGGACCTGGGCCGCGAGCCGGAGGCCCGCTTCCCGGGCAAGGAAGTCATCCTCAGCCACGAAGAGGTCACCCAGGACGACCTCGAGTACGTGGTGTCGCGGATCGGGGAGTTCGGGGACGATAACCGCGCGGGGATTCCCCGCACCCTGCACCGCATCTCCGCCATCCGCAACCGCAAGGGCAAGATCGTGGGCCTGACCTGCCGCGTCGGGCGCGCCGTCTTCGGCACGATGGACATCATTCGCGACATCGTGGAGAGCGGCAAGAGCATCTTGATCCTGGGCAAGCCCGGGGTGGGAAAGACGACCCTCCTGCGCGAGGTGGCCCGCGTCCTGGCGGATGACTTTCAGAAGCGGGTGATCATCGTCGACACTTCCAATGAGATTGCGGGGGACGGCGACATCCCGCACCCCGGCATTGGGCGCGCGCGCCGGATGCAGGTGCCCACGCCCACCCAGCAGCACGCGGTGATGATCGAGGCGGTGGAGAACCACATGCCGGAGGTGATCGTCATCGATGAGATCGGCACGGAGCTGGAGGCGGAGGCGGCGCGGACTATCGCCGAGCGGGGGGTGCAGCTCGTGGGAACCGCCCACGGGAACACCCTGGAAAATCTCATGATGAACCCCACCCTTTCCGATCTGGTGGGGGGCATTCAGCCGGTGACGCTGGGCGATGAGGAGGCGCGCCGGCGGGGCACGCAGAAGACGGTCCTGGAGCGCAAGGCGCCGCCGACGTTCGACGTGCTGGTGGAGATGCAAGATCGGCAGCGGGTAGCGGTCCACCGCGACGTGGCGGAGACGATCGATGCCCTGCTGCGCGGCCAGCCGGTGGCCGTCGAGGTCCGCTGGCGGCAGGAAGATGGGAAGATCGAGCGGCGCCTGGAGCTGCTCAGCCGCTTTGGGGTCGGTGAGGAGCGGGGCCGGCGTGCCGCCGCGCGGGGCCGCCCCACCGACGAGGAAGCAGAGTTCGCCCGCGCCGAGCGCGTCGAGCGGGGCGCCTGGAGCGAGCGCGCGGAGCGGGCCGGCCGCGCCGAGCGGGGGTTCCTGGCCGGGCATCGTGCGACCTGGGGAGAGCGAGGCGGGATGCCGGCGGGCTGGAGTAGCGACGAGCGCGTTCGTGGGGCCACGGCCCTGGCGGTGCCAGAGGCGGCGCGAGAGGAGGCCGGCGCGCGCGTGGCGCGCAGCTCGCCGCCGGCCCTGCGGCCGATGAAGCTCTACCCATTTGGGGTCAATCGGGACCGCCTGGAGGCGGCCATTGCGGCGCTGCGGGTGCCCGTCACGATCACGAAGGACGTGCGGGAGGCGGACGCCGTGATCACGCTCAAGAACTACTACCGGCGCAACGCGGGGCCGGTGCGGGAGGCGGAGGAGGCAGGCAAGCCGGTGCTGGTCTTGCGCAGCAATACCGTGCTGCAGATGACGCAGTCGCTTGAGGCGCTCTATGGCCTGAGCACGGCGGAGCCCCGGCGCGAGATCGAGAACCTGATCCTGCAGGAGACTGAAGACGCCATCAACCACGTCCTCCGCACCTCGCAGGACGTGGAGCTGCCCCCACAGAACGCCTACATCCGGCGCCTGCAGCACGAACTAGCGGAGCAGTTCAACGTCGGCTCCCGCAGCATGGGGCGCGAGCCGCACCGGCGGGTGCGCCTGTTCAAGCGCTGAGCGCCAAGACCGGAGCGCGGCCGCGCTCGTTCCAGCGTTGAGGCCAGCGGCAGCAGCCAGCCGTCGACGGAAGGGGCAGGGTAGGAGCCGCCGCTCGGGGAGACCGCGAGCCGCTGTCGGGGGAGATACGTACCCGTTGATGGGCATCGCTGCCTCTAGGCAGTTTATGCACGAGGTGGAGCCCTCAGCCTACCCCTCTCCCTTTGGGAGAGGGGACCTCTCTCGCTGGCCGTGAACAATCCAGGCTAGTGCGGACTGCTCATGGCGGCGATCGGTTTCCGTCTCCCACCAGGAGAGGGCTGGGGCGAGGGCCTCACTGGTGAAGGATCGGTCTTACTCCTCTGGAGCGCCAGCGAGGGATGAAAGGGCTGGCCAGTGCCACAGGATATCGGGGTTAGAAGGGTCGGACGGGTAGCACGTACCATGAGCGCAGCAACCGACAGCACCGCAGGAGGGAAGCTCCTGGCCAGCCGCAGCGGGGGCTACTTCATCGCCTTTGAAGGGCCGGAGGGCGCCGGCAAGACGACCCAGATCGAGCGCCTGCGACGCCGGCTGGAGCGTGACGGCGCGCTGGTGCTCCAGACCCGCGAGCCGGGAGGCACTGTGATCGGGCAGGAGCTACGGGCGATGCTCCTGCTGCCCGAGCGCCCCGAGGTGGCGCCGGAGACGGAGGCCTTGCTGATGATCGCCGACCGCGCGCAACACGTGGCCGAGGTGATCCGCCCCGCGCTCAGCGCCGGCATGGTCGTGCTCTGTGATCGCTACATCGATTCGACGCTGGCCTACCAGGGGTTCGGCAAGGGCCTGGATCTGGCGGCGCTGGAGGCCATCAACCAGTTCGCCACGGGCGGGCTACTCCCCGACCTGACGGTGCTGCTGGATCTGGACGTGCGGCTGGGGCTGGAACGCAAGCGCGCCGCCTATCGCCAGGGCGACGGTGAGCTGAACCGGATCGACCGGCGCGACCTCAGCTACCACCAGCGCGTGCGCGAAGGCTTCCTGGCGCTGGCGCAGCGGGCGCCGGCACGATATCTCGTCCTCGACGCCTCACGGCCGGCGGACGAGATCGCCGGCCAGATCTGGCAGCGCGTCGCCGCCGCTCTCCGTGCTTGATCAGGTGCGCGGGGAGGACGCGGAGGGCACCCCTCACCCCTTTCAGCCGGGGCCGCGCCGGGAGGGGAAGATGGACCTCACCCCCTAGCCTCCTCCCCACGTCGGAGAGGGCGAACGAAGGCCACGGCCGTACACCTTGGCCCCGCGGCCCCGTCCGACACGGAGGGGGGACGCGGGCCATGGAGAGTAAAGGAGCTGCGCTCGAGCCTTGACCTACGATGGGAGGGCTGCGCGTCCTTGAGCTACGAGCCCTCGACCCAGGCCTCGCCGTCGGTGAAGACCTCTTTCTTCCAGATCGGCACGTCCTGCTTGACGCGATCGATGATGTAGCGGCAGGCGTCAAAGGCCTCGGCGCGATGGGGCGAGGCGACGGCGATGACCACGCTTGCCTCCCCCACCTCCAGCCGCCCGATGCGGTGGACGATGGCCGCCCGTTGCTCCGGCCACCGCTGCGCGACCTCGGCCAGGATCTCGCGCATCTTCTTCTCGGCCATCTCCGGATAGGCGTCGTACTCCAGCCAGCGCACCATGCGGTCGCGGGACGACTCGCGCACGACGCCGTAGAAGACGCAGACCGCGCCGTCGGCGGCGGTCTGCACCGCGTTGATCAGCGCTTGCGCGTCGATCGGTTCGCGCGTAATCCGGCAGAGCGCCGTATCAGGGGTCCTAACTACAGTGGTCATGGCCTACCAACCAGATGGAGATTGCGTACTGCGCCAGCGGGGCGAGCGCGTAAACAACCCGCCGCCGCTGACGGGGGGGATGAACACGACCTCATCGCCTTCGCCCAGCACGGTCGTGGTCGTGGCGTACTCCTGGTTCACCGCCGGGCGGTACCGCTGCTCGCGCAGGGCCGGGCAGCGAGTGACGAGGAGCTGCCACACATCGTCTACCGTGGCGCCGCGCGGCACGTCGAGCGTCTCCTCGTGCCGGCCAAGGGCCTCACGAATGGCGGCGAAATAGCGCAGGCGGACGCGCATGCTGGCGTTCCTCCGACTGAGCGGTCTCTGGCTCCGTCTCCTGCCGTCGGCTGTGGAGGCGGTCGGTACGAAGCTAGCGTAACAGTTGGGCGGAAGCAACCCGGCCAGCGCTGGAGGCGCAGCCGGTTCTGCCGGGCGCGCAGGGCCGAGCCCCGTCTCCCATAGGCAGAGAGCGAGGGTGAGGGCTCCCCTGGGATCGTGCCCCACGGAGAGAGGCAAGTGATCAACGATGCTGAATGAGCCGGGCCGGCGGGTTGAGGGGGCGCGCCGGCCACTGGCATCCTGTGTACCGTGGTGGCGGCCTTCCCAGAACGCTGGCTTGTGGCGCATCACGGCGTCATCTATACTCTGGATGAGGCCCGACCCCGCGCCCAGGCCTTGCTGGCGCGGGACGGTCGCATCCTGCACGCCGGCAGCGACGATGAGGTCCGCCGGCTGGCCCCCTCCGATCGCTGCCGGTGGATCGACCTGGGCGGGCGCTGCGTGTTGCCGGCCTTCATCGACAGCCACATCCACCTCCTTGCGCTGGGCGCCAATCTGGACCGCGTGGCGCTGTCCGGCGTGGCCTCCCTGGAGGCCGTGCAGCAGCGAGTGGCGGCCGCGGCTCGGGCCGCCCACCCGGGCGAATGGGTGCTGGGCTGGGGCTGGGACCACAGCCTGTGGCCGGGGGGGCGCTTGCCGGATCGCACGCTGCTGGACCATGTGGCGCCGGACGTCCCCGTGGCCCTGCGCCGCAAGGACGGCCACCTGGTGTGGGTCAACTCGGCGGCCCTGGCCGCGGCGCGGATCAGACGCGAGACGCCGGATCCTCCCGGCGGGCGGATCGGTCGCTTCCCCGACGGCGAGCCCAATGGCCTGCTCTTCGAGACGGCGATCGACCTCATCGACCGCGCCATCCCCGAGATGACGGAGGCGCAGGCGGTGCGGGCGCTGCAACGGGCCATCGCCGAGCTGCACCGTGTTGGCGTGCTCGGCGCACACATTCCCGAAGGGCCGCTCACGCTGCGCGCCCTGCAGCGTCTGGACCAGGCGGGCCAGCTGCAGCTGCGGGCGACGGTGATGCTGGCCTACCGCTCGCTGGACGCTGCCCTACAGACCGGGCTGCGCACCGGCTTTGGAGGCGGGCGGCTCCGGATCGGCCCGGTCAAGATCTTCGCCGATGGCTCGCTGGGATCGGAGACCGCCGCCATGCTGGAGCCGTTTGAAGGCCAGCCGCACAACCGCGGGATCATGATCCTCTCGGAGAAGGAGCTTCAAGAGGCGGTGGCCCGCGCCGCGCAGGGCGGGCTCGCCTGCGCCATCCACGCCATCGGCGACCGCGCCAACCGCGTCGTGCTGGACGCCTTCGAGGCCACGCGCACCGACTGGCAGCCGGCCGGCCTGCGCCAGCGTATCGAGCACGTGCAGCTCTTGCACCCCGACGACGTGGGCCGGCTGGCCGCTCTGGGCGTCATCGCTTCGATGCAGCCGATCCACGCCACCCAGGACATGGAGCTGGTCGATCGCCTTTGGGGGAAGCGAGGGAGGTACGCCTACGCCTTCCGCAGCCTGCTGGATCGTGGTACGGCGATCGCATTCGGGTCCGATGCGCCGGTGGAGAGCGCCGACCCGCTGGCGGGCATCTACGCCGCCGTGACCCGCCGGCGCGCGGATGGCACCCCGTCCGGCGGCTGGCACCCCGAGGAACGGATCTCGCTGATAGACGCGGTGCGGGCCTACACCGCCGGCGCCGCCTGGGCAGCGGGCGACGAGGGGCGCCTGGGGAGCCTGGCGCCGCGCAAGCGCGCCGACTTCGTGGTGCTGTCGCACGACATCATGGCCTCGCCGCCCGAGGTCATCCCCGAGACGCGCGTGGTCTGCAGCGTCTTTGACGGTGAGGTCGTCTATTCGACGATACCGGCGGGCGAGTAGCGCCCGCCTGGGTTCCTCAGCAGCGGAGCCGTCACCCTCACCCTCTCCCAAAGGGAGAGGGAGCTCTAAGTGAGGCCGTCACCCTGGCCCCATCCCAGAGGGAGAGGGAACGGAGCGCCGTGGCGTCACCGGCGGGTGAGGAGGTCCACCGCGGCGGCGATGACGGCGTCTGCCTCGGGCCAGGCGGTGGGCGCAACCTGCCCCGGTGTCACTGCCGTCCCGCCCAGCACGCGTACGCGCGGGCCACGCGGGCGCCAGACGCGGGGATCGGTCGGGCCGAAGACGGCCACGGTGGGAGCCCCCACGGCGGCGGCCAGATGGGTGATCCCCGAATCGTGTCCGAGGTACAGGAGCGCGCCTTCCAGGATGCCGGCCACCAGCGGCAGGTCGGCCTGGCGCAGCACGGCGGCCGGCGGGGGCTGCCCCGCGCCCGCCAGCGCATCCTGGAAGGCGCGCGCCGGCTCCTCGTCGGCGGGGCCGCAGAGCAGGAGCAGCGGGACATCGACGCGGGCACGGATGGCGGCCACGGTCCGCGCCCACTCCGCGGCTGGCCAGTTCTTACGCCGGCTCCCGCTCCCAGGATGGAGCAGGAGATAACCCCCGTCCGGCGCCTGCTGACGGAGCCACGCCGCGGCGCGGGTGCGGGCGTCATCTGGCACCGGCAGCCAGGCGCGGCGGTCCCATCCATCGTCCGCCGTTACGCCAAGGGCCTGGAGCGACTGCAGCAGCCACTCCGCCACGTGGATCGTGCGCTCGGGAGGTGGGAACGGCGCCTGGTGCAGGATCGCGCCAGCGCCGAGCCGGTACAGGTTTTGGGCGACCGGCTCAGCGCTGCGCAGCCAGAGGATGGCGAGATCCGGCGCCACCAGGCACGCCGGCAGGCGTGACAGGTCACCCGCTGCCGCAAACAGCGGCGCCATCGCCGGGTCGCCGATGCCGGTTACCGATGAGGCCCCGCAGGCGAGACCAACCAGGCGCCCCTGGGGCAGCGGGGCGACGAGGTGGAGCTCGGCGCCGGGGTAGCGCGCCCGCAGCGCCGCCAGCGCGGGGGCGCCGAGCAGCACGTCGCCGAGGGCGCCGGCGCGGATGACGAGCAGGCGTGCCAGGCTCAATCGGGCAGAAGCAGGGCCAGCACCTGGCCGTATTCGACGGGCTGGCCATCCGTCACCAGTAGGCGCTCCAGACGGCCACTCACCGGCGCCTCTATGTCGTTGGCGATCCCCAACGTCTCCACCACGCCCAGGACCTGTCCGGCCTTCACGTGCTCGCCCTCGGTGGCCAGGGCGGGGCCGTCCTGCTCCCGAGCGCGATGGAAGACGCCCACGAACTGCGAGCGCACGTCCACCTGGCGAACGGCGCCGGCAGCCGTGGCCGGCACCGGCTGCTGTCCCTGGGCCGGCGGCACCGCTTCCGCTGCCGACCCGCTCTGCCAGGCGCGCCGCAACGCGATCCGCAGCCCATCACGCTCGATCCGCAGCTCCTCCACGGCGCTCCCGCGCAGCACGTTGAGGAACGCGGGAACGTCTCGTTCCAGGGCCGAGGCGAGACGTGCCTCGTCGGCCGGCGCCGCGCCGGAGGGTGCAGCGAGCGAGAGCG
>DAOTTI010000263.1:0-6236 GCA_034437795.1 Chloroflexota bacterium | reverse complement strand
GTGCTGTTTCAGACGACCTCTTTGGGAATGCAAGCCCGCGCACCAGGGAAGGCAATGCCAAATCGCTGGCCTGATGGTGCACTAGGCAGTGCCCACGCCGTGCGTCACGCCGCTCCGCGCGGCAGCTCTCTCGGCGCCGGAAAACCCCGCCCTTTGACCTCCCCCACCAGGGCGACGTAAGATGGTCCCTGCGACCGTTGCGCTCTGGCCCTCCAGATGAGGACAATTGAAGAGACCGACAGCCATGGGCGGTACCATCCGCCCCGAGGGGAGACACGATCGTGGGACTGCTTGACAAGTTGCTCGCACCGTTTCAGGGCCTCAGCGAGGCCGGAAAGCAGCGCGCCGCTGAGGCGGCCGAACGCGCCAAGGCCGAACAGGAGGCGATCGAGGCGCGGCGCCAGGCCTACTTCCGCGAGATCATGGAGGAGTTTGCCGACGCCGAGCACATCGAGCCGAAGCCGTACCATGAGCTCTCCGTCGGCGAGGCCAAGCTGGGCAAGACGCCGGCCATCGAGTACTTCGAGCGTAGCGCGGCGGTGCGCCTGCACCACCTGCTGCCCATGGACCTCATGCGTATGGCGGCGCTGGTCCGGGCCATGGGGATGCGCTATGACCACCTCGCGGAAGGCGAGATCGGCGAGATCATCGACCTCAAGCCCAAGGAGCAGGCGCCGATCGAGCACGGGGCAGTCAACCTGGGGCCAGTGCCCGAGTTTCGCAACGCCAAGGGGACGCTGTGGCGCTTCTTCATCGAGCTGAGCTACACGGCGGCCGCCGCCGGCGGGCGCGGCGCCATCCAGACGCGGCGCTTCATCGCCGATTGCGAGCTATAAGGGCGCGGGGCTGTCGGCGCGGCCGCCCAGACCAGCAGCCGGGCAGCGCCCCCGCGCCGCCCTCTCCAGCCGACTGCGTGGGGGCAGGGCTGCCGCGAGCCGTGCCCGCACAGGGCCACTCGCTGCACCCCTCGCCGTCTCACGGCACTCGCTCTGCACAGAGCAGACCTGTGGCGCAGGCGATGGAGTGGTGAGGGGAACAGATGGGGAGCGGTGAGAGGCGCGCCATAAGCCCGCAGGCCCAGGAGACGACGGCATCATGCAGGAACGACCCAGAGTGATCCGGCGGCGCACGCACGGCCACGCGGAGGCGCCGCCGGAGGAGCAGCCGGCCGAACCAGGCGCCGGCGAGGGGCGCGCGGCACCGCCAGCCCCCCCACCGCCCCCTCCTGAAGCGGGCGCGCCTGGCGCCGTGCCCCCGCCACCCCCACCGGCGCCCCCACCGGTGGAAGACATCGAGCTGGCGCGGGCCGCGCTCGAGCCCGCTGAGCCCGGCGCGCCGGCGGGCGCTCCCCCTCCTCCCGCCGGCGGCACCTCACGGCGCCACGTCGACATTCTGGCCCCCGCGCCGGAGCCGACGCGCGGCCGGCACCTTGGCGACCGCGTGGTCCGCCTGGTCCGGCCCAAGCTGGAGGGCGTCCGGCGCGTGGAGGCGGGGGTCTACGAGATCGTCTCCGCGCCCCCGCCCCGTAGCCGGCTGGGGCGCTTCTGGACGCGGGCGAAGCGCACGCTCCTGGGAGCGCCGATCCGCAGCGAGCACGAGGCCCACGAGCGCGTCTCCATCCTGACCGGCCTGGCCGCCTTCGGCACCGACAACATCTCGTCGTCGGCCTACGCCACCGAGGAGCTGATGCGCGTCCTGATCCTGGCCGGCGCCGTCGCCCTGGCGCTGACGATGCCCATCTCCATCGCCATCATCGTGCTGCTGGCCATCGTCGTCACGTCCTACCAGCAGACGATCCGCGCCTACCCGCAGGGCGGCGGCAGCTACATCGTGACCAGCCGCAATCTGGGCACCCTCCCCGGCCTGGTGGCCGGCGCCTCCATCCTGGTCGACTACGTCCTGACGGTGGCGGTCTCCACCAGCGCTGGCGTGGCGGCGCTCACGTCCGCCTTTCCGGCTCTGTACGCCAATCGCGTGCTGATCGCCGTCGTGGCCGTGGCCGTCATCGCCTGGGGCAACCTGCGGGGGGTCCGCGAGTCAGGCGCCCTCTTCGCCCTCCCCTGTTACGCCTACCTCGCCAGCTGGTTCTCCCTGCTGGCGTATGGCCTCTATCGCTTTTCAACGGGGGACCAGCCGGTCTACGTGCCCCCGCCTGCCTCCGCCGAGCACCATCCCCATGGCATGGAGGCGCTCAGCCTGTTCCTCGTCCTGCGCGCCTTCGCCTCCGGTTCCGTCGGCCTGACGGGGACGGAGGCCATTGCCGACGGAGCCGGGGCCTTCAAGCCTCCGTCAGACCGCAATGCGCGGATCACCCTGGTGCTGATGGCCACCTGCTTCGCCACCATCTTCCTCGGGATCAGCTTCCTCTCCAGCTGGCTGGGGATCATCCCCGATCCGGCCGAGGTGGAGACGGTCAATAGCCAGCTCACCCGCACCCTGATCGGTACCGGCTGGTTCTACTATCTGGTCCAGTTCGCTACCGCCCTGCTCCTGGTCCTGGCGGCGAATACGGCCTTCGCCGACTTTCCCCGCCTGGCCTACTTCATGGCCCGCGATAAGTTCCTGCCCAGCCAGTTCAAGGAGCGGGGCGTGCGGCTGGCCTACAGCAACGGCATCATCGTCCTGGCCACCGTCGCCGCTCTCCTGATCATCTTCTTCCGCGGTAGCGTCACGTCCCTCATCCCGCTCTACACCGTCGGCGTCTTCCTGGCCTTCACCCTCTCCCAGTCGAGCCTGGTGGCGCGCTGGTGGCGCACCCGTGAGCCCGGCTGGCGCTGGCGTATGGCGATCAACGCCACCGGCGCCACCGTCACCTGCATCGTCATGCTGGTGGTGGCCGTGACCAAGTTCGCCCTCGGCGCCTGGGTGGTGCTGTTGCTCATCCCCACGCTGGTGTTCATGCTGCTGGGCGTCCGGCGCCACTTCCGCGACGTCGAGGACCAGCTGGCCGTCGACCCGAACGACAAGCGTGAGCATCCTGATCGCCTCGTTGCCCAGCTCCACCACTACATCCTCATCCCCGTGGCCGATCTCAATCGCGCCGCCCTGCGGGCCATCGCCTATGCCCGCTCGCTCACCGGCGCGCCATCGACCGGAGCCGGAGCCGAGGGTCCGGACCAGAGCCCGAGGGCCCGCCAGGTGGTGATCCAGGCCGTCCACGTCACCGACGATCCCGTGGCGGCCAATGAGCTCCAGCACAAGTGGGAAAAGTACAACCCGGGCGTGGAGCTGGTCATCATCGAGTCGCCTTACCGCGGCTTGATCGGCCCCCTGCTGCGCTACATCGACGCGTTGGAGCGCCGGCACCCCGAGGGCACCGCCATCGTGACCGTCCTGCTCCCCGAGTACATCCCCGCCCGCTGGTGGGAGCTGCTCCTGCACACCCACACCGCCCTGCAGCTCAAGGGTGCCCTGCTATTCCGTCCCCGCACGGCAGTCACCAGCGTCCCCTGGCACCTGCACGCGTAGCGGGCGGCCCCTCTGGTTGGGGCGGCTCGTAGCAGCGCTCACCGGTATCTGGGCACGCACCAGGCGGCGCCTGGCCGGCGCCGGCCAGGCGCCCGTGACGCCTGGACGCGTAACGAGTGGCGCGGGGCTTTACACAGCGTTAACAGCCGGTAAAACGTGCATTAGGAGAGACCTGGCACACTGTGCGATGGATGCTGTCTCTCCAGGAGTGGGTCCGGTGCCATGATCCCTGCCCTCACCCGTCTGCAATATGCGGCCCTGGCCGTCGTGCTCGTCGCGTCCACGGTCGCCGGCTACTTTGGCTATGAGCGCTTCGCCCCCCGCCCGGCCGCCGCTGCCCGCGTGGTCACCGCCGAGGTGACGCGTGGCAGCATCGTGGCCACAGTCAACGCCACGGGGAGCGTGGCCAGTCCCGCGCAGTCCAAGCTGAGCTTCCGCACCGCCGGCCGGCTGGCGCAGCTCCTGGTCAGTGTCGGCGACCAGGTGGTGGAAGGCCAGCCCCTGGCGCGCCTGGACGATTCCGACCTGCAGGCCGCGTTGCTGCAGGCGCAGGCCGGCTACAACAGCGCCCTGGCCAAGCTGGAGCAGACCAAGGCCGGCAGCCGGCCGGAGGACGTGCGCGCGGCCGAGGCCCAGGTAGAGGCGGCCAGGGTCAAGCTCGAGCAGGCGCGGGCAGTGGCGCAGGGGCCGGAGGTGCAAGCCGCCCAGAGCCAGGTGGAGAGCGCGCGGATCAAGCTCAACGCTCTTCTCAACCCACGCCCAGAGGACGTGGCCAGCGCCCAGGCCCAGCTGGACGCGGCCACCACCAAGCTTAACCAGCTCCTCAACCCGCGGCCCGAAGACCTGGCCGCCGCCCAGAGCCAGCTGGAAGCCGCCAGGATCAAGCTCAACCAGCTCCTCAATCCGCGCCCCGAAGACGTGCGCAATGCGGAAGCCGCCCTGGCGGCCGCCCAGGCCAAGCTCCAGGCGCTCACCAACCCGCGGCCGGAAGACCTGGCCGCGGCCCAGGCCGCCCTCGATCAGCAGAAGACGAAGCTGGCCCAGCTGATGGACCAGCCCCGCGCCAAGCCGGAGGACGTGGCTAACGCCCAGCTGGCCGTGCAGACGGCCCAGGTGGCCCTGGACAAGGCCCGCGCCGACGCCTCCCTGGTTGGTCGGCCGGGCGGCCCTGCCACCCAGGCCGCCGCCGACGCCGCCATCGCTCAGGCCCAGATCAACCTCCAGACGGCGCAGAATAACCTGAACAAGCTGCTCTCCCAGGGCCCGACCGATTGGGACATCCGCGTCCAGCAAGAGGCGGTGGCCCAGGCTCAGGCCAACCTGGATAAGCTCCGCAATCCCTCCCCAGCCGACATCCAGGCCGCCCAGGCCACTGTGGAGCAGGCCCAGGCCCAGCTCGAGAAGATCAAGAACCCCAGCCCGTACGACGTCCAGGCGGCGCAGGAGGCGGTGAACCAGGCCCAGGCCAATCTGGACAAGCTCCGCAATCCCTCGCCCGCAGACCTCGCCGCCGCCCAGCAGGCCGTGGCTCAGGCCCAGACCAACCTGGAGAAGCTCCTCAAGCCGTCCGACTTCGACGTCCAGGCGGCGCAGCAGGCCGTGATCCAGGCCCAGGCCAACCTGGACAAGCTGCTCGCCGCCAACGCCTACGACGTCCAGTCCGCGACGGCCGCCCTCAAGCAGGCCCAGGCCAACTTGGACGCCAAGCGGGCCGGCCCCACTACCTACGAGATCGCCATCGCCATGGCGGCCGTCGACCAGGCCCAGGCCCAGGTGCGGCAGGCGGAAAGCAACCTGGCGGCGGCCACCCTTACCGCCCCCTTCTCCGGCGTCGTCTCCGCCATCGGCGCCAATCCGGGCGAGCAGGTGGGTACCGGCACGGCTGTGGTGACCCTGGTCGATACCCGCCAGATCCGCGTCGACGTGGTCGTGGACGAGACCGACGTCGCCAAGGTGCGGCCGGGGCAGCCGGCCGACCTGACGCTGGAGGCCCTGCCCGGACGGCGCATCCCCGGCCGCGTGGCGGTCGTCGCTCCAGTGGCGACGGTGCAGCAAGGCGTCGTCAACTACCAGGTGCAGATCCAGGTCGATCCGGCGCAGGCCGATGGCGTGCGCCCCGGCATGACCGCTTCCGCCAGTATCGTCACCGAGAGCCGCGAGAACGTGGTGGTGGTGCCGAACCGTGCGGTCAGGACGCAGGGGCGCAACCGCATCGTCGAGATCTGGGATGCCGACGGTAGGACGAGCACGCGCCAGGTCCAGGTCGGTCTGGCCAACGACCAGTTCACTGAGATCATCGCCGGCCTGCAGCCGGGCGAGCGGGTGGTCATCCCTTCCACCACCACCGCCCAGGCCCGCCTCCCCGGCTTCGGCGCCCCCGGCCTGGGGGGCCCGGCGTTCGGCGGCCGGCCGCCCGTGATCCAGACGCGCTGATCGTCCCGCCCCCCGTCTGGTCTGGCCGCGTGCGGTAGTAACCCGCGTGCGGTAGTAACGTAGCTGGAACCGCGAGCAATGACCAGCAACGACAATCGGCAACTGATCCATCAGGAGCACCCATCATGCCCGTGACCGCACCCGAAAGCCCGCCGGCCACCCCTTCCACCACGCCCCTGGGTGGCGCAGAGGCCCCCGGCGGGGCGGAGGGGGACGTGATCATCCGCGTGGCCGACCTGGCCAAGGATTACGTGCTGGGCGACGTGGTGGTGCCCGCCCTGCGGGGCGTCTCCTTCACCGTGCGCCGTGGCGAACTCCTGGCCATCATGGGCCCC
>DAOTTI010000262.1:0-2537 GCA_034437795.1 Chloroflexota bacterium | reverse complement strand
GGTGCCGGGCCGGCGCCGCCGGCTGGTCGAAGCGGACCAGGCCCAGGTCGTGCAAGGTAGCCAGGTCGTTCAGGGTCTGGATGAGCCCGCGAGTGGCGGCAATCTCCCCCACCGTGCGGCGGCCATCCACCGCCAGCAGCGTCTGGAGCGCGCTGCGGCTGAGGGCCAGGCTTTCACCGGTCTCCTGGGCAGTCGCGCCAGTGCCCGCCGGCCCCGCCGCCAGGTGCGGCACGAGCGAGAGAGAGGTGATCCGCTCGGCCACGGCGGCATGCTGGGCGGTGATCTCTTCCAGGTGCGCGCGCAGCTCGTCCGCGTTGAGGGCCACATTGCGCTCCGCCGGCGCCGGAGGCGTGCCCTCAGCGAAGGCGAACTGGCCGTCGGACAGGGCCAGGACCATCGCGTCGAGCGCAGGCAGTCCCTGCTCGGAGCCGAACGACGCGCCCACGACCTGCCCGCGGTCGAAGGCGACCTGGCCCTCCCACCGGTCCTCAGACACGTGGAGCCGGCCACTCTTGCGCAGGCTGGCGATGAAGTGGATGATCGACGCCAGGCTAATAACCTTGAGGGAACCTCGCAACTCAGCCATTAACGGTGCATCCTCAGGTCAACAGGCTCCCCAGGCTCGCGGGCGTTCGCCGAGCGTCCGAAGCCCCCGGAGCGCAAGCCGCCCTTCTCCGCTGAGGAGAGCATACGGCGCGCCCGCGCGCGCTGGCCCAGGGGGAGGACCTTTGTGTCGTTCGTCGCGGCCGGTACTCCTTCCCAACCGCCATCAGGGTCGTTCCCGAAGGCGTGACACGCATGGACGGGCACGGAGAGGGCGCCGGACACCACCACGGTGGCGTGCGGGGGTCGGGGGTGCTCGCGCTTGCGGGACGAGGCCGTTGGCGCTGGTTCTTGCCGTCGTGGCGCTGGTGCCGCTGTCCTTTGGTCCGCTCCCTCCGTGCCGTCTTGCCGCTTGCCGGCAGCGGGCTGGCGTCTCCGCCGCCCCATACAGACACCCTTTCAACTGCCGGTCAACCTCATCTCAACCAGGCGGCAGCAGTGTTGGCAGTGCCGGCGGCACCAGCCGCGCCGCCGGCCCCGGAGTATACGCGGCAGGCCTCACTGGTCAACGATGGAGAGATAATCCAATGGCCACGACGATAGCAGTGCCACGGCCAGCGGCGCAATCGACCACCCCCGCGACGTCTTCGGCGCCGCAGGCGATCACCACGGACGTTCTGGAGCGCAACAAGGCGCTGGTCCGGCGCGTGGTCGATGAGCTGTGGAACGCCAAGCGCCTCGACGTTGCCGACGAGATCTTTGCCAAGGACTGCATCCCACACTCGCTGCAGCACAGCGCGGACCAGCTTGGCGACCGGCGCGGGCCCAAGCACATCAAGCTCATCATCACGGCGTGGTACGCCGCCTTCCCCGACTGGCACATCACGGTGACCGATCTGGTGGCGGAGGGCGACCGCGTGGTGCTCATCACCTCCGGCCGCGGGACGCACAAGGGGCGCTTGATGGGGCTGGCCCCGACGGGCAAGCGGGTCACGCTGACGGGCGTGCGGGTCTTCCGCATCGCCGCCGGCAAGATCGTCGAATACTGGGCGCTCTGGGACTGGCAGGGGCTGTGGCAGCAGCTTGGCGCTCGGCCACCGCAACGCTAGCGCCTGCCACATGCAAGGCGCCGGTGCGGCTGGTGCAGTAGACTTTTCTTTACCATCAGCGACGGCGGTGACTGCCTATGGCCAGTAACGAGACCCGACCGCCGGAACTGCCCTCCGGCGATCTCGTGCCGCACCCCGCCCGAACGGCGTCCTTTGGGGAGCGGCTCCTGCAAACGCTTGCCAGGCTCGTCCGGCGCCCCGCCACCCAGCCGCCGGCGCCGGTAGCGGAGGACGACTGGTACGAAGCGCTGGCGGTGCAGGCGCTCCGCGAGCGGGGCACCGTCCGGCTCGACGTGCTGGCGAACGATGTCGCCGAGCGGGCGATGCGCGACGACCTCCTCAGGGGCGGCCTGGAGGTGGATACGGCACTGTGGGGGCCAGCGATCTACCGGCGCCACGCCGCGCACGCCTTGCAGCGCATGATCGGGCGCGCCCTGGTCCTGGAATGTGAAGGACCCTGGGCGCTGGCGGTGATGGTCGCACCCCCAGGCGGCGGGCCGGCCGAGCAGGACACCACCGGCCAGGCGGCGGCGTGATCTCATGCCTGCCGGCCCCCAGGGAGGCGGTGCGTGGCCGTGGAGAGGGGAGCCGTCCCCGCGCAAGCTGCAACGACGTGAAGGGAGGTGGCCCGCGGATGGGCGTAGGATCAGCCGGGCGTGAGGCGCGTCACACGAATGGTCGCGCCCGGCGGAGGGATCGGTCGTGATGGCGGTCGTAGACATCAATGTCAGCCAGGCGCGTGGCATCGCCCCCGGCGAAGGGGACGTGATCATCCGCGTGGCCGACCTGGCCAAGGACTACGTGCTGGGCGACGTGGTGGTGCCCGCCCTGCGGGGCGTCTCCTTCACCGTGCGCCGTGGCGAACTCCTGGCCATCATGGGCCCC
>DAOTTI010000261.1:0-5539 GCA_034437795.1 Chloroflexota bacterium | reverse complement strand
ACCGCAGGGCAAACTCGGCCCCAATCCCGCTGCCCATGAACCCGGCGCCAATCACGGCGATCCGGCGTACCGGCCGGTCCTGGCTATCGTCACTCATGGCGTTCCACTATATAGGGCGGGTCCATGCCGGTGCTGCCCTTCGCTCTCTCGCTGTGGCGCGGCCGGTCTGGCGCGCCCGTCCCGGCGGGTGGATCTGTGCCGGTGTCTCCGGCGGCGCGTGACGCGGTCTCATCCGCGCCTGGCGCGGCCGGCGCGCCCGTCCCCGCAGGTGGGCCTGTGCCGGTGTCGCCGGCGCGCCGGCTCCCTTCCGCCGGCCAGATGGCGCTCGTCCTTGTCCCGGCCGCACTCCTGGCCCTGCAGGGTTGGGACCGGCGCTGGGTAGCGGAGGACGCCTTCATCGATTTGCGCGTGGTACGCAATCTCCTTGACGGCTACGGCCCCATCTACAACGTCGGCGAGCGCGTGGAGGTCTACACCAACCCGCTGTGGGTCGGGTTGCTGGCGGCCACGGCCGCGCTGCTGCGCGCCCTCTCTGGCGAAGGCGTCTCACTGGAGTGGATCGCTGCCGTGTGGGGCCTCCTGTGCGCCACCGGCGGGCTGGCGCTGGGAACCCTGGGAGCGCTGCGGGCGCTACGGGTGGCGAGCGCCACTTCGGGCCGGCCGGCGCTACCGCTCGGCGCGCTCGTAGTCGCCGCCATCCCCGTCTACTGGGACTTCGCCACGTCGGGGCTAGAGACGGGGCTGGCCCTGGGCTGGCTCGGGCTGTGCCACTGGGGATTGGCGGCGTTCCTGGACCCGCGCCGCCGGCCGCGGGGCGGGGAGGCCGGCCTGTGGGCAGTCATCGCCAGCCTGGGCCCGCTGATCCGGCCGGACCTGGCGGTGATGAGCGTTGGTTTCTTGATCTTGCTCCTCGTCTTGGCGCCGCCCGCCGGGCTGCGGCGCTCGATCCAGCTACTTGCCAGTGCAGCCGCTCTGCCCGCCCCCTATCAGATCTTTCGCATGGGCTACTTCGCCGCCGTGGTCCCCAACACGGCGCTGGCCAAGGAGGCGGCCGCCGCCCGCTGGGACCAGGGCCTGGTCTATCTGGCCGACTTCGTTGGGCCGTACGCGCTCTGGCTGCCGCTGGCGGTCCTGGGGACGTGGTGGCTGGGCAGCCTGGTCAGGGCCATGCGGCTGGCCGCGGACGTCCGCGGGCGGGCGCTCGCCTTCACGCTCATTCCGGTACTCAGCGGCCTGGCGCATGGCGCCTACGTGGTGCGGCTGGGCGGGGACTTCATGCATGGCCGCATGCTGCTGCCGAGCCTGTTCGCCGTGCTCCTGCCGGTGGCCGTCGTGGCGGGGGCGCGATGGTGGCATGCCATCCCGCCGGCCACGGCGGTGGTGGCCTGGGCCGTGCTCTGCGCCCTCTGGCTACGCCCGCCGTACCACCGCGTCGGCAACGGCGTGGGGACGCAGGGCATCGCCGACGAGCGCTGGTTCTACGTGCACCTTTCAGGTCATCCCCACCCCGTGACGCTGGCGGACTATGACGCCGCGCCGTGGGCGCGTGATGGCCATGCCCTGCGCCGGCTGGCCGGCGAGCGGCGGGTGCTGCTCCCCTGGCGCCCCGGAGCCGCGGAGGCTGTCCCCGGCCGGCAGCCGGAACTCCCGCTGGCCCCGTGGGTTCTAGCCAATGTGGTAGCCAACCGCCAGAACATTGGCCTGACCGGCTACGCCGCCGGCCCGCGCGTGCACCTGGTGGACCGCCTGGGCCTGGGCGACCCGATTGCGTCGCGCCTACGTCTGGAGCGGCGCCGGCGCCCGGGGCACGAGAAGGACCTGCCGGACGAGTGGGTGGTGGCCCGCTTTGCCGCCGGCGTGGCTGTCGATCCCGTGGCGCCCGCCGAGCGGGTGCCGCCGCTCCCGGCGCTGCCGCGCGACGTCGTCGCCGCCCGCGCCGCGCTCACCTGCAGCGACCTGGCGGAGCTGCTCCGCGCCGTTCAGGCGCCGCTCACGCCGGACCGTTTCCTGCGCAACGTCGCGCTGGCCTGGCGCCTGAGCACGCTACGTCTCCCACGCGACCCGCTCCTGGCTGAGCGCGAGCTCTGCCGCTCGCAGGAACCTGGTGCTGTTTGACACCGCCATCATCACCGCCATCACACCTCGCGGCCATTTGCCGGGCAATCTCTCGATGAGTGGCGAGGATCAGGTCGACGGCCTCACGCGGGTTCTCACGCGCCTCGTCCAGGGTGCGTCCCTGCGTATTCGCGCCGCGGATCTCTCGACGTAGCCGATCCAGTACTCCCCCTCCTTGCGATACATAGCTGAGAGCTTCACACTCCGCCATGTCTCGAGGGAGGGATACAAGCATGGCTCATTGCGCGCGGGGCGCGCCGTCCCTGTGGAGCCCCGTAGCGGCACGGCAGTTGCCAAGTAGCGTGGGAAACGCTGCGCCAGGGGTGATTGCCTACGCCTGGCGCGATGACCGATCGTAGACTGCTGCCATGCTCCGCTACCGGCGCCGCCAGGCGCTCCACGACGGTATTCGACTGGCGGCCGCCCTGACCCTGGCGGCCGGCTGCGTCCCGCCCGGCGGTGTTCGGACGCTGACGGTGGCTGAGCTGTACGTTGGGCTGGCGCGCGAACGGGCCGTAGCGGTGCTGGACTCGATTACGGATCGCGTCATCTCCCGCATCTCCCTCTCGCCCCTCGGGCGCCAGGGACTACCCTGGCAGATCGGCGTCGGCCCCACGGGCAATGCGGCCGTTCTCCCGCTGGTGGCGAACGCGCCGGAGGTAGGAGTGATCCGGCCGGCGGGCGCGGCCGGTGGTGACGCTCCCTCCGTTCCGATCACCGGCTCACCCTCGCGACGGAACCTGCCAGCAGGGGCGCGTCTAGCACCGCTGGGGGCGGCGGACGGGTGCTGCGAGCGCGTGCGCGTGGGTACCGGCGCGTCCCTGCCGCACCGCTATGGCGCAGGGGAATCGGCGCAGCACCTGACCGCCGATGCCCGCGGCCGCGCGTACGTCCTGGTCGTCGATCCCGCCGGCCTCGAACCATCGACGGTGGCGGTCCTCGACCTGGCGACGGGGACCATACTCCGGCACCTGCCGGTGGCGCAGGCCGGCGAGCAGGTGCTGGCGCTGGAGGTCCTGCCGGACGGCTCCCGCCTGTACGCGTCTGTCTGGCGTTCCGACTGGCTTGGGCGGCCCGGCTGGGGCCCCGGCGCCGGACGGATCGTGGCCCTGGATCCGGCGCAGGGCCGGCTCCTGGCGCAGACCTCGCTGCCGGACGGCAATGGGGCGATGCATCTGGCGGTAGCTCCGGCGCTCGGGGCAGGCCACGCGCCGACCCTGTACGGCGCCCTTTCCACGCCGTCTTTCTGGGACGATGGCTGGGGGTGGGCCCTTCCCCGCCCGCCCCTGCTGGTGGCGATGGATGCGCTGCAGCTCGATCCGCTCTCGGTCTGGTCGCTTGAAGAGCGGCCGGCGGCGCTGGCGGTGCATCCGGAAGGCCGACACGCCTATCTCCTGATGGGCCAGCCCCTCGCGGGGACGTCGTCGCGGCGCCTGGTGTGCCTGGACCTGGGCGCGGGCGTGGTGACGCAGCGCTGGCCGCTGCCCGGCGGCTGCCTGGCCCTGGCCATGGGACCGGTGGACAAGCTCTACGTCGCCGATACCCTCGGCGATCGCCTGTGGCGCGTGGATACCCGCAGCAATACGCTGCTCGCTCCCATCGCGCTCCAAGGCGCTCCCCTGGCCCTGGCCGCCCGCCCGGCGTGATCTTCGGTCCATCGGGAACGCGGTGGAGAGCCGGGTGCAGGTGGCGCGGACACGGCCGGCGCGCGTGGCCGGACTGTTCGGCCGGCGCCAGCAGGGCCCGCAGCCTGACCCTCTCCTAGAGGAGAAGGGAAGACATCGCCGGTCGTGAATACGGCAGGCGAGCAGACCAGCAGTCGACGGAGCGATCCTTGTGCCCCTGGCAGGAGCCGGGCCGGTAGCCTGGCTCGCCGGCCTACCATCGTTGCGGGCGCCTGGCCATCGCCAGCACCAGCACCAGGACCATCACACCCAGCGCGCCGGTCCAGCCGGCTGGTGAGGGCGCGCCCCGATCGGCTGGCGCGGGCGGGGGCTGGCTTCCCGCGGCGCCCCGCCGCGCCGCCGGGACGGCGGTGGCCCGCGCTGGGTATGGGAGCGGATCGCCACTCTGTGCCTCCAGGCGCGCTGTGCGTGTGGCCAGCGCATCGCGGATCGAGAGCCGGTGGCGCGCGAGGGCCGCTGGCTCGACGGTGCTGGTGTAAGCAGCGATCTTCCCCTCACGAATGGCTGTCTGGATCCTGGCCTCCAGCGGCAGGGCGCCCAGCGCGCGGCTGGTGAAGGTCGAGAGCCTGGCCGTCCAGTGCACGGTAGTAGCGTCCACGCGGTAGTCTGTACCGACGGCGATCCGCAAGCGCTCGTCAAAGCGCGCCTGCAGCCAGCGCCGGATGGCGTCCTTCCCCTCAAAGCGGCCATTGTCGGTGACGACCGCGTCTTCGGTGAAGAACGCCAGCACGGCGTCGGCGTCGTGAGTGTTCCAGGCCGTTTGGAACAGCTCCACCAGCGCAATCAGGTCTTGCCCCGCTTGCCCCGGTTGTCGCGGTTGCCCTGCTTGCCCTGCTTGCCCTGCTGCCGGCGCCAACGGCACGGGACCTTGGGCGCCGGCTGGCCCCGTAGGGGACGCCAGCTGGGCCGGCAGCGCCAGCAACGCCAGCAGTGCCAGCAACCCCGCAGCTAGGGCCAACGTGACCAGGCGCGCGTGTGGCATGGAGCATCCTCGCGCCTTCCTCACTCTACCCCTTGGCAAGCGCGCATGCAACGCGCGCAGCCTGCGGGAGTGCCCAGAACGCCCGGATAGCGTCGGTCTCCGGGGGGAGCCACCAGAGCGCGCGGGGAACACATCCACAACCCTTGCGCCCGCCCTCGGGGGGGCGCGCAATCTTGACAACGCCGTACAGGCTGCGTATTATTTGAACTGGCAGGGCGCCATAAGAAGAAAGAGCGATCCCTGCCGGGTGTTGGCTCGCCGGCACGAGGCCGGCCGGGAGGTACATGCGGGTGCTTCCTGGATCATGGTAATCACAGTCGCCAGCACTCGCATCACTCCTCCCCGCTATCGCCTGTACATAACTTCAAAGGCATGTTACCGTATGTCTTTGAAGTGTGTAGTGTGATAGCTCCTTTGCTCTGAGACGGGTATCACCGTCCGGCCTCGGGCGCGGGATGAGTTGGGAACCTTAACAATTGAAGAGTGGTAAGAGGACGTTGTGCCTCGCTTTTGGGCAATGACCGGCTCTGCCGGTACACCAAAAGGATGAGGCGGTGGTAGCGACGCAAGCGGCCCAGAGCCGAGCGCTTGTAGTCTCAGGGAGTGACAGGATCCGCCACATCTCCTTTCGCATGAATGCCCGCTCCCTTGTGGGAGCAGGCTAGTGATGTGGAGAGTTTGATCCTGGCTCAGGATGAACGCTGGCGGCGTGCCTTACCAATGCGAGTCGAGCGGGCTGCGCGACCCTGGGCTCAGC
>DAOTTI010000260.1:0-10982 GCA_034437795.1 Chloroflexota bacterium | reverse complement strand
TAGTCGGTGTTGAGCAGGATCTTGATGTTGTGATGGCTGAGCATGTTCTCGAACATGCGCGTGTAGCCGTGCAGGGGCATGTACTGGTACGTGTCAGTGAAGTACCGGTCGTCATCGTTCAGCCGCGGGGCAACCCGCGCCGTCACTGAGGCGTCGAGTTCCGTCAGGTCCAGGCCCCAGTGCCGGCGCGTGTAGTTGGTAAAGAACTTCTCGCACATCGCCCGGCCCACGCGGCTCACCACCGGATCCTCCGCAGTGCGCAGGCGCTCAACCTTCTCAGCAATGGTGGCCAGGAAGGCGGCGCACTCGTCCTCCGTTCGGAGCGTTACGCCGTAGAACCGGCTGACCGTCGTGCGGTTGATCGGGAAGGGAAGGTACTGACCATCGACGTGAGCCAGCACCCGGTGCTCGTAAGGGCGCCAGGCGGTGAACTGCGACAGGTAGGCGAACACGCGAGCTGAGTTAGTGTGAAAGATGTGCGGCCCGTACTTGTGCACCAGTACGCCAGCGTCGTCGTAGTGGTCGTAGGCATTCCCGCCGATGTGCGGGCGCCGGTCGACGATCAGCACTCGCTTGCCGGCCTGGCTCGCCAGCCGCTCCGCGAGCACGCTCCCCGCAAACCCCGCGCCGACGATTAGATAGTCGAACGCCGTCTTGACCCCGCCGTAGACGAGGCGGCCATTCGCTCCTTCATGCTGGCCGGGCGTGGTCTCGTTCCAGCCATCGGCGGAGGCATCCGTCGGCGCCAGCAGGGCCGCCGCGTCGATCCTGCCGATCGCGGGGATCGCATCGATTGTCTCTACTTCTGTTTCTGCCACTCCAGGCTCTCCATTCGCGCCTGTGCAGGCCAGTAATGCCGCCAGATGCCGCCAGCGGCTGAGGCGCGGTCACGCACATACTACTCCCCGGTTGTTGAGTGCCGGCTGCCTCACGATGCGGGTGCGGTTGCAATTCGGTTGAGAGCCACGCACCGGTCACCGGCCCGTCATGTCCCAGCTGCCGAAGTCCGGTTCCTTTTCTCACCGGCCCATCACGTTCTCCCAGCCGCCGGCGTTGTCTTGGTGGCTGGGAGCGCAGCGAGGTGGCAAGGCCGAGGCGATACTGGGGAGCGACGGCGCTGGCGGGCGTGGTGGTGCTGCTCCTGGTGTCGCTGCCGCCCGCCGTGGCGCGCGCGGAGACCAGGAGTGATCCGGCGCCGGCGGCCACCGGCGCACAGGCCTCCCCCGCCACACGGGCCCTGGACCTGAACTCGCTCATCGCCCCCTCCGCGGGGCTCCTGGCGGCCGGTCCGCCCGGCGCGGCACCGGTCGCCGCGTCAGCCCCCGCAAGCGGGGCCACCGGCCCGGTGGTGACCGGCTCGGACGCGTTCGTGCGCGGCATCAACGCGGCCCTGGCGCTGATGAGGGCGCGGTCGCCGGACGATTTCGCCGTCGTCGCCGCCTACGTCACCGCCATCAAGGAGGGGCCGACCAACTATTCCTGGGGCGGGTCCAGGATCATTCAGATCGAGGGGCGTAGCGCCGTCTACTCGCTTCCCTGGGCCGGCGGCTCCATCCTCCATGAGGCGGTGCACGTCAGGAACTGGCTCACCGCAAGCCACCCCGTCTACGGCTGCGACGGCGAGGCCAGGAGCCTGCGCGCCCAGGCGAGCTATCTATCAAAAGTAGGCGATACGGCCGGCGCCCAGTACGTGGAGCAGCACATCGGCCGCTGGTGCTAGCGCGGATCCTCCTGTGTCAGTAGCCGCCGTCAGTAGCCACCCGCGTACACGAGGAAGCCGTAGTAGCGCCCGGCCACCGGCCGCAGCGGGTCGCCGGCAAAGCCGTACCCGGGGCGAATGAGGTTGGCGAGAGCGGCGTCGGCGCGGAGCCGCGCCATGATCGTGCTCGGTGGCCCGCTACACCGGCCGGACGCGATGCACAGCGCCACCGTGCCGGCGACGTGCGGCGTGGCCATGCTGGACCCCGACAGCACCGCCAGACCACTCGGGTCGCACAGGTCGCACAGGCCGGTGGGGACGGTGCTGACGATGCAGACGCCAGGGCCAGCAACGGTATGAGCTACATCGTTGCCGCCCGGCATGCCAAAGTTGCTGAAGCCAGCAACGGCATCGTCCTGCTCCTCGGTCCGGCAGTCTGGCCGCCCGCCCAGGCCGGCCGGTTTGCCGTCGGAGTCGCTCATGGCCGTGACGGTGAGCACCTCGTTGTAGGCGGCGGGGATGGTCCCCACCAGGTTGCGCTCCTCATTGCCGGCCGCCACGACGTAGGTCACCCCTGCAGCCACCGAGTTGCAGATGGCCAGGTGCTGCGGATCGAAGTTGCTCAGGCCGCAGTTGCCGTCGTCAAAGCCAAAGCCGCCCAGGCTCATGTTGGCCACCTTGATCCCCAGCGCGCTCGCGTTGGCGGTGACCCATTCGATCCCGCATAGGACGTGGGACGTGCGCCCGCTACCGTTGTTGCCGAGCACCCGCACGGCGTAGAGGCGCACCCCCGGCGCTACTCCCACCACGCCGGCCGCGTTGTTGCGCGCCCCGATGGTGCCGGCCACGTGGGTGCCGTGGCCGTTGCCATCGCCGAAATTGCCGGGATTAGGCCGGTCCGACGTGTGGCAGTTGACGCCCCCGGCCACGTTCAGGTCGGCGTGCGGCCCCACGCCGGTGTCGATCACCGCCACCGCCAGGGGCCAGGTGGACGGATCAGCCGAGAAGCGGGAGCTGAGCTCTGCGTCGATGCGGTCCACGCCGGTCGGCAGCGTCTGGCCGGTGGCGCGGCGGACGTCCGCGGTACGCACCTCGGCATCTTCGGCGACGAAGAGGACCCGCGGGTCGGCCTTGATCCGGTCCAGGCGCGTGGCGGGGATGGTGGCCGCATAGCCGCGAAGCACGTGGCGGTAGACGTGCTCCAGGCGCAAGCCAAAGGCGCTGGCGTGCGCGCTGGCGACCGCCGGCGCGTCACTCGGGTCGCGCAGCACGACGATGTAGGAACGGTCCGCGGCCGTCTGCGCAGCCACGGGTGTGGCGGCCAGGCCGCTGAAAAGGGCGCCCAGCAGCCACAGCAGAAGCATGACCAGGATGGTTCGAACGACCCGCGCTCCCTGCGCCACGCGGGCCACTTCTGCGCCCCATTGACAACGCACTTCACGCCTCCTCCAGGGGTGCCTAGATATCCCCCGGGGGTCCCAGGCTACGCCCATAGTAGTCATTAGCGTCCAGCACGTCCCGGACGCTTCGAAAGTTCCGGGCCTACGGGGATCCTAGTTACTCAGACGCTACAACGTGCCATCGAGCGATCAAGCGCACGTTGGCAGGGCGTTGAGGCCTGGTTGCGATGGCCAGCGCAGCTGGCCCAGCCCCGTCGGCAGGCGAAGCGCTCGGGGCAGGCGCGGGAGACGGAGGCGCAGTCATGGCGCACCTGGCCCAGCCCCGTCGGGAGGCGAAGCGCAGGCGGACGAGGCTCGCAACGCGGCCACAACGCGGCCGCAACCTGCTTGCGCCGCGCTCGCGACAAACTTGAGCGGGCAAGCGGGCCCGCGCTCCCGCCTGGGTAGCGCGCTGGCCAAACCCGGCGCCGTGGGGCCAGCACCTGACGCGCGCAGGCGGGCAGTGATCCACCGCCATGGGGATCGCCGCGTGAACGGGGAAGCGCCGTACCGCCCGATGGCGTCTACCTCGGGCAGCAGCGAGGGTCCGGAGCAGAGGATCGCCACATGGGCTGGGAAGCCTGGACCACCCTGGCTGTCATGGCCATTGTCGTCCTGGCACTGGCGCGGGACGTGGCGCCCACGGAGATGGTCCTCCTGGGCGGTTTAACCGTGCTGGCTGTGCTTGGCCTCTTCTCCGACCGGCTCCTCTCGGCGCGTGAGCTGGCCCAAGCCTTCGGTAATGAGGCGCTCGTCGCCGTCGCCGCCCTCCTCGTCGTCGGGGCCGGGCTGACGGAAACCGGCGGCATGGCTCTGGTGGTGGAGAAGCTTCTCGGGCGCCCGAAGGGCACGCTGGACGCCCAGGCCCGTCTGCTGCTCCCGGTTGTGGCGGCCAGCAGCTTCCTGAACAACACCACGGTGGTGGCGATGTTCATGCCGGTGGTGCGGGAGTGGTGCTCGCGCCGGCACCTCAGCCCGTCCAAGCTGTTCATCCCGTTGAGCTACGGCGCAGTGCTCGGCGGGCTCTGCACCCTCATCGGCACCAGCACCAACCTGACCGTGCAGGGGTTACTCAAGGACGCCGGCCTGCCGCCCATGGGCATGTTCACCATCAGCGCCGTCGGCGTGCCGGTAGCCCTGGCGGGCGTGGCCTTCATTCTGGCCACCTCTCGCTGGCTGCTCCCGGTGCGCACCTCCGCTGCCGACGCGGCGCTGGCCAACCCGCGCCAGTACACGGTGGAGATGCTGGTCGAGCGGGGCAACGGTCTGGCCGGGCGCACGATCGAGGCGGCGGGCCTGCGTCACCTGCAGGGGCTCTACCTGGCCCACATTGAGCGCAATGGGGACGTGCTGGTTCCGGTCGGGCCGGAGCAGCGTCTACTCCCCGACGACCGGCTGGTCTTCGTTGGGGTCGTGGCCTCAGTGGTGGAGCTCCAGCGTATCCGCGGGCTACGCCCCGCCACGGACCAGGTCTTCAAGCTGAGCGAGCCCCGCCCCAACCGCTGCCTGGTGGAGGCAGTCGTCAGCGTGAGTAATCCCCTGGTCGGCAAGAGCATCCGCGAGGGACGCTTCCGCAGCCGCTATGACGCCGTGGTCATTGCCGTCCACCGCAATGGCGAGCGGCTCCAGTCCAAGATTGGCGACATCGTGCTCCGCCCGGGTGACACGCTCCTGCTGGAGGCGCATCCACGCTTCTTCCAGGTGCATCGCGACAGCCGTGACTTCTTCCTCGTCTCCACGCTTCCGGCATCCGAGCCACGCCGCCATGATCGGGCCTGGGTGGCCATCACCATCCTGGCCGCGATGGTGGTGGCGGTGACGCTGGAAGGCTACACCGGTGTCGGGCTCCTGGTCGGGGCATTGGTGGCCGCGGCGCTGATGCTGCTGGCGGGGTGCCTCTCGTTCGAGCAGGCCCTGCGAGCGATCGATTGGCGCCTGCTGCTGGCGATCGGTGCCTCGTTCGGGATCGGGCGCGCCTTCGAGCAAAGCGGCGCGGCCGCTGCCCTTGGCCTCGGGCTGACCGGCGTGCTAGCGCAGTTTGGCCCGCACGGGGTACTGGCCGGCACCTATCTGGTGACCCTGGTACTCACAGAGGCCATCTCCAACAATGCGGCCGCGGTTCTCGCCTTTCCCCTGGCGCGGGCCGCTGCTGCCCAGCTCGGTGTGGACTTCACACCCTTTGCCATCGCCATCACCGTGGCCGCGTCGGCTGGGTTCGCTCTACCCCTGGGGTATCAAACGCATCTCATGGTCTACGGCCCGGGAGGCTATCGGGCCAGCGACTTCCTGCGGCTGGGGCTGCCGCTGGATCTGCTGGTGATGGCCATCACCACCGTCCTGGCCCCACTCTTCTTCCCCTTCCGGTAGCGCGGAGCGCACGGCTGGAATGCGGGCTCCGTGTGTGCGGGAGGAGGCGAGCGTCGCGGGAGCACGGAGCGCGCGGGTGGAACGGCGTGAGCAGTGCTGCGTCATCCTGGCCCCGCTCGTCATCCCTTCCCGGCCGCAGGCACCGCCCTCGGAGCCTTGTGGCCCCGGCCGCCCCACCGCGGCAGATGATCCTGCCCAGCCGGCAAAGTACCCGCCGGCAGGCCACCTGTTCCTGTACCTGCCGGCTGCACAATTGACCAGGACACCCTGAACGCCAAGGGGGGTGCCGGCTACTCGCTGCGCAGGGCGTCGATGGGGTGCAGGGCCGCCGCTTTCATCGCCGGATAGACGCCAAAGACCAGCCCGACCAGCACCGAGACGGCGAAGGCCAGCACAATGGCGTCGAGGCTGACCACAGTCTGGATCGGCTCCGATCCGGCCCCGCCGAAGCGGATGCCATTGAGCAGGCGCGAGCCACCGGCCCCCAGCACAATGCCGACGATCCCGCCGGTGACGCTCACCACCGCGGCCTCGGTGAGGAACTGGGCCAGGATGTGCCAGCGTTTGGCACCCACGGCCTTGCGGATGCCGATCTCACGCGTGCGCTCCGTGACGGAGACCAGCATGATGTTCATGATCCCGATCCCGCCCGTCAGCAGGGAGAGCGCCGCGACCGATCCCAGGAAGATGGTGATGAAGCCGGCCACCTGATTGGCCGTGGCCAGCAGGTCTCGCTGGCTACGCACAATGAAGTCGTCTTGCGAGACGCGGTGGCGCTCACGGAGCAGCTCCCCGATGCGCGCGGCCGCCTCCTGCGCCGTCTGGATCCGGTCGTCGGTCAGCTGCACGCTGATCAGTGTGACGGGGTAGCCGCCCCGCACGGCGCGTACGCGGTTCAGGCGGGTCTGCATCGTCGTCAAGGGGACCAGGACCACCTCGTCCTGGTTGGCCTGGCCCTGGGCACCTTTGGCTTCCAGCACCCCCACCACCCGCAGGCTGACCTGCCCGATGCGGATCGTCTCCCCGATCGCGTTGCGCCGGCCGAAGAGCGAGCCTTTGGTCTGAGCGCCGAGCACGGCCACCAGCGCCCGCGTCTCCATGTGGTCGCGCGTGATGAACGTGCCTTCGGCGACGCGGAAATTGCGGACCTGGGCAAAGCTGGGCGTGACCCCGGCGATGCGGGTAAAGGTGTTCTGGTTGCCGGCAATGACCTGGCTACCGGTGGATGCCTCGGGGGCCACCGCCACCACCTGCGGCACGCGGCCGGAGTCCAGGATGGCCTGGGCGTCTTCGGCGGTGAGTGAGAGCGTGGTCGCGGCCGAGGCGGCCCGCACGCCGGGCTGCTGCTGGCGCCCGGGAGTAATAAAAAGGAGGTTGCTCCCCAGGGCGGCGATGCGCTGGTTGACCGTGGCCTGCACCCCGCGGCCGATGGAGAGCAGCGCAATCACCGCCCCCACGCCGATCAGCACCCCCAGCATGGTCAGCCCCGCCCGCAGCTTGTTCGCGCCGAGCGCCCGCAGCGCCACGCGCACGCTTTCCGCTACGTTCATCGCCGTCGTCTCGTCGCCTCGAACCGTCCGTCGCTAGCGGCTGCTGCGCGGCGGCCCCAGACCGGCCGGGCCCGTACCCGCGCCGGCGGCGCTCGGCACGCCCGCTGGAGCGCTTCCCGCGCCGGCCCCTCCGGTGCCGGCCAGCGTTCCCGCCGGAGGCAGGGAGCTCTCCAGCGTGGTCTTGGGTAGGATCACCCGCTCTCCCGGCGAGACGCCGGAGAGGATCTCCGTCATCTCGTCGTTGGCCATGCCGGTCTGTACCGTCCGGATCACGATCCGGCCGCTGGAATCCAGGACCTCCACGGCCGGCGAGTCGCCCACCGTCTTGAGAGCGCGGTTGGGGACCAGGACCGCGTTGTCCTTGACGGCCACGACGATGGCGGCGGTAGCCGTCATCCCCGGGCGTACGCCGGGCGCCTGGGCCGGATCGACGCGGATCTGCACGGGATAGGTCACCACGCCCTGCTGCACCACGGCGGCGGGGCCGATCACGTCCACGCGCCCCGGCACCTGCAGCTTCGGCAGCGCGTCGAAGGTGAGCTGCACCTCCTGCCCGGGCTGCACCTTGGCGACGTCGACCTCGTCTACCGCCACGTCGACGCGGATCTGGCGGGTGTCGATCAAGGTCACCACCGGCGCCGGCGACGAGGGCGAGACCATCTCGCCCAGATTGGCGATCACGGCTCCCACCGTGCCGGCGAATGGCGCGGTCAGGGTGGTCGCCGCCAGGTTGGCCTGGGCCTGCTGCACCTGCGCCTGGGCCTGCTCCACCGCCGCCTCGGCCATGCTGATCTCCTGGGCCGTCGCCCCGCTGCGCCTGAGCTCCAGCGTGGCCTGCGCCTGGCGCAGCGTCGCCTCCGCCTGCTGCACGGCGAAGGTGGCCGCGTTACGCAGGCGCTCCAGGTTGGCTTCGGCCTGAGCCACCGCCTGGCGCGCGGCGTCCACGTCCGCGTCCTGGGGATTGCGCAGCTTCTCCAGCGTCGTCTGGGCGGTGACCACGGCCTGCTGGGCGGCCTGGACGTCTGCCGGCGACGGGTTGCGCAGCTTCTCCAACGTCGTCTGGGCCGCCACCATCGCCTGCTGGGCCGCGGCCACGTCGGCGGGAGACGGCTTGAGCAGCTTGTCCAGGTTGGCCTGGGCCTGCTTGACCGCCTCGTTGGCGGCCGCGACGTCATAGAAGGTGGGCGTCTTGATCTTGTCCAGCGTGGCCTGCGCCTGGTCGACGGCGGCCTGGGCGGCCTGGATATCCTGGGGCGACGGGTTGCGTAGCTTGTCCAGATTGGCCTGGGCCTGCTGGAGCGCCTGGTACTGGGCGCGGATGTCGTGCTCGGTGGGGCCAACCGTCTGCAGCTTGCGCAGGTTGTTCTGTGCCTGCTGCAATTGGAGCTGGGCCTGCTGCACCTGGGCGTTGACCGCCTGCTCGGAGAGGCTGAAGCCGCCGATGCCGGCCTTGCTCGGGTCGGCGGCGTCGGCCAGGGCCTTGTCCAGCGCCGCCTGGGCGATCTGCACCTGGAGCTGGGCGTTGGCGATGTCTTCCGGCTTGGCGAACACCGGCTCCTCCACCAGCGCCGCCAGCCTGGCCCGCTGCTGCTCGACGGCAGCCTCAGCCGCCTTGATGTCCTCCGGCCGCGGGTTCAGGAGGGCCTGGAGCCTGGCCCTGGCCTGGGCCAGGGCCGCCTCGGCCGTGCGAATGTCCTCCGGCCGCGGGTTCTGTAGCTGCTGTAGCCGGATCTTGGCGCTATCCAGGGCGCTCTGGGCACCGGCCACGTCCTGCGGGCGCGGATTAAGCAGGGTCTGGTACTTCTGGGTCGCCGCCTCCAGCGCCGCCTCGGCCGCGGCGATGTCCTCCGGCCGCGGATTGAGCAGCGTCTGCAGCCGCGCCGTGGCCGCCTCCAGCTGCGCCTGCGCCGCCGTGATGTCCTCGGCGCGCGCGCCGCCGACCAGCTGGCGCAGGCGAATGCGAGCCGTTTCCAGCTGGCTCTCCGCCGCCGCGATCTCCGGCCCCCGCAGGGCGGTACGCGCCTCATTGAGCTTGGACTGCGCCGCCTCAACCTGCGCCCGCGCGGCGTCGAGCTCCTCCGGCCTGGCTCCCATCCGGACCTGGTCCAGCTTGGCGCGCGCGCTGCTCAGGTTGGCCTGGGCCTGCTGCAATGCCGCCTGGAAATCGGAGTCGTCGATCCGCGCCAGGGGCTGGCCTTCCACCACCTGGTCGCCAACGTTGACCAGTACCTCCTTCAGCCGGCCGGCGACTTTGAAGGTCAGGCGCGACTGGGTGGGGCTGGCGACCGTGCCATTGGCGCTGACCGTGGTGCTGATCTTCCCCACGACTACCTCGGCCGTGGCGAACCGCGCCACGGCCCCGACCTGGGTCCGGCGCAGGTAGATGAGACCGCCACCCAGGAAGAGCGCCCCCAGCGCCAGGAGCGCCAGGTACGGCCCGCGGCCCAGCCCGAACCAGCGTCCAAACGTCCGGCCGGCCGGCGCCGCCCGGCCGCCGGCGGCCGGCGCGGCGGCAATCATCGACGTGTTCGCGGATGCCATCACGATCTCCCTGTACGTGTCGTTCCAAAGAGCGTCTGGGCATCGACCTCCTCGCGGGGCAGGTCGGGTGCGAAGGCGCCCACCATATTGGTGTCCGGCACCTCGTCCGGCCACCACATGCCGGTCACCGTGTCCTTGGGATCGAACTGGCGCCAGAAGGGCGTGCTCATCGCCTCCAGCTCCAGGTCGGACGGCAGCCCCTGGCCGGTGATCAGCGCCTTCCACCAGTCGGCCAGCAGGATGCCCTCCGTCCGGTCGGTGGTGAAGTCGTAGTGCAGGATGCCCCGCTGGAAGGCCTGGTAGGCGAAGGTGCGCTGCTCGGGGTCAAGGACCGGCCGCGAGATGGGCAGCCCCCACATCTCCAGGTTCAGCAGCGCCGCCGTGTCATCCGAGCACGGCTGCCCGGGATAGGCGTCGGCGCAGGTCACGGTGGAGAAGTAGGCGGACTCGAACCCCAGGATGACGTGCTGGCGCACAAAGGCCAGCGCCCGCGCCGCGTAGTCGGCATCGCCAGGGGACGGCGCGACGGCCAGCAGCTCGGGGTCGGCCGCGGGGAAGGTTGAGCCGTTGATGCGCCGGAAGGGGAACAGGTCGCCGGCCAGCAGGTTGAGCTGCTGCACCGTACCGTCCGGCAGCCGCTGCAGGACGCGACGCTGGAAGAACTGCACCTCGGTGCCCATCAGGCGGAACTGGCGCGAGACGGGGTAGCCAAAGGCCCGCAGCCCGCCGCGGCGCTGGAAGTAGTCCCAGATGGCGTCGTCGCTGATCCGGTAGCCGGTCTCAGGGAAGTAGCGCGGGTCGGCCACGGGGCGGCCGGCCATCGTCTCCGGCAGGGCCGCCAGCACGAAGGTCGACGTCTGCACTGCATCGGCGCAGACCTCTCGCGTCGCGGGGTCAGACGCCGCCACCGGCAGGCGCTCGTAGCGCTCCCGGCCCTGGTTCCAGCGCAGAATGGCGAACCGGCTCAGGTCGCCTCCCACGGCTGCGAGCTGCGCGTCCGTCACCTGGGCGCAGACGCGGAGCGGGGTGCTGTGCTGCGGGACGATGGACCCATCTAGATTGAACAGCTCCACGCGGAACACGGCGGCCGTCTCCGGCGGGGCGGGCGGCGTGGCCGGCCAGTCCTCCGTTGGCGCCGGCAGCAGGCGCAGCAGCACCGGCTCGCGGAAGGCGCGCGCCACCTCCACCCGCACCGCCACGGGGGATTCGCTGCCGGTGGCGACCGCCGCCACCGCCTGAGGGTCGGGCCACAGGGCGTAGATGCGCCCGCCGGTTTCGGGCGCCGGCGCCAGGGCCGCCGCCGCCTGCGCCACCTCCGCTGGGGAGACCTCGCGGGCCGGCGGCCGGCTGCGGGGCGCGCGGTTGAACGGCGGCGGGCCGATCGGC
>DAOTTI010000259.1:0-4144 GCA_034437795.1 Chloroflexota bacterium | reverse complement strand
GTGGCGGGCGGGACGCGGCTGCTCCGGCCCAGCGCGCCCGCGCCGGCGCAGCGCCCCACGAGGGGCGGACGCTCGATCTGGGGCTGCCGGAGGAGGGAGGCGCCGCGGCGGTGCCGGCCGATGGTGGAGCGCCGCAGGCGAGCGAGCGCGAGGGGCGACCGGCGCGGCCAGGGGAGCCACGGCCGGCGCTGGCGGACGGCGGTGGCGCGGGGTTCCAGGACCTTGCCGCCTTGCTGCGCGCCCAGCCGGACCAGCCGGAGCAGGGAGCGCCTGCCGCCCGGGGCGCGCCCGCTGCGGGACGTTGAGGCATGAACCGAGCATGAGCCGAGCAGGACACGTCTCAGGACACGCATTTCGCACCGACGAGTAGCAGAATGGCCGTCGCCACGCTGAACAATCCAGAGCAGACTGCTGCCCGGTGGGTCCGCTACGCCGCCGAGCGAGACCCCGCGCTCCGCGAGCAACTGATCCTGCAATACACCCCGCTGGTGAAGTACGTGGTCGGGCGGCTGGCCATCGTGCTGCCGCGGGTGATGGACGCCGACGACGTGCTGTCGGCAGGGGCGCTGGGGCTGATCGAGGCCATCGACCGCTTCGATCCGGCCACGGGAGTGAAGTTCGAGACCTATGCCATTGCCCGCATCCGGGGGGCGATCATCGACGAGCTACGGGCGCTGGACTGGATCCCGCGGTCGGCGCGACAGCGCAGCCAGGAGATTGCCCGCACCTTCGCGCGGCTGGAGGCGGAGCTCGGGCACCCGCCGTCCGACGGCGAGGTGGCGCAGGCGCTCGGGCTGGACATGGACCAGTATCAGCAGGCGAGCCTGGCGGCCAGCACGATCATCCTGTCGCTGGAGGCGCCGGTGGCGATGGATGGCCAGGAGGATGGCCCCGGCGCGGCCCTGGTGGAGACGCTGGAGTCGCCCACGGCAGCCGACCCCGCGTCTCGGACGGAGGAGGCGGAGCTTCACCAGCGGCTGGTGGAGGCCATTCGCGCCCTGTCCGAGCGGGAACGGCTGGTGCTCTCGCTGTACTACGAGCAGGGGCTGACGATGAAGGAGGTCAGCGTGATCCTGGACGTATCGGAGTCGCGGGTGTGCCAGCTCCACGGGCGCGCCCTGCACCGCTTGCGGGCGCGGCTGGGCCCGCTGCTGGAGGGATGAACCGGATGGAGGTGCTGCTCCTGGTGCTGCTGATGGGGACGTGGGGGGCGATGGCGTGGCTGTACCGGCATGGCCGCGCTATCGGCGCTGCGCCAGCGAGTACGCCGGAGGCGCAGACGCGGCCGGCGCTGGCGATGGAAGGGGTGGTGGGGCTGATCGACGAGCTTGAGGCGGTGACCAACGAGCTGGGGCAGGCGCTGGAGGCGCGTGCGGCGAGGCTGCGGGCGCTGCTGGATGAGGCCGACCGGCGGATGGCGGAGGGGCCGTCACCCCCTGGGGCCGGGGCCGCGCCGCACCCGCCCCCTGCCTCACTCCACCGTGCGGCTGGGCCCCGCCGCCCCCGCTCCGCGTCAGAGAGGGAGGACGAGGGCCAGGAGGAGAGGTACTTACCCAGTGCGGCTGTGAATGAGCTGCGGGGAGCGTGGCTACCCGGGTCGCCAGTGGCAGGTGGCGCTGCGGGACGGGACGCTGGCAGGGCTGATGAGGCTGGTGAGGAGGTCGTGCGGCTGGCGGCGGAGGGGCTGGATATCGGGACGATCGCGCGCCAAACGGGGCGCGGGCGGGAGGAGGTGCGCCTGCGCCTGAAGGTTGCCGAACTTGCACAAGGAGTGATGCGGCCATGATTCGAGGCCTGTATTCCGCCACCGCGGGGATGCTGACGATGCTCGTCCGCGCGCAGACGATCGCCAACAACCTGGCGAACGTGAATACGCCCGGGTTTCGAGAGGACACGCTGCGCCTGAGCGCCTTCCCGCAGCAGCTGGTCTCGCGCCTGTTCAGTGGCCCGCGGCTGATCGGGACGCTGGGGACAGGGGTGTTGAATGAGGCGGCCGGCATCCGGCTGACGCAGGCGGGCCTGCGCGCCACGGATCATCCCCTTGACCTGGCCATCCAGGGACCAGGGTTCTTTAGCGTGCAGACCGCGCAGGGGGTGCGCTACACGCGGGACGGCAGCTTCCGGCGCGACGGCGCCAACCAGCTCGTGACCAGCCAGGGGGACCTGGTGCTGAGCGCGGCCGGCACGCCGATCACGCTCCCGCCCGGGGCGGTGACGGTGCTGCCGGCAGGCGAGATCCTTGTGGACGGGCAGCCCGTGGCGCAGCTCGGGGTGGTGGAGTTTGGCGCCCCTCAGCTCCTGCAGAAGGCGGCGAACAACCTGCTGGAGGACGCCGGCGGGCAGGCCCAGCCGGCGCCGGCCGCCGGCTCGGTGGTGCAGCAGGGCTACCTGGAGGGGTCCAACGTCGATCCGGCGCGGGCGATGGCGGACCTGCTGGCCACGCAGCGGGTGTACGAGGCCAGCGCGCGGATGGTCCAGATCCAGGACGAGATGGTCCAGCGGGCGGTCAACGAGGTGGGGAAGGTCTAGCGATGGTGATCCGCCAACGGCGACGGGCAGGGGTCGGGCGCGGCTGGCGCGTGGCGCAGGTGAGCGTGGGCGCGCCGCCAGCGCGAGGCGACCGGCGCGACGCGATTGGCCATCTGTCGGCGTTGTTTGGCGGCTGGGCCTGCGCAGCCAGGAGCGACGGAGCACAAGCCGATACCGATGAGAAAGGACGGTAGTCGATGCCGATCTCGCCACTACTTCGGGCGGCGGTCTCGGGGATGCTGAGCCATAAGCTGCACCTGGACGTCATCGCCAACAATCTGGCCAACGTGAATACGACGGGCTTCAAGGCCAGCCGACTGGGCTTTCAGGACCTGCTGTACCAGGCCCATCGCACGGCGACGGTGAACCAGGATCTGCGCATCGGGTCGGGGGTCCGGCCGGCCGCGCTGGAGCCGACCTTTACGCAGGGGGCGCTGCAGCAGACGGACGTGCCGACGGACCTGGCCATCTACGGTGATGGCTTCTTTGCAGTGCGGCTGCCGGACGGCACGACCGCGTACACGCGCAATGGGAGCTTCCGGCTGGACGCCGGTGGCCGGCTGGTGACGGCCGACGGGCTGGCGCTGCTGCCGGAGATCGTGGTGCCGCCGGACGAGGCGGGGACGCTGGCCATCGGGCCCGATGGGATGGTGCGCACGTCGCCGCGGGGCGGCGGGACGCGGGTCCTGGGCCAGATCCCGCTGGCCACGTTTACCAATCCGGAGGGGCTGGAGCAGATCAGCCAGACCCTGTTCCGCGAGACGGCCAACTCCGGAGCCGCCAACGCGGGGCAGGCTGGCAGCCCCGGCTTCGGGCAGATTGTGGAGCGGGCGCTGGAGGTCTCCAACGTGAGCATGGCGGACGAGATGTCCAACCTGATCGTGGCGCAGCGGGCGTACGGCTTCTCACTGCGGGCGCTGCAGACGATCGACGAGATGATAGGCCTGGCGAACAGCCTACGCGCTCGATAGCGCCGGCGTACTTGGTAGGGCTTAGGGTAACGACTTCAGTTCCATGTCTTCTCTTCCGATAATCCTGGTAGGCTTACCAGTCATGAAAGTCAACGACCTCCGAGCGACGAAGCTGGCGCAGATCGCGCAGGCCTATGGGGCGGCCGGCGCGGAAGGGGGCCGCGCCAGGCCGAAGAAGGTGGGGCCTCGCGCCGACGAGGCTTCGCTCTCCGCTGAGGCGCAGGAGCTGCTGATGGCGCACCGCGCCGTGCAGGGCGCCCCCGACGTGCGCGCGGAGCGGGTGGCGGCGCTTCGCGCCGAGATCGACGCGGGGACCTATCGCGTCGATGAGCAGGCGCTGGCCCGCAAGCTACGGCGGCTCCTGGACGCGGCCGCGGAGCAGGCCCCGTGACGGCGCCGGAGGTGAGCCAGGCGGCCGCGCCCGAGGCGGCCGGCTCGCTGGCGGGGCTGCTGGCGGTCCTGGGCGCCGAGGAGGCCGCCTACGTGGAGCTGGGCCGGCTGGCTGAGGCACGGCGCCGCGCCATCGTCGGCGCCGACGTGGAGGAGCTGGCCCGCCTGGCTGGCCGTGAGCAGGCGCTCCTTGGGCGCCTGCAGGCGTTGGAGGGGGCGCGGCTGCGGGCCGTCCAGCCGTGGGCGGCGCGCCT
>DAOTTI010000258.1:0-7187 GCA_034437795.1 Chloroflexota bacterium | reverse complement strand
ATTGGGCTATCCGCGGGTGCGCAACTATGATGGCTCCTGGACCGAGTGGGGCAGCGTCATCGGCGTCCCCATCGAGAACCCGAGCGCCGGCGCGAGAGCGTAGGCGATAGCGCTCCCCGCACCGCTGCGGCTCGGACGGGCAGAAGCCAGACGGAGAAGCGCTACACTACCTCACCGGAGGGCAGGCGATGAACACCACGAACGCCGCCAGTGCGACCAACGCCGCCAACGCCGCGCATGTCGTAGATGGTGGTGACGCCATGACCACGGTAGAGGGGGGAGCAAGCAGAGCGAGCAGCGCCCGCGCAGGCGCCGGTCCGGCCGGCATTCGAGTCATCCGTCCCCCAGACCGCTCGCTGGCGACCATCCAGAGCACGGGCATTCGTCGCGAGGCGGCGATCGCGCCGGGCACGACGGGCGCGACCAGGCTGTGGATGGGTATGGCCACCACGCCGGCCGGCACCGTCTCAGCCTGGCACCATCATGGCGACTGCGAGACGGGCATCTACGTCGTCAGCGGACGGGCGCGCTTCCGCTGGGGGCCCGGCGGGCGTGAAAGCGCTGAGGTGGGCCCGGGCGACTTCCTGGCGGTGGCGCCCTACGCCATTCACCAGGAGGAGGCGCTGGGCGAGGAGCCGTTTGTGATGGTGGTGGCCCGCGCCTGCAGCGGTATCCTCTCCGTGGACGTGCCGGGGCCAGAGTAGGCGCACCCGCCCCGTGGATGGGTTGGGGGCTGGGCAGGCGGCCGACGCCGCTCCCCAGGGGCTCATCGCCTTCAGCGAATGCCAGGACGCGGCGGCGCCGGCTGGACCGGCGGGGGCGCAACCCACGCGCGGCGGACTGCGTTCCCTCCTCAGGGTGCCATGAGGGTCGCCTTGGGTGGGGTGAGCGCTGGCCGGGTGACGTGCCGGTTCGCGTTCCCTACCTTAACCCAAGCATGAAGGTCAGGATTAAGCGGCTTGATCGCGGGCTGCCGCTGCCGGCCTATCAGACGGCGGGGTCGGTGGGCTGCGATCTCTATGCCCGCCTGACCACAGTCATCCCGCCCCGCTCCCTAGCCAGGGTCCCTGCCAACGTGATCATCCAGACCCCGCCCGGGTACATGTTCCTGGTGGCGTCACGAGGATCCACACCCTTCAAAAAGGGACTGATGCTGGCCAACGGCGTGGGGATCGGCGACCAGGACTTCTGCGGGCCGGAGGACGAGTATCAGATCGCGGTCTACAACTTCACGGACCAGCCGGTGACGGTCGAGCGGGGCGAGCGGATCGCGCAGGGGATCTTTGTGCCGGTGGCCGTGGCAGAGTGGGTCGAAGTGGAGGCAGTCGATGGCCCGAGCCGGGGTGGTTTCGGCAGCACCGGAGGCGCCGCCGCGCCGCCCTCCGACCAGGATGGGTCGTCCGGCTAGCCTGGACCCTTCACGGCCAGCTTAGACCCCTGTGGAAATGGCCAGCGTTCCCATTCGTGGCCGGCGCCCTACGGAGGCATGGCCGACTATTCACAGCGGGCGGGGAGTTCCCTCTCCTATAGGGCGAGGGCCAGAGTGAGGGCTCCACCCCGCGCACGATCCAGGTCAGCGACGGGTTCCCTCCCTCTTTCCATCGGAATGCCGGTCTATTCCTCAGTGCTGGCGACGTTCTGCTGCTGAATGCGCTCTCGACCGCGCGATGGCGCCCCAGGCGCGCCGCGCCGCTTTGGCCGGCGCGCGCTCCCTGCGAGCTCGCGCTCGGCGGCATCCGCGGTGCCCCGCTCGGGCACCTCACCGGAAGGGGCTGCCTTCTCTCGTGGCGCTTTGGCTGCCTTGATCCTGGTTGTTCCCATAACGCCCACAGGGTTCGCAGGAAGCGGGCCACGCGCAGGCTGGTGCGTGGGGCGCACATGGGCGTCCGTGGGCCTGCCGCGAGCCTGCTTGCCTGTGCCCTCGCAGTGGAACGCGGGCCATGGGGAGAGGACCTGCGCCGCGGTGGCCCCACCGTCTCGGTCCCGAGAGTGGGGATCTCACCACGTCCGGCCGTGCCCGCGCCGCAGCGGGAGAAGGGCAGCCCTCAGCCCCTGCCCCTCTCCCGCATGCGGGAGAGGGGCAGCGCCGGCCGCGGGGAGAGGTCGTCATCCGCGGAGGCTACGCCGCCCCGCTCCGAGAAGGCGAGGAAGAACGACGCCATGGCCGGGCCCAGGCGGAAGAACGGTTCACTCCCCCTGCGTGCGAGGCGACCCTGGCCGAGTTCGTGTCCGGCGCCCTGTTCGAGCAGCACTCCCCCTGCGTGCGAGGCGACCCTGCCACCACGCATTGCCCGCGCATCGCCCACCCATCGCTCCCCTATGTGCGAGGAGACCCTGACGCAGCAAGGGGTCAAGGCGTATCCTCACGCGCCAGCGTGTCCGCGCCAGATGTGGCCCCGCGGCCCCGTGTATCGTTGCGTCTCGCCACCGGCGCCGTGGTGGGGCTGTGGCTGCCCTACACGGTACTGAACACCGTCTTTCCCGGCCCCATCCTGACCTATATCCTGGGCATGGGAGTGGCCCTGGCCAGCACCAGCATCTTGGGGCTGGCGGGCATGACCCGCGGTGATCGGCTCCTTCGGGCCGGCTCCGTCTCACGCGCCGGCGTCTGGTGCACGGCCGGCATCCTCGGCACCGCTCCCGCTGCGGCGGTGGCCGGATTGCCCCACTACTGGGGCTGGATCGATCTGCTGCTCTACGCGCCGGCCAGCGCCGTTGCACAGGAGCTGTATTTTCGCGGGGCGTTGCTGCCCGCGCTCGTGCGCCTGTGCCGCCCGAACGTTGGTAGGGGGCTCGCCTTGCAGGCGCTCCTGTTTGCCCTGTGGCACGCGCGATTGTTCAGGATCGCGCCAGCGCCCGTGGCCGCAGCCGCGGTGGCCGGCACGTTCGTCGTCGGCCTGGCGTGGCGGTGGCAGGCGCTACGCGAGCGGACGGAGCTGTACACCGCGCTGCAGCACACGCTCTTCCTGGCGATCTTCTGATCCGCGAGGAGGCCGGAGCTGCGCGACGTAGGCGGCCAGCGGAAGGATGGCCCGGCGGTGGAAGGCGCCGGCCAGCCGGCGAAGGACGACGATCGCCAGGAGCCCACCGGCCATGCCGGCCAGGTTATTCTCGGTGGCCTCGGCCATGCCGCCCGGCTGGAGCTGGGTCTGGAGGAACCGGTCCATCAGATGCTCCCACATCTCCCACACGGCATGGAAGGCGGTGAAGGCGGAAAACGCCACCAGCATTGCTCCCCAGAACCCCAGCCGGATCACACCCCGCTCCTCAAGGGCCAGAAGCGCGGCCGTGAGCACGGCCATGTACGGCAGGGCGTTGACGAAATGGATCAGGTCGTCCCACCAGGTGTAAGCGTTGTACCAGTTCAGGTCGTTGCTCACGATATCCAGCGTAAAGATCCAGGTCCAGCAGAGATCCACCACCGTGGGGTATGGACCATGCATGCGTTTGAGCCGGTACACGGCGTAAGGCGCGATGGCAAAGATGGGATAGAGTATGGCGCGCAGGGTGAGCGACTTCCCTTCAAACTGCGGGAGATCCGGAAAGACGAGCATGACCGCCACCGCCGGGAGCAGGGCCAGCTTGAGGACGACGTTGGCGGCAACGGCAAGGTGCATTGGCAGGCAGAACCGGTCGCGCGCGTCTGCCGGCTCAGGGATACAGCGCCGGTAGCCGCCGGCAGACGCGCGGACGCCGGCAGATCCGTCTGCACGCAACACGCGTGCCGCCCGCGTGGGGGCAGGATTCCGCTTGCCGAGCCGGCTCGTGAGATCCAGGCACGCGTGCCGCCCGCGTGGGGGCAGGATGGTCACGTCCGGCGCGGAACTCGGCCAGCCAGCACGCGTGCCGCCCGCGTGGGGGCAGGATCGGGCCAGGAATGGGGCCGCGGCCTGGCTGAACGGCCCATTGCCGGACACGGGCGCCCACCGCCTGGCCCGCTCCCTGTAGAACGGGCCAGCTGTTCTATGCCCTGCTGGTGCCCCAAACGCGCACGACGGACTCGTCGCAAGCGGCGCCCTCACCGCTGCCCGCTCCACAGGCGCCCGCTCTCCCATAGGGAGACGGAGCTGATAGCCGGCGATGCGGTATCTGCGGCGCGGTGCCCCGAAGGGATGAGCGAGCGGCGGGATAATTAGCGGAGAGGTGTGATGAGCCGAGCCCTCACGGGCTGGTAAGAGAAGGGTACAGCGGAGCGCAGCCATGCCTCAGTGTCAAGCGAAGCTCGAGCCGTGGGAGGTGGGGCCGGGGGGCTTGGCCGTCGTCGGGGACGTGCCGTGCACCAGACAGGCGGTGGCCGTGATCGAGAACAAGCGCGTCTGTCGCCTGCACCTGGCCGCCGCCCTGCGGCGCCTGCGGGGCGAGACGGACCCCCGCGCGCTGTGGTGGGAGATCCAGATGGTGGAGGGCCAGGGGCAGTGCTACTTCTGCGGTGCTGAGCTCCGGCGGCTGGATACCCCGCGCCAGGCAATCGAGGGCACGGTGGCCTTCTTTCAGCCGTGCCTGAAAGAGGATTGCCGCCGGCAGCGAGCGGCGGTGTACCAGCTGGTGGCGGAGGCGATGGGACTGCTCGAAGAGTGAAGGCCTAGCCTTGTCTGGCCGCACCGTGGCCGGCGCTATGCCCCCACACCGGGGCTGCGGGCCTGCACGGGCGAGCAAGCAAGATAGGACGAATGAAGGAAGGAAAAGGGAAGAGTGCGATACAGGCGGGGCCATGAGGCTACTTGAAGCGCGAAGGCAGGGGTGCGTGCCGAACGCTCGTCTGGCGCGGGTGGGGCCTTTGCAAGACGGGACAGGGTGGACGCGAGGGCGATCCTTCCGGAGGGGATTGGAGCGGGTGCAACCAGTTTTCCAGGATGGTGGAGCCCCCTTGCCCGGGGTTCGTGCCGGTATCGGGACGAGTGGAGGGAGAAGGAATGCCACGGCGCCCCATCGGGCAGGACTGGATGCGCCCGAGCGGGGCCGGCCGGTGAGCGGAGGGACGCTGATGCGTTATCGGGTGGTGCCGTATGATGCGCGGTGGCCGCTGGTCTACGAGCGCGAGCGGGCGTTGATCGCTCAGGCGCTGGGCGACCAGGTGGTGGCGATAGAGCACTTCGGCAGCACGGTGGTCCCAGGGCTGCACGCCAAGCCGGTGGTGGACATAACTGCTGGGGTGCGCCGACTGGGGCCGGTGGACGACTACGTGACGCCGCTGGGCGCGATCGGCTACGAATGGGATCCCGAGGCGGGGGACTTCCGCCGGCACGTCTATCGCAAGCGGGCGCCTGCGCGTGGTGTGGCGTGGGCGCACCTGCACGTGCAGGAATAGGGGCGCGCCCAATTACGTACGAAATCTACTCTTCCGCAACTACCTGCGGGCGCATCCCGAGGTGGCGCAGGAATACGGCGCGCTGAAGCGGCGACTAGCGCGTCGGTTCCCGCACAACGAAGGCTTCGGCTATAGTCTCGGCAAGCGCGCCTTCTGCGCGGCAGTGCTCGCGCCGGCGGAGGCCGAAGCGCAGGGGCAGGTGCCCCCGTGGGGCGGTGGGCCGCGGACGGACAGCGGCGTCGCAGGCCGAATGATGCGAGCGAGCGGCGCCCTCGCCTGGATCCCCGTCTCGATGGCTCTCGATGGCCGGCCGTCGCTGACGTCCTGGAGGGCATGAGGGGGCAAGGCGGCGGAGCCTGGATGGTTCATGGCCGGCGATGCGTCCCCTTTCCCAAAGGGAGAGGGTGAGGGCTCCGCTCGTGAAAAGGCCAGGGTAGATGGCTTACCGAACGCGGGTGCGCTCGATCTGAACGTCAGTGTTTCCGTCACGCTCCACGGCGTGAATAGCCTCGCCTGTCGTATCGTCAACGGTAAACGTGGCCGACTTCTGCTCACCGGGGAGCAGGGTGATCTCCGCCGGCAGGCGCTGCGCATCCGTGCCCGACACGGTGTAGAACAAGACTGTCCTGGGCTTTTGCCCCGTGTTGGTCAGGGTGAAGGTGTACACGCGCTCCGCCATTGTGCCTCAAGGCGCTCGCCGTACCTTGCATGCTAGCATGCGCGGGGATCGGATCGGGAGACCGGAGTGCTATCAGTGCTGCCGGCTGGAGCAGCCCTCAGCCTCGCCTTGGCGATGCCGCTAGGTGGTGGGACGGTGGCGAGAGGAGCGAGTAGCGAGCGCCGAGGAGCGAATAGCGAGGAGCGAGTGGCGAGTGCCGGGTGACGACGAGCGGGCGCGCCCTTCGCCCAGGTTCCGATGGAGAGGGCCGGCCTTTCCATCCGTCGCCGGCGTTCCACGGGGCATGTCCGAGGTATTCCCGAGCGGAGCTCTCACCTTAACCCTTGGCCGCAGGAAGAAGAATTGATCGTCCACACCGGTGGAGCCCTCAGCCTGGCCCTCCCCGATGGGAGGGAGCACAGATCGGCGACGACGAAGAGGCGCGGCTGGCCCAGGGGTGGCGAAGGCGGGACGCGCGGAGGGAGCGGGAATTCAGGCCCTACTGGGGGTTGGCCGCCAGGAACTCGTTCAGCTGCTTGGCGACGGTAAGGGCCGCCTGGCGCGGCGCGGCCTGGCCGTCCCAAACGGGGTTGAGGCCCGGATTGATGATCTCCGCGCTGACCTTGTTCCAGTCTGGGAAGATTGGGCGCGAGACGCCGTTCCGTGCCATTTCGAACCAGAGATCCTGCGGCGGCGGCAGGACCGCGCGCGATAGATCGAGGAGGTCGCGGCGCGAGGCCACGCGCGCATCGCTCTTCTCTTCCAGTACCGTACGCTGCCAGTCCTTCTGGTACCACCTGGCATAGAGCCAGGCGGCGTCGTGGTGCTTGGACGCCTTCATAATGCCTTGCGCCTCAGTGGTGAGGTCGGCCACAACCTTGCCACCGCTGGCGGGGCCCTTCGGGAAGGGCACCCACCCCATCTTGTCCCACACCTGGGCGTAGCGTGCCCAGTCTGGCCGCGGCACGCCCCATGAGACGTGCATCGCCAGCTTCCCCTGATTCATTGCGTCGTTGCTGTTGTTCCCGAGCTGGGCGGCCTCCGGCTGCTTCCAGGCCGCCTGGTGCTTGTGGGCGACGTCGTGGATGAACTCGATAGCCTGGATCGCCGCCGGCTCGTCCAGGCGCGACTTCTTAGTATTACAGTTCCCCTTCGGAGTAGACTTTGAGGAGATTGCTCTGGAGGTATTGGAGGACAGTGGGACGCAGGCAAGCACGCGTG
>DAOTTI010000257.1:0-14461 GCA_034437795.1 Chloroflexota bacterium | reverse complement strand
GCCCGCGCCAGGTTGGCGCGGTAGCGGGCGTACGGGCGCGCGGCTGCGACCCACGCGGCGCCGCGGGCACCCGCCCCGGCCGCGCGCCGAGACAGCGGGCACCGTGGGGCCGCCGCACTCAGTTGCTACGTCGACGCTCCAGGAGGCGCGGCAGTACCCGCTCCAGCCAGCACTGCCAGAGGATGGTGCAGACGGGGATGATCAGCGGCCAGGCAAGGGCCGTGATGCGCTCCGCCCACCGGTATCGCTTCGAACCCATCACAGTTCCTTACTTTACTTTTCGGTTCAGCGGTGCCGCGGGCGCGGGCGTGCCACGCCCCCGCAGCAGGCGGTCCACGAGCCAGCCCAGGCCGAGGGCCGCTCCGACGGCCGGTAGCAGGCGCAGGAGCCCATGGCGGCTCGCTGTCAGCGCGGCGCTCCGGTCCGACAGGCCGGCCCGCGCCAGGCGCCGGAAGGCATAGGCGGAATAGGGCAGCGAGATGGCCAGGGCGGTGGCCACGCCGGGGGTGTCGGCGCGCAGCAGCAGGCTCTGCCCGAGGTGCGTGAACACGTTGGCAAGCATGATCGCCAGGCCGACGCGGAACCAGGCCAGGCGAGACGGGTCGCCCGGGGCGCGGGCGGCCCGCTCCGAGATGAGCAAGACCACCCCGAACAGGCCGGCCACGGCGACGGCGAACTGCCGCGTGGTGACCCGCCCGCGGCGGAGGGCAGCGGGGAGGGGCAGCCGGTCGCGGTGGCGCTGCCAGAAGGCCTCGACGGTCAGGACCTCCTCCAGGTCGTGGAGGAGGAACGCCAGCGGGAAGAGGCGCATCAGGGACGGCAGGCTGATCTCCGCGTCCAACGCCGCCAGAAGCCGCCTGCCGGACCGACCGCGGTCGGTGCCATCATTGTTGCCATCAGTGCGGCCAGGGCCGACGCCGTTCATCGCGGTAGGGCGTCTCGCGGCTTCCACAGGCCCCGGGCGATCCAGAAGCAGCCCACCAGGACCAGCAGCCCGTGCCCAACGCGGACAGGCTGAGGGGTCATGAACTGCGGGATGAACAGGGCGAAGGCGACGGCCAGGGGGACGCCGCTCCAACGGGGGAGGCTGCCAGATCGCCCGATGGCCACAGCGAAGAGGATGGTGCCGGCGGCGAGGGCGACGAGGCCCGCCAGGATGAACCAGAGGCCCTCCTGCCAGCGGATCGCGTCCGCCACGGAGAGGACGGCGGCGCTCTGCTGGCGCAGCGCCTCCTGGCCGACGGCGTGCAGGCCGAAGGTCTCGGCGCCGTAATAGGGCAGGGTCAGCCCCACCCCGATCCAGCTCAGTACGAGGGCCAGACCGGCAAGGGCGCCGGCCGCCGTCTGGCGCAGACGAAGGTAGAGGGCGACCAGCCCCAGCGTGAGGGCGATGAACCCCACCATGGCCAGGGAATGCGCCACCAGCCAGGACGACGTGGCGAACGCCGCCGCGCCCTGGAGCGATGTCTCGTCGGAGAAGGGGCGGATCGCCGGATAAAGCAGGAAGCACACGCCCGCCAGAGCGAGCGAGAGCGCTCCCAGCCCGGCGCCAGCGGCGCGCTCAGGCCTCGCCGCGGCCACGCCTCTGCCGGTCCGGAGTACAACTGTGTCCATCATCGAGATGCCTTTCTTTACCGGAGCCAGGCTGGATCGGCAGGCTCGCCCCGCAGGCGCCTCCCTTTCAACCTGGAACCTTGAACTCAAAACTTTGAACTTTGAATCTTGAACTTTGAACTTCGAGGCGTGGCGTCGGTGCAGGTCCTGCACGCGCGCCGTCATCGTTGGGCCAGTAGCCAGGCGACGCGCCGGTAGGACGCGAGGTAGTGGCACGCCACCGCCGCCCCCAGGATGAGGGCAAGCGAGGGCCAGCCCGCGGCCGCCAGGAGCCACGTCGCGGCCCCGAAGAAGGCCATCTCCAGCAGCAGTCGCATGGGGCCGGGCACCGCGATCGGGGCGTCGCGCGGGTCTCCAGGCACGCGGAGGGCGCCCCACAGCGCGCCGGCGGCCAGCGGCAGGCCTGCCGCCCAGACGACCCGCCACGGGGCCCCGTGCGTCGTCCAGCCCCAGTAGGCCATGGCGGCCAGGCCCGCCAGCTCCAGCAGGAAGCGCAGGGCCAGGTTGGCCGATGCCAATGACATGGACGTGTCCTTCCGTTTTGCGCCTGCCACTGCGCATTCTCCTCTCCAGGCGTCTCCACGCGCCACGCTTGCGGTTAGTTCGCGCGGCGAGCGTGATCGCGAGGGGCATTGCGTGGGTGGGTCTCCGCCCGTCTGAGAGGGTGTTCAGAAATCATGAAGCCGCCAGGGTGAACCGTGCGGTCAAGAGGCGAATTGATGCCAGGTAGCGGGAGGCGGTGCTGCATGCCTGCCCGAATGCGTAGTCTTGGCTCAATCGGCGATTGCGGGTGAGCCAGGCGAGCGTGCGTGCCACCCCCCTTCCACTCCCCAGCGGCGGGGGATGACGGCGAAGCCGGTCGCCTCGGGCGGTCGGGCGGTCACCTCCACCTCCCCCCCGAGGTGCTGGCGGACCCAGTGGACGAAGCCAGCCGTGGACCCCTGGTCCCCCCACCGCTTCCCGATCTGCCCGCAGCCGGTGCCCGCTGGCCGCAGCAGCCGTTGGCCCCCCTCCGTGTCCCAGACGGCAGCCACGTGCACCAGCGCGCGCAGCAGAGGCCCCCGCCTGTCCACCAGCACCTGGCGCTTGCGCCCGTTGACTGGTCTTGTGCGCGTCGTCGCCACGCTCGCCTCCCCTCTCGAGCGTCTTGACGCTCGGGCTGTCCAGGCTGGCCCCGCTCGGCCGCGGCGCCCGCCCGGCCCCCACCCGCGCCCGCTCGCGCCAAGCGCCGTTGAGGCGGACCCAGGTGCCGTCGCTGGTCCCCTTGTCGAAGGAGGAGAAGGAGGAGCGGACGGTGCCCCAGTATGGGCAATCGCGGGGCAGCAGCCGCCACTGGCCCCCGGTCCGCGTCAGGGAGAACAGGGCGCCCAGCACCTGCCACAGATCGACCGTCCGTGGTCGCCTGGGGCCACTCCGCGCCGGCAGCAGTGGCTCCAGCAGCGCCCACGCGGCATCGGTCCGATCGGTCGGGTACCGTTGGCTGGGTCCGGGTCTCGCCATGATTACCCCCTGCCGCCACCAAATGGTGGCCGATCCTCGGACTGATCATGCCCAGACAGCGTGGCGTTCATCAATTTCTGAACACCCTCTTACAGGGACTCGCCAGCCACCTGGTCGGAATGTACCTTGCTGTTGTAGCACGGGCAGGCGCAAAACGTCCGGCTTAGCCGGGCCGACGGACGTGACCGCCGTTGGCCCCCGCGCCGACGCGGAGACGCGGGGAAGGACGTCACCCACAGTGGGCGCGCCGCCGCGGCGCTGGCACGGCGGCGAGGAGACAACAGCCAGCGGTGAGGGCGCCGCGCCGAGCGAAGGGAAGGCAGCCCTCGCGCACACGGGGGAGTGACCATCCGCACCGCGCTCGCCGGCGTCACAGGGGGGCAGCCCTCGCGCGCACGGGGGAGTGGTCATTCGGCTGGCTCCGCGCGAGCGCCACGTCAGGCAGCCCTTGCGCACACAGGGGAGTGGGGCACGCCGGTATCGGTTTGGCGCGATCCGGAACGCTGGCGTACGCCCTTGTCACGCGGCGCCGTTGTCGCGGGCCATGGCATGCAGTACGCTCATGGCGTCATGAGCGCACCGGAGCCACGTGAGCCTGGTGCCGGCCGGCCCCTGCTTGGCGCGGTGGAGGGCGGCGGCACCAAGTTCGTCTGCGCCGTCGGGTACGGGCCGGACGCTATCTGTGCCCGCGCCCGCTTCGACACGACCACGCCGGAGCGCACCCTGGAGCAGGCCGCGTCGTTTCTGGTGGAGGCGTCGGGCGGGCGGCTGGCAGCCGCCGGCGTGGCCTGCTTCGGGCCGCTGGACCTGGACGAGCGCTCCCCCAGCTTTGGCTCGCTTCTGGCGACGCCCAAGCCGGGCTGGAGCGGCGCGCCGGTGGCGTCGTTGCTGCGCCGGCGCCTGGGCATCCCTGTGGCGATCGATACGGACGTCAACGGCGCGGCGCTGGCGGAGTGGCGTTGGGGCGCGGCGCAGGGCTGCGATCCGGCGCTGTACGTCACCATTGGCACCGGCATCGGCGGCGGGGCCGTCGTGGGCGGGCGCACCCTGCACGGGCTGCTCCATCCGGAGATGGGGCACATCCTGCTGCCGCGCTTGCCCTGGCCGGATGGCCGTCCTGATGACTTCGCCGGCGTGTGCCCGTTCCACGGGGCGTGCTTTGAGGGCCTCGCCTCCGGCCCGGCGCTCGCGGCTCGCGCCGGCCGACCGCCGGAGTCCCTTGGGCCCGATGAGCCTCTCTGGGAGCTGGAGGCGGCGTACGTCGCCTGCGCCCTCGCTACCCTGACCCTCGTGCTCTCGCCCCAGCGCATCGTGCTGGGGGGTGGGGTGATGCAACAGGGCCACCTGCTGGCACGGGTGCGCCGCCGGCTGCCCGCCGTGCTGGCGGGATACATCGCCCGTCCCGAGGTGCAGGCTAACGCCGACCGGTACGTCGTCGCGCCCCATTTCGGCCAGGACGCCGGCCTGATGGGGGCGTTCGCGCTGGCCCAGCAGGCGGTGGCCTGACCCGTGGCGGAACACGAGGCAGGGGGCGGAACAAGCGCTGCGCCTGGCCGTACAATCCACCGCCGGCAGCGCCGCCGCGCCGGCTCATGCGGCTGATATAGCCGCGGGCGTGGACGGCGGCGCGGGCAACGACGGCAAGGAAGAGAGGAGAACGAGGAGAAGGATGCCAAAGATCGCATTGATCGGCGCGGGGAGCGCGACGTTCTCGCGCCGGCTACTGGGAGACCTACTGAGCTGGCCCGAGCTACAGGAGAGCGAGTTCGCCCTGATGGACATCGACACGGGGCGGCTGGAGCTGATTGAAGCCCTGGCCAGGCGGATGGTGGCCACCCAGGGCGCGGGCGCCCGCGTGGTGGCGACCACCGACCGCGCACGGGCCCTGGACGGCGCGCAGTACGTCGTGACCACGCTCGCCGTCGGTTACGCCTACGAGCAGGACCGGCCGGACGTGGCCATCCCACGCCGGTATGGCCTGCACCAGACGGTCGCCGACACCATCGGGGTGGGCGGCGTCTTCCGGTACCTGCGCACCATGCCGGCCATGCTGGAGATCGGCCAGGACATGCAGCGCCTGTGCCCAGACGCGCTGTGGCTGAACTACGTCAATCCCATGAACATGATCATGTGGACGATCAACCTGGCCCTGCCCGCGATCCGTAACGTCGGCCTCTGCCACAGCGTGCAGGGGACCGCGGAGCGCCTGGCCACCTACGTGGGCGTGGACCGCGACGAGGTGGCCTACTGGGTGGCGGGCATCAATCACCAGGCCTGGTTTCTCCAGCTCCGCCGGGGGACCTACCGCGGCGAGGATCTCTATCCCCGCCTGCGCGAGGCCGCCCAGAAGCCTGAGATCTACGACCGCGACCGCGTGCGGTTCGAGGTCCTCAAGCACTTCGGCTACTTCGTGACCGAATCGTCGCGCCACATGAGCGAGTACGTGCCCTGGTTCCGGCGTACTGAGGCGGACCGCGCCCGCTACACGCCGCCGTCCATCTTCCCGGAGTGGCAGCGTGCCGCCGAAGCCGGCGCGGGCCAGCTGGCGGCCGTTCCGGCGCGACGCGCGGCCGTCTGGGCCAGCATCAAGCGCCAGATCGCCGGCGAGGAGCCGATCGACCTCAAGCGCAGCCGCGAATACTGCTCGTACATCGTCCACGCCATCGAGACGAACACGCCCTTCCGGTTCAACGGCAACGTGCAGAACACGGGGCTGATCACTAACCTGCCCCCGAACTGCAGCGTGGAGGTCCCGATCCTGGTGGATGGCGCCGGCCTGCACCCCTGCTACGTCGGCGACCTGCCCAGCCCGCTGGCGGCGATCAACCGGACCAACGTCAACGTTCAGGAACTGGCCGTCCAGGGCTTCCTGCGCCGTGACCGCGACGCCGTCTTCCAGGCCTGCGCCCTCGATCCGCTGGCATCGGCGACAGTGGGCCTGGACGACATGCGCCAGATGGTTGATGAGCTCTTCGAGGCCAATGCGCGGTGGCTCGACGGCTTCGAGCCGCGGCTGCCGCCGGTGTCGACGCCGCTGGCGTACCAGGAGCTGGCAACGGCGGTCCAGAACTGAGCGTCGCTGCTGGCCTGGATTCCTGTGGAAACGGCTGGCTTCCATGCCGCGCTGGTGCTCCGCAGGAGCATGACCGATCCTTCACGAGCGGAGCCCTCATCCAGGCTCTCTCCCAATGGGAGAGGGCGCGCAATGCCGGTCATGGATAATCCAGGCTAGTAGGCTCCGAATGACGCCGCGCTGCGGTGCCGGCGTGGCCGGACATGCCGGGCAGGCGTAGGGCCGCACCGCCGAACGAGGCGTGGGCCTATTCCGGCTCGCCGGCGGGGCGTGGCTCCTGGGCCATTCCCTGGGGGAAGTACTCGCGCCATCGCCGGTCGACGAGCTCCACCGTCGCCCGCGCCGGGCGCACCTCCTTGGGGTAGCCGGGCTTCATGCGCGCGTCGATGGCGATGGGCGGCCGGTAGCTGAGGTGGTGCCGGCGCACCTCGTAGCCGGCCGCATGCACGTCCCCCGCCGGCTCGAAGCGGGTGAACGTGGCCCACAGGAAGCGCTCGCTCGAGGTGGCGATGGCGGCGTCGTCTGCGACCACCAGGAGGGGCCAGTTGGCAAAGGCAGGCGCGGCCGCGATCCGCGCGGCGAGGTCGGGCGCCTCGGCAAAGGGCCGCGCGCCGAGCACCAGGCAGCCGGCGCAGAAGACGCGGACGTCGCACACGCCGTCCGGCACGGCCGTGCCGGGCGGGAGCTGGAAGGCGCGGGGCAGCTCCCGCTTGGGGGCGCCCAGGCCCAGCAGCACGCCCTTGCTGCCGCGATTAAGGGCCGTACCGGTGTAGTCGAGCGTATCCATAGCGGTGTGGTCGAAGATGAACAGGTCCCGCTCCCACTCCGTGCGGGCCAGGACGTGTTCCAGCGTCCCCTTGAAGTCACGCAGGTCGCGGGGCGTATCGGTCACCAGCAGAAACTTGGTCAGCGAGAGCTGGCCTTCGCCCAGGATCCGGAAGGCGGAGACGAGCGCCTCCCGCGCGTACCGCTCGTGGGTGACGGCGGCGGCCAGGGAGTGGAAGCCGGTCTCGCCGTAGCTCCAGACGTCGCGCACGCTGGGCATGACCATGGGGAAGAGCGGGCTGAGCAGCTCCTGGAGGTAATCGCCGATGAAGAAGTCTTCCTGGCGAGGTTTGCCCACCACCGTAGCGGGGAATATGGCGTCGCGCCGGTGGTAGAGGCGGTGGGCGTGGAAGACGGGGAAGTCGTGCGCCAGGGAGTAATAGCCGTAGTGATCGCCGAATGGCCCCTCCGGCCGGCGCTCGTGGGAACGCACCTCGCCGGCGATGGCGAACTCGGCCTCCGCCAGCAGCGGGTACCCGCCGCGCGGATCGGGCACGCGCGCCAGCCGGGCGCCCATCACCAGGGAGGCGAGCAGGAGCTCGGGGACATTCTCTGGCAGGGGCGCCACGGCCGCCAGGATCAGCGCCGGCGGCCCGCCGAGGAAGACCGTCACCGGCAGCGACAGGCCCAGCCGCTCCGCCGCCGCGTAATGAAAGCCCCCGCCCTTCTGGATCTGCCAGTGCATGCCGGTCGTCTGGCGGTCGTACACGTGCATGCGGTAGATGCCCAGGTTATGTCTCCCTCTCCCCCTAGGAGCGGGCTGGGGTGAGGGCTCCTCCGTGTACACCAGGCCCAGGGTGAGGAACGGGCCGCCGTCGTCCGGCCACGAGGTGGTCACCGGCAATTGCGAGAGGTCGGCCGGGCACTCCATGGCCTCCAGCACCGGGCCCCAGCGTCGGTGTGAGAGGCCCACGTGCAGCGCCTCTGCGGCCAACCGGCGAAATGACCAGAGCGTGCGGGGTGTGGGCGGGAGCAGTTCCTGCGCCGCCCGCACCACTTCCTGAACGAACTCAATGGGCCGGCGGCCGAACGCGAGGTCGATGCGCCGCGCGGTCCCGAACAGGTTGGTCACTACGGGGTAAGGGCTGCCCTTGACGCGCCGGAAGAGCAGCGCCGGCCCTCCGGCCGCGATCACCCGCCGGTGGATCTCGGCAATCTCCAGATAAGGATCGACCGGCGCGTCCACCTCCACCAGGTCGCCCTCGCGGCGCAGCAGGTCGAGGTAAGCGCGCAGATTCGTTAGGGCCATACGACGGGGAAACGGTACCATGCTCGCTCGCGTGTGGGTCGGTCGCGTGCGGCTGAGAACCGCACGGCGGACCGACGTCTCGTTCCTGGAGCAGAAGGGAAGCTGCTGGTGACTGCCGACGTAACCGTCCTGGAGCCGTTGCCTCAGAAGCTGGCCGGCAGGGTCGCGCTGGTGACGGGGGCCGCCCGCGGCCTGGGCCGCGCCTATGCCATCCGCCTCGCGCGCCTGGGTGCGCACGTGGTCGTGAACGACATCGATCTCTACGCCTACCGGCAGTACGCCGAAGCCCTGACGCCCGGCTGCGAGACGGTCGTGGACGAGATCCGCACGCTGGGCCGCCGCGCTCTGGGCGTGGCGGCGGACGTGACCGACGAAGGGCAGGTGCGCCGGATGGTGGATCAGGTGGTGGGGGAGCTCGGGACGGTGGACATCCTGGTATGCAACGCCGGCGGGGCGCTGGTGCCCGGCCCGTCGCTGGCCAGCGAAGTCCCGATTGCCGACTTCAAGCGGATGCTGGACATCAACCTGATCGGGACGATCCTGTGCTGCCAGGCGGTCGCGCCGCTCATGAAGCGCCAGCGGCGGGGGAAGATCGTGACCGTTGGCTCGCAGGCCGGGCTCCGCGCCCAGGGAGGCGGCGGGGGCACGTCCTACTCAGTGGCGAAGGCAGCCATCCACCAGTACACCCGAAAGCTGGCGGCTGAACTCGGGCCGTTTAACGTCACGGTGAACTGTATTGCGCCCGGCTGGATCCTCTCGTCGCGCGCCATTGCCGGCGGGCGGGGCAGCCCCGAGACGCGCGCGCGCCTGGAGCAGGAGATCGCGCTCAAGCGCCTGGGGGAGCCGGAAGACTGCGCCAAGGTGGTCGAGTTCCTGGTGACCGACCTGTCGGACTACGTCACCGGCCAGATCATCCCCGTCTGCGGCGGGGTGTGCCTCTTTTAGACACAGTGTAGACACCTTGCAGACGCCGGCCCGCGCTGGCCGATGGCCGCCTCGCGCCCCAGACTTGCAGCGAACGCGGACTCAGAGCGATGATCCAACGGATGTTCCAATCCGATCCGGCTTTGGCGGAACCTGACGGGACGCAGCCGAGCGTGTTCACCGTCGGCCACCCCAACCACACGCTCGATCGCCTGCTGCACCTGCTTGAGCTCCACGGGATCGAAGTGGTGGCCGACGTGCGCTCCGCTCCCTGGTCCCGCCGCCTGCCGTGGTTCAACCAGAACGTGCTGGCGAAGGCGCTGGCGGGGCGTGGCGTGAAGTACGTGTTCTTGGGTAAGGAGCTCGGTGGCAAGCCGGCTGGAGCGGACTTCGACGGTGTCCGCGATCGGGACGAGCGGTACCGGCGCATGGCCGCGACGGCGGCCTTCAGCGCAGGCATAGAACGTGTGGCGCGAGGTGCAGGACAGTTTCGGGTGGCCTTGCTTTGCAGCGAAGATGATCCGAGCATCTGTCACCGTCACCTTCTGATCGCGCCGGCCCTCGTGGCCTGTGGAATTGCCGTCAAGCATATTCGTGGTGACGGAAGCGTCCAGGCCGCAGATGCGCGCTCCATCGAGCAGTCGGCGGAAGTGGCTGATGAGCAGCCACTCCAGCTGGCCCTGTTTTAGGCTGGAAACGGGGCCACGGAGCTCACCGAGCTTGGCGGCCAGCGGTCTTTTGACACCTCTGCCAGGAGCAGCAGTCTCACAGACCTTCCGGCCGGCCACGTGGCCGGCCAGCGGAGCAGCCTCTCAAGGGGCCGATACCGCTAGTATGCCCACGCGCTGGCGTGGCTGGCCAACCCCAGTGTCATCGCCAGGCGATGAGCGGTCAGGCGAAGATCTTCACCATAGGGTTCAAAGGAGCCCTCACCCACCGGAGAGGGAAACGCCTCACTGGCCGCGAACAGGCGACCGTGCCCCGCTGACGCACCAGCGATGGACGCTGAGACTGACCATTCTCACAGGGATGCAGGCTAGCTCATCCGTGCCAGCGCCCGTTCGGCGGCGCGGATGGTAACGGCCACGTCGTCGGGCGTGTGGGCTATGGAGAGAAACCACGTGCCGCGCGACGTGAGCCGGACGCCCTCGTCCGCCAGGGCGTGGACGAACCGGAGCTGCCGCGCGGCGTCCGTGCGGAGGGTGTATTCGCGGTAGTCGTAGATGGCGGGCGCGTCCGTGAAGCAGGTGTTAAACACCTGGCCGACGCCCTGGACGAGTAGGGGCTGGCCAGCGCGATGGGCCACCTGGCGCAAGCCCTCCATCAGGGCCTCGCCGGTCTCTTCCATGCGGCGATAGGCCGCGCCCTCGTCGCGTGCCAGCTCGTCCAGGGTGGCGGCCGCGGCTGCGGCCGTAGACGGCGCCGCGTTATAGGTGCCCCCGTGAACCACCCCGTCGGTGAGCAGCGCCATGATCTCGCGTTTGCCGGCGACGGCGGCCAGTGGGAAGCCGTTGGCAATCGCCTTGGCGAACGTGGCCAGATCGGGCGTGACGCTCAGGCGAGCCTGGGCCCCACCCAGGGCGACGCGGAAGCCCGTGATCACCTCGTCGAAGATGAGCACGATGCCCAGGCGCGAGCACAGGTCGCGGGCGGTCTCCAGGTAGCCGGGGCGGGGCGTGATAACGCAGGTATTGCACAGGATCGGCTCCATGATCACGCCGGCAATCTCACGGGCGCGCCGCTCCAGGGTCGCGCGCAGCACCGCCGCGTCGTTCCAGGGCAGGACGATCACATCCTCGACGGCGGCCGGCACCTGCCCGCGGCTGCCCAGCACGGCCCTGGGCGCCTCCGGCGGCCCCCATTCGTCCGGCGCGGGGCGTGTGCTAACCAGGGCGCTATCCATCCAGCCGTGGTAGTGGCCCTCGAAGCGGATGATCTTGCTCCGGCCGGTGTAGGCCCGGGCAAGGCGGAAGGCTAGCTGCACTACCTCGCTGCCACTGCCGGCAAAGCGCACCAGGTCGGCGCAGGGCACGGCCTGGCAGAAGCGCCGCCCCAGCTCGATTTCGGCCGTGCTCTGCCCGCCGAAGAGCTGCCCCTTGCTCAGCCACTCCTGCGCGGCGCGCACCGGCCCGGGAGCGTTGTGGCCAAGGATGACGGGCCCCATCCCCAGCATGTAGTCGACGTACTCATTGCCGTCGACGTCGTACAGGCGGGCGCCTTCGGCTCGCTCGAAGAACAGAGGTAGCGGGGGCACCCCCAGCCGGAAGTTGCTACTCACGCCACCGGCAAGGTAGCGCTGCGCCTCGGCGTAGAGCGCCTCGGACCGGGCGTAGGACCGGGGCCGGCTCGGCGCACCAGACGCAGGCTGGGTACTAGATCGATCCGCTGCGTTCATTGGGCTCATTGGCGTGTGCCCTGGAGCGATACGAGCGACGGCTTCGTCTGCGGTTTCAATTGCCGACTGGCCAATGCAATTATCAATGCAATGACCAATTCAATTACCAATTGGTGAATGAGCCGTCCTCGCGGTGCAGCATCGGCCGGTGGGCCCCGCCCGGCTGGTACGGCAGGCGCCGCGCCGCCTCGCGGTCGAACTCGATCCCCAGGCCGGGCTTGGTCGGGGGCAGCAGGTACCCATCCTCCCAGGTGACCTGCTCCGGCACCACGCGGGTCATGGCGCGCCCGGGCTGCTGGGGCTGCTCCATCACGCCCACGTTGCTTACGGCCAGGTTCAGGTGCAGGCAGGCGGCGCTGGACACCGGACCCAGCGGATTGTGGGTAGCCAGCTTGATGTAGTGGGTCTCCGCCCAGCCAGCGACCTTCTTCGATTCGGAGAGGCCGCCGCAGATACACACGTCCACGCGGGCGTAGTCGATCAGGTCTTCCTCAATGAACTGGCGGAAGTCCCACTTGCTGCAGAACTGCTCGCCGGCGGCCAGGGGGACGTTGATGTGCTGGCGGAGCAGCCGGAAGCTCTGCGTGTTCTCGCTCCTGATGGGGTCTTCCATGAAGAAGGGGCGGTAGGGTTCGACGGCGCGGCAGAGGAGGATAGCGTCGGCAGGGTCCAGCCGCGTGTGGATATCGAAGCAGATCTCGACGGCGTCGCCGAGGGCCGCGCGGACCGCCTCGAACATGCGGACGGACTGGCGAATGGCCTCCGCAGGCTCGAACCGGCCGTCGGGATCGTGGTTGGGGCTGAAGCGGACGAACTTCCAGCCTTCCTCCTTGGCGGCGATGCAGCGTTCGACGAGCTCCTCTGGCGTTCGCCCGCCGACGTGCGGATAGCAGACCACCTTATCGCGCACGCGCCCGCCCAGTAGCTGGTAGACCGGCACGCCCAGGGCCTTGCCCATGATGTCCCACAGGGCGATGTCCACCGCCGCCAGGGCGCTGCCGGCGATCTTGTCGTGCGGAAAGAAGAACCCACGCGACAGGCGCTGCCAGTGATCCTCGATGCGGAAGGGATCGGCCCCCACCAGCACCTCGGCGTAGTCTTCAATCACCCCCGCAATCGCACGTGCCCGCCGCGGGAGCCCCGCCTCGCCAACGCCGTAGATCCCCTCATCGGTGTCCACGACGACAAAGACGCTGTTCCGCCCGTCCTGCACCGGCAGGCACTCCACGCTCGTGATCTTCATTGCTCCTCCCTTGTGGTCCCTCGTAGGTTCAACGTCTCAGGTCGTTCGCTCCAGCCTCGCGCCGGCTGCAGTATCGCCAGCGGTCCGCCGCCAGCGGTCGCCAGACCGCTGCCGGCCCCGGGGCCCGAAGCGCCGGCCGGACGAGCCGTCAGGCGTAGCCATAGGCGGCCTGTACGTCCACCTCGCGCCCGCCCACGGTCACCAGCATGCGCCCATCGTCGGCGTAGCGCACCGTCAGGGCCGGCGCGCGGGGCGCATCGGCGCGGGCCTCCAGCAACGCCTGGGTCATCTGCGCCAGGGGCGCCATGAAGTCGCCAAAGTGCTCGGCCGCGACCGTGTCGGCGGCGTACTTCTTCCACGTCTTGCCTTCGGAGATGGTGGAGCCGGACAGGCCACCGGTCTGTACTGGGTCCAGCGAGATGCGCAGGCCATAGTTGTAGCGCTTCAGGTCCCGCCGGTCGAGCATGTAGGCGCAGGCCATCGCCTGCTGGGCGTAATTCCTGGGCGCGCCGCCGCCCAGGGTCAGCACGCCGGCCCGCCCGCCCGCGTCCTCAATGGCGGCGTTGAGCGCCACCATGTCCAGCGTCTCCTTCACCGGATCCAGGACGATCCGCCGTCCGGTGCGCTTGCGGTAATGGGCCAGGTCGGTCGTGATGTCGGCGTCACCGGGGCTAGGGCAGAAGATAGGCAGGCCGGCCCTGGCGGCGGTGGTGAGCATGCCCTCGGCCCGCTTGTACCTGGGCCCTCGCTCATTGAGCCAGACGCCCAGGCGGTAGAAGTATTCGCTGGCGGTGTAGGGCCGGCGGTCGGTGAGCGTTTCGGCGAACTCGAAGATCACGTCCTCGTTGGTGTTGAGCTCGTTCTCATCGCCGTAGACGTTCCAGTAGCGGTTGACGTCGAGCTGCTGCAGCTGGCCATCGTCAACGGCGTCCGACCCCTGGTAGTGGTGGAAGCCCCGTACCTCGGTCAGGTCGTGGGTAAGCTGCGCTGGCGTGGTGACCAGGACATCGATCAGATGGTGGTCGATCAGGGCGCACATGACGCTGCCCAGGCCGAAGGGGATGTAGGCGCCGGCGATGGCCAGCCACACCGCCTGGCCCTCCCTGGCCAGCATCTCTTCCCAGCGCTGGTAGACCTCGGCCAGGGTGCGCACGGGCCCGCCGGCCCGCGCCATGGCCTGAAACTGCTCCCGCGCCGTGGTGCCGGGACGCGGGCGGAAGCGCTCCACCGGAGTGGCGAGAAAGCGCGCACGCTCGCGCTCGTACTGTTCGTCTTGCCGTGAAGGTGCGTCGTGTCCAACCACACATGCAGTATGGCAAACGCGGCGACCGAAGCTAAGTATCCGCTGGTATGTTCGCGTCGCCCTGTCCATTGATGCCCGGACGTCCTGTCCCGCAGGAACGTACCAGCGCCGACTTAGCCCCGGCTTGTTCGCATGCGGAGCCCTCACCCTGACCCTCTCCCTTGGGGAGAGGGAAGTCTGCGCCGGCCGCGCATGATCCGGCCTAGTATTACAGTTCCCCTTCGGAGTAGACTTTGAGGAGATTGCTTTGGAGGTATTGGAGGACAGTGGGACGCAGGCAAGCACGCGTGTGGGCACCCTGCACGTGCGCCAGTGAGGAGACGATTGCGGCGGAT
>DAOTTI010000256.1:0-3225 GCA_034437795.1 Chloroflexota bacterium | reverse complement strand
CGGAGAGGGGGCCAGGGGGTGAGGTCTCTCCTCCCTCCCGGCGCGGCCCCGGCAGAAGGGGGTGACGTCCCTCCCCGCGTCTCCGCGTCGGAGCGGGGGATGAAGGGGGGTGAGGGCTGCGCGCCGTGGGCCGTGATAGACAGCCGGCGAACCGTGGTATAGTGCCTGCAACCGTCCCTAGCGGCGGCAGCGCACGCCGGCGTTAGCGATGGCGCAACGAGATGGCGATTGAGCCGCGGCGCCATGCTACATCCGCTTCGGGAGCGCCTGCCCGGCTGCTGCCTGGTGATCGGTGCGGGGCACCCCCGGCCGAATTTGGCGTCCTGCCTGCGTTTAGTGGTGCAGGAAGAAGCGATCCGGCCGGAGGCCGGATCACCTCGCTTGGCGGGTCACGACCTCGAGCTGTTGCCGGACGGCGCCGCGTTGCCGGCGCCGTCGCCGGCGCACGAGAAGGCCCCTGGCTGCTCAGCCAGAGCGGGAGAAAGAGAGACCTTGATGCCCAGCGCACCGACGCCACTGGGCGTGGTGGTCATCGGCGGTGAGCCCCTGATGCGGCGCGGGATCGTCGCCGCCCTGGAGAGCCACTGCGCCATCCTTGGCGCCGTGGGGTCGATGCAGGCCGGCAAGCAAGCGCTGGCCGCGCTCCGGCCGCCGCAGAGCGTGCTGATCCTAGATCCGCCGCTGGCGGACGCCTCACTGGAGGAGGCGTGCGCCACGCTCATCGCCCAGCACCCCGCCACCTCGGCCCTGGTGCTGCTACGCGAGCCGGACGGGACGCGGGTCCGCCTGGCCTGCCGGCACGGCGCGCGCGGCGTCTTCGACACCACCATCGACTCTGAGCAGCTAGCGGCCGCCCTGACCCAGATTGCGGATGGGGAGGTGGCCATTCAGTCGTCGCTGGTGCGCTACCTCATCGGGCCGGATGGCCCGAATAACGGCCCATCGCTGACCGGCCTGCTCACCGGCAGCCAGCTGACCGCCATCCGGCTCTTAGCGCACGGCTACACCAGCAAGGAGATCGCGCTGTCTCTGGGAACCACGGTCAACGCGGTGGACCACGCCATTGAGCGAGCCACCCAGCGCCTGGGCGCGACCCATCGCGCCCACACCGTGGTGCTCGCGATGCGCCTGGGGCTCATCGCCTGATCGCGCCTCCCCGCACCCACCGGCATGGCAGCCTGCTGCCATGCTAGAAGGCCATTACGCCATGAGGTTTGGACGCATGCCCCCACCCGCACCGCAGCCGGTCGTCACCGGAGAGATCCGCTTTGAGCCCCAGGCGCCCCCGTTTCGCAACGCGACGATCCGCGTGCGTCTGGAAGACGTGTCCCGTATGGATGCTCCGGCGCGGGTCGTGGCGGAGCAGGTCATTCGGGGCGTGTCCCGCAGCACCCCGGCCGCGGCCCCCGTGCCCTTCGCCGTGCACAGCGCGCGGGCGCTCGACAGCCGGGCGACCTACAACCTGCGGGCACACGTCGATCTTAACGGGAACGGCGAGATCGAGGTAGGCGACTTCATCACCATGGAGCGCTTCCCCGTCCGGCCAGGTCCCGCGCCCGCCCGCCTCGACGTGCTCGTGCGCCGCGTCGGCTGAGCCGTCTGCCCGGTCGGGGTGCGTCTCGGAGTAGGGCCGCCGGCCCACGCCCCCGCGGCGGCTCGGTGGGTAGGCACGCGCCAGTCGAGGTGCGTCTCGGGGTAGGGTCGCCGGCCCGTGCCGGCGCGAGGCATGAGCGCGCCGGCTTCCCCACGTGCCCGGGGCGGCCGGGATGCCGCCCGCGGCGCGTCGCAGTACGGTGGGGCCACCGGCCGCGGCGGATAATGACCGGCCAGGTGGCGAGAATCTGCCGGCCCCACAGCGGATTCTCTCCTTGACACCTTCACGGAGCGGACCTATTGTAGGTGTATCTTGCTAAGCCAAATCGAGGGAACCCTGAACGGATTGCTTCTTCCTAACTGCTGATCACCGTAGAGGGAATAGTTAGGATGACCAATAGAAAAGCGTTAGTTGTCGCGATTAATACCTACCCGGACCCGCGGAACAATCTACCAAGCTGCCTTGATGACGCGAAGGCGTTTCTTAATATCCTGACCACTCATTACCAGTTTGACCAGATCGAGCGGCTCTATGATGAGCAGGCCACGCTCGAGGCGGTGCGGAACAGGCTCGACTGGCTCTTCACCGATGCCCAGCCGGACGACCAACTGGTGTTCTACTTCTCCGGGCATGGGTTTCGGGTGCCCGTGGACGGCGTGCTCCGCGAGTGCCTGTGTCTCCACGACAGCCCGGCCGGGTTCTTGTTCGATGCCGAGTTGGTGGCGCGCTCGCAGGCCATCCCACCGGGGGTGTTCACTGCCGTGCTGGATAGCTGCCATTCCGGCGGGATGCACAAGCCTTTCTTCGTCGAGCTGCCGGGGGAGGAGCGGACGCAGAATAAGCTCTGGCGGCCGGACGGCGCCTTGCACGACGAGGTGGTCGTCGCGGAGCAGAGCCTGACCGGCGTGAAGCCCTTTGGCGGCGCAGGCTATCGCCTCGCCGATCCGCCCCTGGAGCTGGCCACGGAAGGACGCGCCCAGGCCGACGCCATCGTCGCCGATCTCTCGGCCGACGCCTCGGGCGCCGCGGCCGAACCGGAGCTGAACGGGTTGCTGTTGAGCGCGGCTCAGGCGGACCAGACGGCGTCGGCCAGCACGCGCAAGACCAGCGCGCCGGACGGGAGCGAAAAACTCTCCGCCTTTACGTTCTGTCTGCGGAAGGCCTTCCAAGACTCGCTCGCGGCGGGGGCCACCGTCGACCAGCTTACGGCAGCCGATCTGCTGGCAGCGACCGCGCGTGAGCTGAAGCAACTCGGTTTCAAGCAAACGCCACTGCTCAAGGAGCCCCTCCAGCCCAGCGCCCTCGGCGCCCGTACCTTCATCACACTGCGCCCCCCGGCCGAAGGGCGAACTGTCACGGCGCCGCCCGCGCTGACCTCGGCCAGCCTGGACGAACTCATCCGTGCCCTTGTCCTGCGGCTGCTCGCCGCGAGACCAGAGCCTCAACCTACCACACCAGTCGCTAGAGGAGGAAAGCCCATGACCACCACGCACAGCGTGTCCGCACCGGGAGCAGCCCCCGGACAGGCGCCTGCAGTCGCCCCCGACGAGGAGCAGGCCAAGTTCTTCGGGGCCATCCTGGGGGCCGTGCTGCCCAGCTTGATCCAGACCCTGCCGGGCCTGATCGGCTCC
>DAOTTI010000255.1:0-18639 GCA_034437795.1 Chloroflexota bacterium | reverse complement strand
GTGCTGTTTCAGACGACCTCTTTGGGAATGCAAGCCCGCGCACCAGGGAAGGCAATGCCAAATCGCTGGCCTGATGGTGCACTAGGCGAGAGGATCTGACCCACGCCAGCCACGCCGGCCAAGGATAGATGTCAGTGAGACGGGGCATCGATTCGCCGTGCGCGCCGGTGTCGCGCTGGACGGCGGCCTGAGGCCGGGGGATCGCGTCAGGGCGTTTCCCAGAGGACGCCGGCGATACTAACAACGGAGCCGGCCCGCTCGTCGGCGGGACAGAGCGCATAGCCCGCCACGCGGCCGGGCAGGGGTCGTCCGGTCAGGCGCTCGAGCAGACGCATGGCCCAGTACGTGGGCGGCAGGCCACACACGCGGCGCCGGTCCCGCTCGGCGCGGAGCAGCGCCAGGAACTGCGGGGCGTCGCCGGAGCAGGCCGCCGCCAGCAGGGCGGCGTCCGCGGTCACGAGCGCGTCGCGGTCGCCTGCACCAAGCGGGGCGGCGTCGCCGAAGGCGGGACCCACATGGGCCAGATCGGCGGCGGAGACGACGAGCACCCGCCGGCCGCCGACGGCGCCGGCCAGGGCATCGAGCGCCGCTGCAAGGTGGGGCTCCTGGTCGGGCAAGGATAGTGGCTGCGGCGCGGCGCCCGCGAGCGAACTGGCTGGCCGGGCTGCTGGCGTGACGGTCGGGGGAAGGATGAGGGTCTGGCCGGCATCGGGCAGGTCGGGCGCCTCGGCGCCGTCGGAGGGGAGCGCGGCGGGCGGCCCGCCGCCGAGCGTGTAGCACTGGAAGGAGCCGCAGAGGATGGGGACCAGCGGCGGCCAGTCCGCTTCCGCCTTGCCGGCCTGGCGCAGCGCCCAGTGCAACCAGACGCAGGCCAGCTCGATGGAGTGCTCGCGCCGGTGGTGCAGCTCTTCAGCAAAGGCGCGTCCATCGCCCAGGGCGCGGGCCAGCGCCGCCACGGCGCCGGTGTCCACCGGCAGGACGCCCCAGGGGGTGGCGTAGCGCTGCGCGGTAGGAGTGAGCTGGCCCGGGCTGCCGGCGTGGTCGGTGCCGAAGATGACGACCACCTCGGCGCTGGCCACCGCCTCCCGCGCTGCCTTCCAGGTGGCGGCATAGACCAGGCCGCCGCGGGCGTAGTCGATGTGGGGGCTGAGCACGCCCGCCGCCGCCTGGATTGGGCGCATCGGGCGCACCGGCTCGTCTCCGCCTTGGATACGCTCCGGCGCCCTGTGCGCGCGCCGGAGCGTATCCAAGGCGGAGACGAGCCGCTCGAACAGGGCGTCCAGATCTGCCGGCGAGGCGGGATAGCCGCGTGCGGCCAGGGCAGGGGGCCGGCAGGACTGGCGTCGGTATTCGGCCAGGGCGCGCTCCACGGCGGCGGCGAAGCGCGGGCTGTCGAGCAGCAGGGCCTGGTCGAGCTGGCGCAGGATCGCCGCCACAACGGCGTGGGGGATGATCAGGCCCGTCTGGAGGGCCACGGCCCGCACGATGCCGGCCAGGTCGCGGGTCCCATCCAGGACGGAGAGCAGCGGGACGAGGTCGCGGGGAACGAGCGCGCTGCGGTCGCTTAGCTCCAGCGGGTCGCGGAGCAGGAGGCGCGGCTCGCCATCGAGCATCACCCAGTGCGGCTCGACCGGCCGCAGGCGCGGCCGGTCCGGGAGCGGAAACTCGGCCATCTGGCCAGCGTGCGATGCGCTCATGATCGTGGGACGAGACAGGAGATGGATGGCCCGCCGCGAGCGCGCCCGCCGGCGCGGGCGCGCCGCCAGGGGGCGCACTGCGCCAGCGACGGGGGCCTCCCACTAACCTTTACCGCCGCCGGCGCCGGAGATGCAATCCCTGCCCAGGGCGCGTGGCCGGCGGCTACGCGGGCTCCCAGCCATGGCTCTCGCGCACGTCTCCAAAGGCGCTGCCGGACGCAACGGACACGAGGGCCTGCCCACCTGCGCTCGGCGGTCGAGGCCAGCCCACCGGAGGGCGGTGCCGAACGCAACGGACACGAGGGCCCGCCGGCAGGTACGCGGGGCAGCCAGCAATGACATGCGTGGCACGCCAAATGCTCTGGCGTGGAAGGTGGAATGTCGATGGGACGAGATGTCGTTCGTCTGCCTGCAGCCTGGCAGGAGGGAAAGGAGCCACACATGAGACGACGAGGCGCCGCGTTCATCCATCTCGCCGGGGCAGGTCTCCTGGCGCTGGCCCTTCTGGCGCCGGTGACGGCAAGCGCGGACAACGGGAAGGGAAAGGAGCAGGGGCCGGCGGCGAGCCAGCCGGCGGCGCAGAAGGCCGCTGCCAACGAGCCGGCACGTAAGGAGGCGCCCAAAGAGGCGGGGAAGCCCTCCGGCGATCTTCCGGGCGGGACGCAAGGGCAATCGAGGTCGAACCCCGATAGCGGTGACCCGAGCGGCAAGGGCACGGGCGTAGACAAGCCGTACGCCGTAGGCGACCAGAAGGCAAACTCACAGCCGGTGACAGGCACCAATCAGTACTCTGACGGGAACAACGGGTGCGGCCAGGACCGCAAGTCTGGCGAACCCCGTGACGGGACGACCAAGAACGGCTTCGACGACAATAACGGGCGCTGTGGCAGCCGGCCCGAGCAGGCCCGCGCGCAAGAACGGCCGGCGGCTGCCCGCGAGGCTGCAGCCCCCGTCACGGCCCGGGAGGAACGTGAGGAGAAGGTCGTCGCGCCCGCAGTGGCGCACGAGGAGAGGCAAGCCCCGCCGGCCGAGGAGCACGTGGTAATCGTGAGCCGGGTGGAGGAGCGGGAGGTTGCTCCGGTAGCGCCGGTTGAGGTGAGCCGGCCGGGCCCGGGTGGCGAGCAGCCGATGCCGCAGGGTGCGCCCGCAGGCGCGCCGCCGATCACGGTCGTGGTGGCCCCACCGATGGGGATGGGGGTGATGGCGCCTCCGGCTGCCGCCCCGCCGATCCAGGCGCTCCAGGTCGCGCTGGCACCTGAGGTGGCTGGCGTACAGGTAGCGGGTCCGGCTGAAGCTGCCATGGAGGGCGCGTCGGAGGTGAGTGAAGCGGCGCTGGCGCCGGGCGAGGTGGTGCTCGCAGCCGAGCGTGCCGAGGCCCCTGAGGCGGCCGTCGAGGCGGTAGCCGTGGCGGCGCCGGTGGCGCCGGCTCCGGAGGCGGTAACTGTGGCGGCGCCGGTGGCGCCGGCCCCAGCGGCACCGCGGCCGGAGGTGGCGGCGGTCCAGGCACCAACGCCGGAGGTCGAGGTGGCCGGGGCGCGGGCTGGGCGCGCTCCGGTGGTGAGCTTCCTGCCGGTGACTGGCGAGCCACTGGTGGACCTGGCTCTGCTGGCGCTCCTCCCCGGCGCGCTGGCCGGAGCCGGTCTCGCCATCGCCCGCGCGGGCGCCATGGCGCGCCGGCGCCAGTAACGGAGCGTCCGAGCGGCGGTATCGCGACTGAGCCACGCAGGCGCCCGCACCTGGCGGCCGGCGCCTGCGTGGCTCACCCGCTGTATCACCTCAGCGCGGGCCTGACGCAATGGGCGCCATGATCCGCTCGCTTGCCGTGTATGTCGGCAACGCCCTCTTCTGGGCCGGCGTCGCCGGCATGATCGTTTCACCGGGTGTCTGGCTGCTGTGGAGCGGGGCCAACCCGCGGCTGGCGCTGGAGCGGCTGCACCGCCTGTCGCAGGCGCTTGTCGTCCAGCTGCAGGCAGATGGGGCCGCCGCGGCGGCGCCAGGGGCCGATGAGCCGCCAGCCGCCCTGGCCGAGGCGCCAGGCGTGGCCCCGTCGGGGCAGGGCATGCTGCCTGACCGCCGGATCACGCGAGTGCGCATCCCTTCGGCGCAGACGGACGCTGAGGTGGTGCCGGCAAGGCTGGCGAGGATCCGTGACGGGGTGACCTGGGAGGTGCCGGCGCATAAGGTAGGGCACGCCGAACTGACCGCCGGAGCGGGAGAGCGTGGCAACGCCGTGCTCCTTGGCCACGTCTCGAGCCTTAACGCGGGGCACGTCTTCAAGGACCTGGGGCGCGTGCGGGTTGGGGACGCGATCTACGTCACGAGCGACGGGGGTGAGTTCGAGTATCGCGTGGTCGACGCGCGCGTAGTGTCGCGGACGGACCTATCCGTCCTCGACGCGGGCGAGACGCCAGTTCTGACGGTGATCACGTGCACCGGCCGGTGGCTCCCGCAGGTGGAGGACTACGCCGAACGGCTCATCGTCCGCGCGGAGCTAATCTCACCGGCGCCGGTCGGGCCATAGCCTGGGTTCCGATGGAAACGGCTGGAATTGGCCAGCCTTGCCGTACCCCGCTGGTGCCCCCGCAGAGGCATGACGCACTCATCCACGAGTGGAGCCGTCCCCGCCGCCCGCTCCGCGGGCCCCCGCTCTCCCTCTGGGAGAGGTGACCCTTGACCCCTAACCCTCTCCAAGAGGCAGAGGGACCGTCCCAAAGGAGCCCTCACCCTGACCCGCTCCCACAGGGAGAGGGAGGCCATTGCCAGGTCGGCGCCTGGCTCTCCATCTCCTGACCTCTCTCATAGGGAGAAGGAGGCACAACCGGCGGGCACGGAACTGGATCGGCCCCCGGGGCCTCTCCCATAGGGAGAAGGAATTAGTCGGGTCAACGAGGACGGCGAGTTCGAGCCCTGACCCTCACCCTATGGGAGAGGGAGCTGTGAGCCGGTCGTAGGCAATCGCGGTTAGCGGGGGAGGGATATACTCCTGAGGGGATGATGCGCTTACGCCTATCGCGTCGGCGCCTGCTGGCCGGCTCCATGACGCCGGCCTTGCTGGCGGCGTGCAACCGCGAGAGTGAGGATCTGGAGGCCCTTCCCAAGACGGGGACGTCGGAAGGAAAGGTCGTCTATTCCACCTGGGGGACGCCGGAGCGGCGCGAAGCCGAGAACTGGTCGCTGCTGGCCTTCGAGCGGAACTATCCCGACCTGAAGGTGGACGTGGTCTGGGCGCCCGCCGTGGGCGAGTACCTGGGCAAGCTGCATGCGCTGCTGGCCGGTGGAACCCCGCCGGACGTGCTGCGCCTGCCGTCATGGTCGGCGCCCACGTTCTACTACGAGGAGGCGGTGCGGCGCCTGGACGCCCTGATCCGGCGGGATGGGTTCAAGCTAGAGCACCTGGCGCCGCCCCTGGACGTGGCGACGTACAAGCGGAGCCTGCACGCCCTGCCCAGAGGCGTGGGCGGCGCCTGGGTGGTGTTCTACAACCGGCGCCTGTTCGACCAGGCCGGCCTGAAGGCGCCCGCCAACTCCTGGACCTGGGATGACTTCCTGACCGCCGCGCGGGCGCTGACGCGCCCGGGCGGGCCGTGGGGGACGGCCCTGGAGCCGCTGACCGACTTCTACTACCCGTGGCTGTGGGGGAACGGCGCGGAGGAGTACGACCGTGCCGGCCAGCACGCGACGCTCGACCAGCCTGCGGCGCGGGAGGCCTTGCAGTGGCTGGCGGACCTGCGCCTGAAGCACAAGGTCGCGCCCGCGCCAGGCGACGTCCCGGCCGGCCTGAGCGCCTTCGCCACCGGCCGCGTGGCCATGTGGTACGGGCCGGCCGACCTCGAGCTGGAGCTGGCGAAGCTCTCGGCCCCGGATTACGCGATCGCGCCCCAGCCCAGGGGCAAGCTGGGGCAGCAGGCCGGCTACAAGCCGGACGTGGTCGCGCTGGCCACGGGCAGCCAGCACACCGACGACGCCTGGGAGCTGCTGCAGTTTCTGGTCGACGTCGATACCCAGCGCCTGGAGTTCGAGAATGGCCTGTGGCTGCCACAATCAAAGGTCATCGTCAATAGCGACGCCTACCAGCGGCCGGCGGGGCCGCCGTACGACCGGCGTCCCGGCATTCCCGGCGCGGTGCTGCGGGCGCGGACGCCGATTATCTTCCCCCGCGGCGACGAGATGCGGGCGGTGGTCCTGAAGGAGCTGGCGCCATTCTGGCAGGGCGTGCGCAGCATCCAGGACGCCACCGACGCCGCCGTGAAGGGCGTCAACGCCATCCTGAACGGCGAAGCGTGAGGCTGCAGCAGGCGCGCGCTGGCGAGGCGGTCATTAGCCACGTCCCGGACGGCCGGTTCCGCCTGGATGGCGGGGCGATGTTCGGCGTGGTGCCGCGCGTGGTGTGGGAGCGGCGCAGCCCGCCGGATCACCTGCACCGTATCGTCCTGGGGCTGAACGCGATGCTGGTCGAGCACCGCGGCGTTCGCGTCCTGGTCGATCCAGGGGTAGGCTCCCACCACGATCGGCTCTTCGGCGAGCGCTTTGGCATCGAGCAGCCGCCCACGGTGCTGGCGAGCCTGGCGGCCGCCGGCTATGACCCAGCGTCGATCGACTTCGTTGTGGACACGCACCTGCACTGGGATCACGCCGGGGCCAATGTGCTGGTGGAGGCGGATGGGACGGTGGCGCCGGCCTTTCGCAACGCGCGCTACGTGGTGCAGCGCCGCGAGTGGCTGGCGGCCACCCACCCGCACGAGCGCAACCAGGCGTCCTACCGGCCGGATGACTTCGTGCCCCTGGAGCGGGCTGGCCGGCTGATGCTGGTGGATGGGGAGGCGGAGCTGGCCGCGGGCATACGGGTGGTGCCGGTCGGCGGGCACACGGAAGGGATGCAGCTCCTGCGCGTGGACTCAGGGGGCGAGACGTTCGTCTTCCTGGCCGACCTGGTCCCCACGCGCCACCACCTGGACTACGCCTGGGTGATGGCCTACGACCTGTATCCAGTGGAGACGCTGGCCCAGAAGAAGCGGCTCCTGCCGGCGGCGGCGCAGGAGCGCTGGCTCGTGGGGTTCGCTCACGATCCCGAGCACCCGTTCGGGCGGATCGGCCTGGAGGGGCCGAGGCGGCGGCCGGTGTTCGTCGAGCCGTGAGGCGTGGAGCCATCACCCTACCCGACACGGGAGCGCGCAGGAGAGGCCATGGGCAGCAGCGCAGCCGCTCGTGAGATCGCCCACCGCATTGCCACGCTGCTGGTCGAGCGGGGCGAAACGCTGGCCGTCGCTGAGACGGCGGCCGGGGGCCTGATCTCGGCCGCGCTGGTGGCCGAACCGGGCGCGTCCGCCTGGTTCCTTGGGGGCGCGGTCGTCTATTCGGGGGCGGCGAAGGCCGGCTGGCTGGGGCTGGCTCCGGAGCGGTTTGCGTCCCAGGGGGTGGTCAGTGAGGCAGGGGCGCGGGCCATGGCCGAGGCGGTGCGGCGGGCGCTGGGCGCCACGTGGGGGCTGGCCGAGGCTGGGATCGCCGGCCCCCAGACGGGGCGCCGCTCGTCTAAGCCGCCCGGCCTGGCCTACCTGGCCGTCGCCGGCCCGCGGCCGGCCGCGCGGCAGGTGCTGACCGGCCTGGATGAGCGTACGGCCAACCAGGCGGCCTTCGCCGACGCCGCGCTCACCCTGCTAGAAGCAGCGCTCGGCGCGCATACGCCGCGCGGCGCTCCGGCGGGCCGTAGCAGCCCGACTGCTCAATGAACTGGCGCACCAGGGCCGGAAGCCACTCGTCCACGCGCAGGCCGGGACTACGCGCCGCTTCGTCGCTGAACCACTGCCGAAGGGCGGTTGAGGAGATGGAGGCAATGGAGAGAGGGACCGGCAGGGGCTGCACGCGCGCGGCAAACGAGCGGTTCGGCGGCTCGGCCAGCAGGCGCTCGATGTCCGCCAGGCCGTGCTCATCGCGGGGCGCGACCAGGAAGCGGGCCTGCTCGAACAGGCGGGCCAGGGCCTGGTCGCGGTCGGCGTAGTAGCGCGGATCGAAGATCTGCACGATCTTATCAAAGCCGACGACGAAGGTCAGGTCGTCCAGGCCTGGCCACAGCCGGCGCAAGGCCTCGGCCTGCTCGACGTAGAGACCGCGGTTCACCGCAACGACGCCCAGTGCCTGGTCCGGCGCGCCAGGGAGGGGCGACAGCTCTTCGGGAGACGTGGGAGTGGGCGGGGATGGCGCGATAAGGCGACAGAGCAGCCAGAGCCGGTCCTCGAGCAGCATGCCCGTCACCTGCTCCTTGTCCACAGTGCGGACGCTGAGCACGAACGCGCCGGCATCGGCCTGCGCCGCGGCCAGGCCGGCGTGGAGCAGGGCCAGGTGGGCGCGGTGGGGCGGATTGAACGAGCCGGCCAGGGCGACCAGCCGGCGCGGGGCGGTGACCGGCCCGCAGATGACCCGCGCCTCAGGCGGGGCGCCGGGGTCGAGGGACCGGAGGGCGGCGTGGATGGGGCGCAGGGCGGAGACGGGCGGCACGGCGGCCGCTCCAGGATCCATCGGCACGCGGTACCTCTGAGGAAGCACAAAGCCCCCGCTGTGCGGGGGCTCAGACTCGCCTCTTGGGTTCAGGCGGCTGCGGCGCAGGGATTCGAACCCCGACTACCTGATCCAGAGTCAGGCGTCCTACCGTTAGACGACACCGCAACGGGCTCGGCCTTCACAGCATACCACACGTAAGGTTCAACCTTCAAAGTTCAGGGTTCAAAGTGCCAGGTGGTGAACTGGTCTGCTGGAGGCGGGCCAGGGAAGAGGCGGTTCATTGGGCGCTTACCATGGGAAGCGGCGCCTGCCCGTCTCCGGTGGGAGGCCTGGCGCCTCCGCGACTGCGGGGGGCGTCTGCCGGTCCCGCAGCCACCTGCGCCGGATCTCAGCCGCGCCAGTGAAGAAGTCTGCCGGCTCCTGGCCATCCTGGAGGGCGTCCCGCAGCCGGCTCAGCTCGTCCACCATGGCCTCCAACCAGCGGACGACGTGCTCGCGCTCCGCCGCCAGGGCCTCCTGCTGCCGGCCCGGCTCGGCCTCCGCCGGTGCGGTCACCTGGCGGAAGTCGCCGCCAGCCAGGCGGCTCAGCTCCCGCCAGCTCGGCTCACGGCTGACGACGCGGAGCAGGGCGCAGGCCAGGATCGCCGGCAGCCGGCCGACGCCGCTGAAGAAGGCATCGTGCTCTCGCGCGTCCATGAAGTAGGCGTCGGCGCCGAGCGTGCCGGCCAGGCTGGAGAGGAAGGCGACGGCGTCTGGATGCGCCGTGGGGAGGGGCGAGAGGCAGAAGACGCCGCGCTGGAAGAGGGCGGCGGATGGGGTGGTGCCGGCGGTGACGGCCTCCCAGAGCACCGGATGGCCGCTGGCGAAGCTCACCTGGGGAGGGAGGATGTCCTGGGCCAGGGCGGCCGTGGCCTCGTGCGATTCACTGAGGCTACAGACCACGGCGCCCGGCCGCAGGTGCGGCGCCACGGCCGCCATCACCTCCCGTACGTGGCCGGCGCCGACCGCCAGGAAGATGACGGCGGCCCCGGCGACGGCCTCCTCGGCCCGCGACGCAAACCGGTCAGCCACGTGCTGCTGCTGCGCGCGGCGGGCCGTGTCATAATCGGGGTCCCAGGCGACGACGGCGTCGTACTGCCCGCTCTGCTTGAGGGCCAGAGCGAGCGACGCGCCGATGACATCCAGGCCCAGCACGGCGGCCAGCGGTTTCTCAGTCACCGGTGCACACGCTCCCTTCCTAACGGCATTTCTTGGTCACTTCCAAGCCAGTGACGACGCGCTGGCAGTCAGGCCGGCCGACCCAGCTCGGCCTCCAGCAGGGTGGTGTAGACGCTCCCTCCCCTGGAGAGCTTGCTCTCGATCAGCTCGACCGAAGTCGCCCGCCACCGTCCGAACTGCTGCCCAGGGCGCTTGAGCTCGGCCTGCAGGGCCAGGCGCGACGAGGCGTCCAGGGAGCCGGTGGCGCGGCCCAGGGTCACGTGAGGCCGAAACGGGCGCTGGTCGAGCTCGAAGCCGAGGCGACGCATGCGCCGGTCCAGGTCGCGCTGCAGGCCGGCCAGGGCGTCCACGTCACCGATGAGGCCGACCCACAGGACCCGCGGCTGGGAGAGGCTGGGGAAGGCGCCCAGGCCGCTGGCCTCGAGACGGAGCGGGCGCGCGGCGGCCGCCGCCTGCGCCATCTCGCGGCCGATCTCGTCCACGCGGGCGGCCGCCACGCTCCCCAGGAACACCAGGGTCAGGTGCACGCCCTCCGGCCGGACCCAGCGGAACGGCAGCCTGGCCTCCTCCAGGCGCGAGCGGACGGCGGTCAGGCGCTTCTGGACGACCGCGGGGACGCGCAGCGCAATGAACAGCCGCAGGGCCGTGCCTTCGGCGCGGGGGACTTCAGTCTGGATCTCGTTCTGGCTCTCGGTTGCGACGTTCACTTCCTGCTAGTTCGAGTGTATACCGGTTGGAGTGTATACCGGGGACGTCGGGCCGACGGCGCGATCAGGGGGCTCGCTGTCAACGGGGGCGTTCACTCGCTGACGCGCGCACGTGGGGCGCGGTCCCTGATGGGTGGGCACTCTGTGATGGCCAGGCTCGCTGACGCGCGCACGTGGGGCGCGGGCCGAGGGCGGGGTGGCCCAAAGGAGGTGCCGTTCGCGGCGCTTTGCTCCTTCAGGTGTATACTGGCGCGGGCCGGGGCCGGATCGCTCCTGGCGCCTGGCGGCCGGCGGCACCGGCCGTTTACCCTCGAATCGGTGTAGCCATGGCCGTGCCCGACGACGTTCGTGGGGCGACAGTACCGGCGGCCCCCGCCCGACGCTCCACGGCGGTGCGGAAGGCCGTCTTCCCGGCCGCGGGGCTGGGTACGCGGATGCTACCGGCCACCAAGGCCATCCCGAAGGAGATGCTGGCGGTGGTGGACAAGCCGCTGATCCAGTACAGCGTGGAGGAGGCGGTGGCGTCCGGCCTAACGCACATCATCCTGGTGACGGCGGCCGGCAAGAGCGCGCTGGAGGACCACTTCGATACCCCCGCCGCGCTGGCGCAGCTACTTGCCCGCAAGGGGGACCGCAAGACCTACGAAGCCATGAGGCGGATCGATGAGCTGGCGCAGATCAGCTCGGTGCGCCAGCGGGAGGCGCTGGGGCTGGGCCACGCCGTTCTGACGGCGCGGCCGCTGGTGGGGGACGAGCCATTCGGGGTGTTCCTGCCGGATGACATCATCCACCACCCGAGCGACCCGTGCATGGCGCAGCTGCTGCGCGTCTACGAGCGGTTTCAGGCGCCCGTCCTGGCCGTGGAGCAGGTGCCCCGACAGGACGTCTCCAAATACGGGGTCCTGGCGGTGCGGGAGATCGAGCCGCGGCTCTACCAGGTGCTGGACATGGTGGAGAAGCCGCGGGTGGAGGATGCCCCATCTCGCCTGGCCATCATGGGACGCTACGTGCTGGTGCCCGCCGTCTTTGACGCGCTGGCGCGCACGCCCCCCGGCGCGGGCGGCGAGATCCAGCTCACGGATGGCCTGCGCCGGCTGCTCCGCGAGGGGCCAATCTACGCCTACGAGTACTCGGGCCGGCGCTACGACTGCGGGAGCAAGCTGGGCTTCCTGCAGGCCACGGTCGAGCTGGCGCTGCACCATCCTGATCTTGGGGAGGAGTTTCGTCGCGTGCTGCGCGACCTAGCCATATGATGACGCCCCTGGAGAGCGCTCGACGCCGCCTGCTGCCGCTGGTGGAACAGGAGCTACGCGCCGTGCTGGACCGGCGCGCAGGGCGGCCGAACGGCCCGCGTCTCGCGGGGCGGGCCACCGAGCCGCCGGTCCGCCTGGAGCCGAACGCGCCTGGCCACTACGGCATGATGCGCTACCACCTGGGCTGGCTCGACGAGCAGCTCTCGCCGGTGAACGGCCCCACCGGCAAACGCTTGCGGCCTCTGATCTGCCTGCTGGCGGTAGAGGCGTGCGGCGGCGAGGCGGAGCGCGCGGTGCCGGCGGCGGTGGCGCTGGAGCTACTGCACAACTTCACCTTGATCCACGACGACGTGGAGGACGGCGACCCCGTGCGGCACCACCGGCCCACGGTGTGGAAGCTGTGGGGGGAGGCGCAGGCGATCAACGCCGGGGACGGGATGCACGTGCTGGCCTATCTGACGCTCCTGGAGCTGGCCGGCCGGGGCGTCCCTCCGGCCACGGTGGTGGCGCTGGCGCGGCGCCTGGCTGAGACCAGCCTGGCCGTGACGGAAGGGCAGCACCTGGACCTGGCCTTCGAGCGGCGGGCGGACGTCTCGCCGGCCGAGTACCTGGACATGATCGCCAGGAAGTCGGCTGCGTTGCTGGGCTGCGCGGCCGCCACCGGCGCGGAGATCGCCGCCGCCCCGCCTGAGTGGGTGGAGGCGCTGCTGGCCTACGGGCATTATCTGGGGATGGGCTTCCAGATCCGCGACGACATCCTGGGCATCTGGGGCGAGGAAGAGACCACCGGCAAGCCGGCGGGGGACCTGCGCCGGCGCAAGAAGACGCTCCCGTCCCTGTACGCCCTGAGCCGCGCCGACGATGGGGACAAAGAGGCGCTCCGGTCCCTGTTCGCCTCTTCCGAGCCCGGCGACGACGACGTCCGGCGCGCGCTGGAGGTGCTGGAGCGCACCGGCGCGCGGCAGCACTGCGAACGGCGCGTCAGCCACTACTCGGCCACGGCGCGCAGCCAGCTGCAGGTGCTGCCGGAAACGGCCGCGCGGCAGGCGCTGGACACCCTGGCTGTCCAGCTGGAGACGCGGGAGTATTGACCGGCGTTGTGCGAGAAGTAGCGAGTGGCGAGTGGCGAGTGGCGACGAGCGAGTGAGGAGGAAGAGGGTGAGGCTGGATCCCTGTGGAACGTCCCGGCCTTTCCAGTCGCCGCCGGCGCCCCGGCAGGGCATGACCGGTTCTTCACCGGGGGAGCCTCACCGCCGCTCGCTTCGCGGGCTCCCGCTCTCCCACAGGGAGAGGGAAGCGATCGCTGGCGATGAAGGATCCGGTTCGGGCCGGATCAGGGGAGAAAGCGGAGCGCGGCCTCGTTCGAGACCAGCAGTCCGGCGTCGGTCAGGACGGCCCGCTCCTCGTCCATGGTAAGCACGCCGGCACGGGCAAGCTCAGCGAGCTGGGCGGCCCAGCGCACGCGCGGGTCGAAACCGAACCGCTGGCGGAAGCGGCGGAAGTCGATCCCTTCCTGCCTGAGACGGAGCGCGAGCATCGCTGTCTCCCCGGCCTGCGTCTCGGGGTCCAGCCGTTCTTCGCCCTCTACCGCGCCAGCGCCGGTGGCGATGAGGCGGATGTAGCGCTCAATCGGGCGCACATTCCAGAAGCGGCGGCCCCCAACGTACGAATGCGCGCCGGCGCCGCACCCGAGATAGGCCTCGTTGCGCCAGTACACCAGGTTGTGGCGCGACCGGTGCCCGGGGCGGGCCCAGTTCGAGAGCTCGTAGTGCAGGTAGCCGGCCCGCTCCAGGACCGGCAGGGCTGCCTCGTACATGTCCGCCACCTGGTCCGCGTCGGGGACGGTCCAGCGTCCCTTCGCCACCAGCGTGGCCAGGGGCGTGCCGTCCTCGACCATCAGGGCATAGAGGCTGACGTGGTCCGGCTCCAGGGCGAGGGCCTGCTCCAGGTGGCGCACCCATGATCGGCGGGTCTGCCAGGGGAGGCCGTAGATCAGGTCGATGTTGATGGAGGGCACGCCCGCCTCCCGCGCGGCGCGCACGTCGGCCAGGGCGCGGGCGGCGTTGTGGGTCCTGGCCAGGCGGCGCAGGGTCTCGTCATCGAGGCTCTGCACGCCGAGGCTGAGACGATTGACGCCCAGGGCCAGGAGGGCCTCCAGATAGGCGCGGCCGAACGTTCCGGGGTTGGCCTCCAGCGTGACCTCGGCCCCCGCCTCGACGGCGCAGGCGCGGCGCACCGTGTCCAGCAGGCGCCGCACCTGGCTCACCGCCAATAGCGACGGCGTCCCGCCCCCGAAGTACACGGAGCGGAGCGGCAGCCCCTGGGTCTCCTGGGCGCGGGCGCTTACCTCGTCCGCCAGCGCGGCCACGTAGCTGCCCATCAACCGCTCCTTGCCGGCGTACGTATTGAAGTCGCAGTACAGGCACTTGGTGCGGCAGAACGGGATGTGGAGATAGGCCGCGCGGGGCGCCAGCCAGGGGACCTGGCCGGACGGGGGGAGGGGGGTCACATGCCAAGTCTACCCGCACGGGCGGGTATATTCGGTCCGTGCTTATTGATGCGCACACCCACGTCTTCTCGGACACGGTGCTGCAGCGGCGGATGGAGTTCGCCGAACGAGACCGGTGGTTCGGGCACCTCCACCCCCCCGGCACGCGCTACCTGGCCTCGCCCGGGCGGTTGCTGAGCACGATGGACCGAGCAGGCGTGGACGTGGCGGTGGTGCTGAGCTTCGGCTGGGCCGACCAGGGGCTCTGCGTGGAGCAGAACGAGACGGTGCTGGCGGCGGCGGCAGCCCATCCCGGGCGCCTCGTCCCTTTCTGCACCGTGCAGCCCCGCGCGGGGGCAGCCGCCCTGGCCGAGGTGGAGCGAGTGGCGCGCCTGGGTTGCCGCGGGATCGGGGAACTCTTTCCCGACGGGCAGGAGTTCGCGCTCGACGACGCCGGCACCCTGGGCCCGCTGCTGGAGGCGTGCGCGGCCCACCGGCTGGCGCTCCTGGTCCATGCCAGCGAGCCGGTGGGGCGCTCCTATGCCGGCAAGGGCCGCACCACGCCCGACCGCGTGCTGGCGCTCGCTGCGCTGGCGCAGGCGGTGGCCCCGGAGGTGCCGGTGATCGCCGCCCACCTCGGGGGCGGGCTCCCTTTCTACGAGCTGATGCCGGACGTACGGGCGGCGGCGGCGAACCTGTACTACGACACGGCCGCGGGCGCCTACGTCTATGAGCCGGCGGCGCTGGGCCACGTCGCCGCGATCGCGCCGGAGCGGATCCTCTATGGCTCTGACTACCCCGTGATCGGAATGCAGCGCATGCTGGGCTTCGTCGAGGCGGCCGGCCTTCCGGCCGCGGTCCGCGCCGCCGTGCTGGGCGGGAACGCGGCGCGCCTGTTTGGCTTGCCATCCACGGCAGTGAAGGGGAGCTGAGGCATAGCTGCCAGCGTGAGACGCCTTGAGACCTGCCGTTCACATCTGGATCGGCCGGGGCCGCGCCCCGACAGTGAGGAGAGATCTCTCCCCCTTTGAGCAGGGCCAAGCCGCACCCCTGCCCAGCCCGGCCCCACCATGCGCCCTGGACCCGCCGCTCCGTCACCGAAAAGGAGCGGGGGAACGAAGGTCATGGTCATCGAGGCTGGCCCGGGGACGCCGTATGCCTTGCTACGATTTGCGTGCATGCCGCCCCCATCGCCCTCATCGGCCGTGCCACCTGTGCCGTCGACGGCGTCGCCGGCGCCGGTTCGGCTCCTGGTGGCGACGAATAACCCGCACAAGATAGCTGAGCTGGGCGCGATCCTGGCCGGCCTGCCGGTGACCCTGGTGACGCCCGGCGAGATTGGCCTGGACCTAGACGTGGAGGAGACGGGGCAGACCCTGGAAGAGAACGCCATCCTGAAGGCGACGGCCTTTGCCCGCGCCTCGGGGCTGCCGGCGCTGGCCGACGACTCGGGGCTGGAGGTGGACGCGCTCGGTGGCGACCCGGGCGTCCGCTCCCGCCGGTACGCCGGTGAGCACGCCAGCGATGAGATGCGGATCGCGCTGCTGCTGGAGCGGCTGCGGGGCGTGCCGGAGGCACAGCGCACGGCGCGGTTCCGGTGCGTGATGGCCCTGGCCACAGCAGAAGGGCTGGTGGGGACGGTCCAGGGGACGTGTGAAGGGCGCATCGCCGGTGCGCCCCGTGGCCGGCACGGCTTCGGCTACGACCCGATCTTCTGGCTGCCCGAGCGGGGGCAGACGATGGCTGAGCTCACCCCCGAGGAGAAGAACCAGATCAGCCACCGCGCTCGGGCGGGGGCGGCGGCGCGGCGCCTGATCGAGGCCTGGCTGGCCCGCGCTGGCCAGGGTACCGGCGGAGAGGCCCGCGCCCTGGCTGATCAAGGCATGGGGGGAGCAGCTCGCGCCCTCGCTGATCGGGCGGACGCCACCGGTGTCCCGGCGCCCGCTCCCCACCGCGGCGCGGGGGGAGAGCCGCGCGGTGCGGGCGGCGCGCGGCCAGGAGCGGAAGGATGAGAGCGCCTCGTCTGCGCACGGCGGCCCGGGCCGGGCCGATCCTTCCCAACGGCGTGATGGCGCCGCCGGCAGGAGCTACCCCGCCGCCGGCCGGCGACGCGGACCTGGACGTGTGGCGGCTGGCTGGCCTGCTGGTCCCCGGGCTGGGGCGGGGCGAACGGTCCCGGCTGAGCCAGGAGCTGGGCATTCCCCTGGCGGCGCGCGAGCCGGCCATTCCGGAGGCGCGGCTGGCGGAGCGGGCGGCCATCATCGACGCCTGCCGCGCGCGCCTGGCGACCCTGGAGCTGCCGGCCTTGCAGGGCCTGGCCCGCATCCTGGCCGGCTCGCGGCTGGCGGAGGCGCTGCTGGTGCAGGAGATCTTCCGCGAGCGCGCCCGCAGCGCCTTTGGCGGGGCGGCGGAGCCCGACGGGCGGACGGGGCGGGAGGCGGACGTGGAGGCCCTGGTCCCTCCGCCTGCGCCGGGACCGGCGCTCCAGCCGGCGCGCGACCGGAAGCCGATCGATCCGGCGTGGGTGCAGCGGGCGCTGGCGCCGGGGGGCGCGGTGGCGGCAGTGCTGCGCGGGTATGAGCCTCGCCCGGGCCAGATGAAGATGGCCCAGGCGGTGGCCAAGGCGTTGAATGAGCGGCTGCACCTGGTGGTGGAGGCAGGGACTGGCACGGGGAAGAGCCTGGCGTACCTGATCCCGGCGGTGGAATACGCCGTGGCCAACGGGCGGCGGGTCGTGATCTCGACCAACACGATCAATCTCCAGGAGCAGCTCTTCTTCAAGGACATCCCGCTGGTCCGGCAGGCGCTGCCGGAGCCCTTCCGCGCCGCGGTGCTGAAGGGCCGCGCCAACTACCTCTGCCTGCGCCGCTGGCGCGCCTTTCTGCGCGAGGGCCTGGCGACCGATGCCGACCGGCTCCTGGCGGCCAAGATCCTGCTCTGGCTGCGCCAGACCGAGACCGGCGATCGGAGCGAGCTGGCGCTAGACGACTACGAAGCGGCGCGCTGGGCGACGAGCCTGGCGGCTGACGCGCTGCACTGCACGCCCCAGCTCTGCCGCGACCACCGGCTGGGGCGGTGCTTTCTCGCCCGCGCCCGGCGGCGGGCGGAGGGGGCGCACCTCCTGGTGGTGAACCACGCGCTCCTGCTGGCCGACCAGGCGCTGGAGAGCAAGGTGCTGCCGGAGTATGGGGACCTGATCATCGACGAGGCGCACCACCTGGAAGACGTGGCCACCGACCAGCTAGGCGCGGAGGCGGGGCATCAGGAGCTGGCCTTCCTGCTCGCCGCCATCAGCCAGCAGCAGGGGCCGGGGCGGTACGCCGGCCTGGTGGCCCGCGCGCACACTGCCCTGATCACGGCCGGCGGTGCGCCAATGCGGCAGGAGGCCAGCCAGCTCACGCAGCCGGCCCACGACGCCGTGGAAGAGGCGCGACGGGCGCTGGCGGACTTCTTCGCCGCCGTGGGCAGCTTCGTACGGGCGCTGGCTGAGGAATGGGGCCCCGTTGGGTATGGCGAGCGGGCGCCGTCCGGCGAGCGCGACATCCGGCTGACGGGGGCGGTGCGGGCCAGCGAGTGGTGGTCCGGGGTGGAAACGGCCTGGGAGCCGTTCGAGGCGGCCCTGGGTAAGGCGGCCGGCGCGCTGGCGCGCGTGCACGAGGCGCTCGAGCCGTACCAGGGGTCATCGGACCTGGTGGACGACACGCTGGCCGATCTAGCCAGCGCCGAGCAGCAACTGTCGGAGGTGCGCGTCGATCTTGACGCCATGGTGGCCAGCCCGCGCGCGGACCAGGTGAGCTGGGTGGCGGTACGCGAGCGGGGGACCAGCCTGCGCTGCGCGCCGCTGGCGGTTGGGCCCCTCTTGCAGCAGCAGCTCTTCTCGCAGAAGGACTGTGTGGTGCTGACGTCCGCCACCATCCAGGTTGGGGGCAGCTTCCGCCACATCCGCGAGCGCCTGGGCCTGGCGGCGACGACGTATACGCTGGCGGTGCCGTCGCCGTTCGACTACGCTTCCCAGGCGCTGCTGTGCGTGCCGGATGATCTCCCTGATCCGGCCAGCCGCGGCTTCGCGGACGCGGCGCACGAGGCACTGGTGCAGATCTGCACGGCGACGGGCGGGCGCACGCTGGTGCTCTTCACGTCGCACGCGGCGCTGCGGGCGGCCCACGAGCAGCTGCGGCGCCGGCTGCGCGGGCTAGTGGTGCTGGGGCAGGGGCTGGACGGGCCGCGGCAGCAGCTCCTGCAACGCTTCCGCGAGACGCCCAATGCCGTGCTGCTGGGGACGAGCAGCTTCTGGGAAGGGATCGACGTGGTGGGCGACGCCTTGAGCTGCCTGGTGATCGTCAAGCTGCCGTTTAGCGTGCCAAGCGATCCGGTGTTTGCCGCGCGGTCGGAGCTGTACGAGGACCCGTTCAACGAGTACGCGCTGCCGCAGGCCATCCTGCGGCTCAAGCAAGGGTTCGGGCGCCTGATCCGCAGCACGACCGATCGGGGCGTGGTGGCGATCCTGGACTGCCGCGTCTTCGCTAAGCGCTACGGCGAGAGCTTCCTGCGGTCGCTGCCGCCGGCGACGCGCCGGCGCTGCTCGGCGCGTGAGCTGGGCAGCGTCATCCAGTCCTGGCTTGCCGGTAAGCGAGGCGCGCTACCGTTGTAGCGGACCATGCTCGGGTGGCTGGGGCGCTACGGCGCCTACGTCCTGATCTATCTGGGCATGGCGCTGCTGTCCACGCTCTTGCGCAGCGCGGACGGGCCTGCCGACGCCCTCATGAGCCGGCAGGAGGGGC
>DAOTTI010000254.1:0-28820 GCA_034437795.1 Chloroflexota bacterium | reverse complement strand
GTCATGCCGGCCTGCCGCGCGGCCGCGCCGCCGTTGGACGGACACTTCTGATCGGGGGCGCCACGGCTACAGCGCGCCCTCTCCACTGGCGCCAGGTGGGGAGGGCGCATCGTTTATGGTTAGGGCCTGGCAGGCAATGTGGCGACCGAACCGGCCGCGCGCGGCCCGAGCGCGAGAGCTGGCGAGCGTCGGGGGCTTCCTCGTGCTTGCCATCGCGCACACCTATCCGCTCGCCATCCAGCTCGCGACACACCTCCCCTACTCGCTGCACGACCCGGGAGAGGTGCTGACGCGCCTCGAATGGGAGCGCTATAGCCTGCTCCACGATCCGACGCGCTTCTTCGACGGTTTCATCTTCTACGGCCTGCCCGGAGCGCAGTTCTTCACCAATCTGGTGCTCGGAGGCCTGCCCGTCTACTTCCCCGTAGCGCAGGTCACAGGGAACCCGGTGCTGGCACTCAATCTGGCGCACCTGCTGGGCCTGGCGGCGACGGGCTGGCTCGCCTACCGTGCCGCCTTTGAGGTCCTGCAGGACCGGCCAGCGGCCCTCGGCGCAGGGATCGTCTGGACCTTCGCCCTACCCCAGCTCACGCTCTATCCCGGACTGGAATGGACCATGGCCTGGGGGGTCCCGCTCATGGTCTGGGCGGTGCTCAGCTTCCTGCGCCGGCCGGCGGCCTGGAAGCTCGCCGCCGCCACCGCCGGCCTGTGGCTGGCGCTGGCCACCCACATCTACAGCGCCTTCATCGGCGCCCCACTGGCCCTGTTGCTCCTGGCGACGGCAGCGCTGTGGGGCGTTCTGCCCTGGCGCTGGCTGGCGCGGCACGCCCCACGCGCCGCCGTGGCCGTTGGGCTGGCGACGCTGCCCTTCCTGCCGGTGATCCAGGGGTACTTCGAGGTGCCTCGCAAATGGAGCGAGACCCGCACCATCTGGCACACGCGGTGGTATGCGGCCGAGCCGCTCGACTACCTGGCGCCCTTGCCGGGGAGCGTGTGGCACTTCGGCTGGCTGGCGGAGCAGGGCCGGCGGTCCCAGGAGACGCATGAGCGCGTGGCGCTCTTCCCCGGCCTGGCGGCGCCGGCGCTCGCGGGCCTCGGGCTGGTCTGGTCCGCGCGGGCGAGGGCGCGGCTGGGCCCCTGTGGCCAGGCGGCGGCTGCGGCCGCGGCCCTGGCGGTGCTCGGGGGCTTTGTCCTCTCGCTGGGTCCGGAGCTGATATGGCAGGACCGGCCCACGGGGATCCGGCTGCCGTTCGCCTGGCTGCATGAGGTGTTCCCGCCCATTCGCGCCCTGCGCGCCGTGTCGCGGTTCTCCTACCTGATGGTGCTTGGGTTGGCGCTGCTGGCGGGGTTGGGTGTAGTGGCGATCAGAAGCGCCGCGCGCTGCACGGTAGGGGCCAGGAGATGGCCGGCGTGGGCCGCCGCGGCCGCTGTCCTGGCGCTGGCGCTGGAACCGCTCCACGCCCCGCTGGAGACGTACGCCCTGGACATTCTGGCGCCCACGTCCCCCGTCAACGCCTTTCTCAAGCGTCTGGACCCAGCGCCGATGATCTTCCTGCCGGTGGAGGCGCCGATGGACCCCTGGCCGGAATCGCGCCGGATGTACTGGGCCCTCACCTCGGGGCCCTTCCGGATCGTGAATGGGTCGTCGGGGATCTATCCCGCGTCCTACTGGGACCTGCAACGCCTGGCCGACGGCGCCTCGCCCCAGGACGTACCCGTGGCACTGCGGGTGTTCCGCTCCAGCGGCATCCGCTACGTGGTCTTGGAGCAGGCGATCATGGACCAGCGCATGCGGGGCTGGTGGGCCTGCGCCCTGGCTGATCCCGCTCAGGCCCGCTCGCTCTTCGCCCACGACGGCACCATCGTGGCCGACCTGGGTCCGCGGCCCGCCGGCATTCAGGTGGGGCTGGACGCCCTTCACGGCGCGCTGCGCAACGGCCGCGTGCCAGCCGGCTCAGGGACCACCCTGCTGATCGACGTCGCGGCCAAAGACCCTAGCCGGATCTGGCTCCAGGAGCCCGAGCCGGCGGCCCCCTTCCGGACCGTCCGCCTGACCTGGCGCCCGCTGGCGTCGGGGCAGGACGGGGCGCCGGCGGCGGGGCGGCGCCAGGCGCTGCTCCGCCGGCTCTCCTTCGGCCTGCTCGGACTTCCGCCGACGGACCGGCCGTTTGTCGTCGAGCGCCGGGTGGTCCTTCCCACCTTCCTGGCGGAGGGCGCGTCGCGCCTGCTGGCGGTCCACAGCTTCACGCCCGAGCGCCCGGGGCCATACGAGGTGACGGCGGAGATCGACGGGCGCCACTGGACAGCGTGGCAGGTCCAGGCCGGCGCGGGGCAGCCGCCCCTCAAGGTGGCCGAGGCGCCCGGGGGGCTGGCCGCCCGCCTGTGGCCGGTGGCGGTGCGCCAGGACGTCTTTGCCGGCGAGCCGGTCACCATCGACATCCTGGCTGAGAACGTGGGCCGGACGCTCTGGGACGGGCAGATCCGGCTGGGCTACCGCTGGTCACGTATCACCAGTGATGGGCGAGTGGAGGCCCTGCCTGACCTGGGCGGGCGCGTCTTTCTGGGCGAAGACACGGCCCCTGGGGGGACCTACCGCTTCTCCGGCCAGATCGCCACGCCGGCGGCGCCCGGGCAGTACCGCCTGTTAATCTCCATGGTGGCGGAGAAGATCATCTGGTTCGACGAGATGACGCCACCGGGGGTGAGCCCGCTCGAGTACGTCGTCACGGTCCGCGCGCCGGATCAGCCGGCCGAGTGCACCGGACAATGACGGGTGGTGAGGGCAACCCCATGAGGCACCTGGTCATCAATCCGCGCGCCGCACTGCCGGAAGACAGTGTGATGGCCAGTGGCGGGGACTGACATGCGGCTGGCGGCGCCTGTGGCCGGTAGGACCGGCGCAGTAATGGCGAGCCCTGGCCAGGCCGCCGGCGCTGGCGGGACCGGCGCCGCAGCGGCTGGCGCAAGGAGCGCCCTGCCGTGACCGCATGGGCGCGCGCTCAGCAGGCGCGAGCTGGCCGGCAGGCATTCGACTGGCCGGCCTGGGGACGCATCCTGGGTGTGGGGATTGGCTTCGCCTGGCTGGCCGGCAACGCCGCCACCGGGCAGCGTTACCCCGGGGCCAGCCTCGCCTGGCTGCTCCCGGCCGCGCTGGCCCTGGCCGGTTTGGCCAGCGGCCTCGGCCTGCTGGTCGGCCTGGCTCGCATCCTGTGCGAGCCGGCGCCGGTGCGCATGGCCGAGCGCGCCGCTCGCCCGCTCTGGCTGGCCTGGGCCATCGTCCTGCTCCTTGTCGCCTCGCCGGAGGCCAATCACTACTTCGCCCACTGGCCTCGCCTGCGGGCGGCCGCGCTTGCCGGCGTGCTCGCCCTGGCCGCGGTGGCGGCCGAGCTGGTGGCGCTCCGAATGCTCGAGCGACGTTTCCGGCTGCTCTCGCGGCTGGCGAGCACTGCCGGCCGCCCGCTGATGGTCTTCGGTGCCGCTCTTTGTCTGTATCTGGCGTCGGCGGGGGGCCACCTCTATACCCCCGACGAGTGGACGATCTACGCCACCGCAGCCGGCCTGGTGCACCACGGCGTGCCGGCCGCCTTCGACGGCGAGCCGTACCCGCTGCACTACCTGGCCGGTCCCAGGCCGGCCGGCGATGGTAGCGACGGCCGGCCCAGCTTCGTCTACAGCAAGTACGGGATCGTCCCTTCGCTCCTGGCCGCTCCCGTCTACGCGATCGGCCGATGGTTGGGCCAGCGCCCCGATCTGCCGACGCAGGCCTTCCCTTTTGAGAACCGCGCCTTGCCCCTGGTCCCGCTGCTGGTCAATCCCGTCGTGACGGCCGCCGTCGCGGCGCTGCTGTTCACGCTGGCGCGGGATCTTGGCTATGACCGGCGGGCTGCCCTGGTGGCGGCGGGGGCGTTTGGCGCCGGCAGCCTCGCCTGGCCCTTCAGCAAGACCTTGATGAATATGACCCTGGCCGGCGGGCTGCTGCTGGCGTCCCTGTGGGGGCTGGCGCGGGCCACAGGAGCCATCACCCATCGTCGGCGCCGCGCCTGGTTGCTACTGGCCGGCGTGATGGCCGGGCTGGCCGTGGCCACACGATACGAGGCGCTCCTGTTTACGATCCCCCTGCTGGCTCTCGCCGGGCGACGGCCGCCGGCCGCGCCTGGCGTTGCCGGAGGGCGGGTCTTTCCCGTTCTGCTCTTCACCGGCGGCGCGGGCGCCACCATCGTACCGCTGGTGCTGGGCTACAACCTGCTGCGGACGGGGAGCCTGCTGGACGTCGGCTACGCCGGTGAAGGCACGCTGTCCACTGTGGCGGAGAAGCCCTGGTACGGGCTGTTCGGCATCCTCTTTAGCCCGGGCTGTGGCCTGCTGGCGCACACGCCCCTGATGCTGCTGGGGCTGGCCGCACTGGTCTGGCTGTGGGAGGACAGGGCGGAGGCGCTCGCGGTGGGCGCCATCTGCGGGCTGGCGATCGTCTACTACGGCAGCTTAAGCACGTGGTGCGGCTACGCCACCTGGGGCCCGCGCTACCTGCTGGTCGTGGCGCCGTTCATGGCCTTGCCACTGGCGGCGCTCTGGCGCCGCCTGGCCGGCCACCGCCCCAACCCGTTTGCCTGGCTGCTGCTGGGCGGCACGGCCGCCTGGAGCGTCGGAGCCAACGCGCTGGCGGTGCTGATCGACTTCAATCGTGGCTGGCAGGACCACTGGGCCCACGACCTTGACTACATCCGCGTGACGTGGCTGCCGTATTTCACCGGGATCACCACGCACCTACGGCTGCTGCGACAGTGGCTGCTCGACGGCGCTGGCGGCCTCGACCTCTACGTCCTGTACCTGCACCCCGTGCTGGGGCCGGTGGCTCTGGCGCTGCTGCTCACACTGGCCCTGGCTCTGGGCGCCGGGGCGTGGCTGGCGCCGGACGCGGCGCCGGCAGGTGCCGCTGGCGCTCGTTCGGCGCGAGCAGGTGGCCCCACAGCCCGCTGACGCCCGGACGCACGAGCCCGTCAATCGCGGGGCAGGCCGGCCGAACGCGCCGGCCCTGCGGCCCATTGGGCGCAGGCGCCGCAGGCCGGCAGGACGAGTCGTCGGGCGCACGATAGCGGAATGGTCGCACCGCCGCCCCGTCGCTGCTTATTGCCGCGCGCAAGGCCCCGCGCGGCTCGGGCGCTCGCACGCGACCGGTGTGGCGCACGACCACCATCGGATTACCGAACCCGGCCCAGTCAAAGGCGAAGTCCTGGCGCGGGGAGGTACGAAGCGTGAGGCGCACCGTCTGCCCGCCCCACGGGGACAGGTCCGCTTCCACCGGCAGCCAGCGGCGCTGGCCGCGGTCTGAGCGGGGGATCACGGCCTGGTCCAGGAGGGTCTCCGTCGGCCCCATCAGCTGGCCGTTCTGAATCGGGGCCACCAGCACCTGGAAGCTGGCACCGTCGCCCAGCGAGGCAGTCCAGACCTGCGGGTCGAGCGCCAGGGCCGCCTGGAACCACACCTCTCGCCCGCGTGGCACCGCCACATCGACCGCCACCTCTGCCGGTGGGTGCAGGTAGAGCCACTGCTTGCGGGCCGTGCCGGCCACGCCGCGACCGGGGTCGTCCTCGTCGGTGACGGTAAGCTGGCGAACGTCCACAAAGGAGCCCGGTCGAGCCGGCTGCCCGCTTGGGTCAGCAATCACGGCCTGGCCGGCGCGCACGGCCTCGGCCAGGTTCACGAGCAGCGTCCCCGCGCCAGGCGCAGCGTGCCGGCCCCACACGCCATCCTTCGGCTGAGCCGGCGGGACCGGCACGGCGGCAAAGGACGGGACCATGGGGCGGACGCCGCGCCAGGCTAGATAGGCGATGGCCAGGGCCAGCGCCAGCCAGGCGCCGGCAGCCGGCAGGGGTGGCAGACCCCACCGGCGGCGCACTTCCCATAGGAGCGCGGCGGCAGCGGCCAGGGCCGCCGCCACGGAGAGCGCGATCCCCGCCAGGCGAGGTGGCGTGGGGCCGAACGCGAGCGCCAGGACGTGCTCGCCCGGCGGCACGTCCACCACCATGAAGCCGGCCGTGGCCTGCTGCTCGGGGACCAGCGGCGCTGCCTGCACCGGCACCACGCGGCCGTCGAGCCAGGCCCGCCAGCCCGGAAAGCGCGTCTGGCGGATCCCGAGCCGGCCCACGCCCGCGCCATCATTGGCGACGCGCACGCTGATGCGCAGGGGCTGAGCGTGCCAGCCGAGCAGGCGGAGGTCGCCGGCCAGCGGCAGAAACAACCCGCCGGACCACTCGCTCTCCGGGTAGAGGCGCTCGAACACGTCCCGCCCGCGAGGCTGGCCGGACGTATAGGTGGCCAGCTCCACCTCACGCGGGAGAAACTCGCGGCCGGAGGTCGTGCCCATGCCGAAGCGATCACGCGTCTCGTCGGCCACCAGCGCCCGACCGTCAATCTCGCGGGACGGCGCGCTGTCGAAGGCGAACTGCCGGTCGCTCAGCCCATGGGCCAGCAGCAGCATGGCGCACGCGCCCGCCACCAGCCATTCCAGGGGGCGCCCCCAGGCGGACTGGAGCCGAGTAAGCCGGGCAAGCAGCCAGCTCACGCCCGCGCCGGCGGCGATGGCCAGGCAGACGGTAGACGGTCCCAGCAGGCGCCACGGGAACTGCACCAGTTGCAGCGGGGGCACACGCTCCCAGACGGGGCCGGCAAAGGTGAAGGTGAGCAGCCAGCAGGTCCCCGCCACGGCCAGGAGCGGCACGGCGGCGCTGAGCGGGATCCTCTCACCCCCTGACGTCGAGGCTGGCGGCAGGAAAGGACGGCTTGCCCCGCGGCGCACCCTGCGCCAGCCGGCGCCCGCCAGGGCCGTAATAGTGAGGACGGCGATCGTGGCCTGGGCGAGGCCCGGCTTGGGAGTGGCGATGAGCTGGTGGGGGTAACGCAGGTGGAGGTCGAGCAGGCCGGTCCTGGTCTGCCGGTTGTCCGGCGACTGCTGCCGCCCCGTGGCGCCTGCGGGATCAAGGAGCCAGTGGCGGTAGTCCAGGTCGCCGCGGCGCAGCCATTCGAGCTGCACCGCGCTGCCCTCCACGGCCGCCGGCAGCCAGAAGAAGGCGGTGAGGGCGCCGGCCAGCAGCCCCGCGCCGGCCACCAGCGCGAATGCCCGAACGCTGGGGCGCGCCAGGAGCAGATACAGCACCCAGATCGCGCTGAGCACGGCCGCGGCCAGGGCCGTCAGGTTGTGCGCCAGGATCTCCGCGACGCTCAGCCCGACGACGGCGAGCAGCCAGCCCAGCGTGGCCGCGGTCCCACGTTGGGGCTCCACTGGCGCCGCCGGGCCAGGGGACGGGACCAGAGCCGCAGCGGCATGGGAACCCACCCCGCGCCTCGGACCGGTGGCGGCGCGAGAACCCTGGCCGGACGCGTGCCAGAGCTTCCACATGGCGAGCAGCAGCCAGGGGATGAGGGCCAGTCCGAGCGCCTCGGGAATGTCCCCTCGCTTGAAGAGGTTGAGCTGGATGGCGTAGGGGCCGGACAGGAGCGCTACAGCCGAGAGCACGCCGGCCGAGGCGCGCTGCCACAGGGTGGTGCTGAGGGCGTAGGCGCCAGCAGCGGCCAGCAGCGCGGCGGCGACGCCGGCGGCGCGGTAGGCGTCCCAGAAGTCCAGGCGGAGCAGGGCCTTGAGCAGGAGCGCCAGGTAATAGAAGCCCGGCGCGTAGTAGTTGAAGAGCGGGTACCCGTAGCCCCCGAAGAGGTCCGGCACCCACCGCGGGTACCAGACGCCGTGCCGGATCAGCCACTCCAGGACGTAGAGGCGGAGCAGGTGGTTCTTGGCGTCGTCGACCTCCCAGAGGTTCTGCCGCGGGTCGAGCCAGGGGAGCCAGGCGGGGGTGGTGAGCGCCAGCGCGGTGAGCAGGCCGAGGCACCACCAGGTGGCGCTCCCCCGCCGCAGGTGATGGCGCATAACATCCCGCCACCCCGGGGCGCTGGTCCAGCCATCGGCGCCGGCGCCCCCTCCGCCAGGCCGGTCGAAGTGCATCCACACGATGGTCCCAGCCGTTCCGCGGAGTGTACCGGTGGCGATAAAGGAGTTCCCATTGCCAGGGAGTAGCGTCGGCCAGGGCCGCGGCCCGGCGCACAGAACGGCGGCCGCGCTGCCTGCGGTGCGCCGGGCCGCCGGCGTTGTGGCGGCCCGCCGATGCGCTGCGCTCTGGCCGATGGCGGTCCTGGCGGGGCTGGCGCTGGCCGTGGTGTGGCCCTGGCTGCGCCCCGACCTGAACTGGAACGACATCGCCGACGCGCCGAACCATCTGATCCGCATCTACGTGATCGATGCGGCGCTGTCGCGGGGGCAGTGGTATCCGCGCTGGCTGCCGGACCTCTACCTGGGCTACGGCTATCCACTCCTGAACTACTACGCCCCAGGCATGTACTACGTCGCCTCCGCCCTGCACCGGCTGGGGCTGAGCGTCTACGCCAGCTTTCAATGGACGGGGGTGCTCGGTGTGGCACTGGCGACGACCGGCGCCTTTGCGCTCGTTCGGGCCACGTGCGGCGGACGGACGGACGGGGCGCTGCTGGCGGCGGCGGCCTTTCTCCTGGCCCCGTATCCGTTCATCACCAACCTCTACATCCGCGGGGCCCTGCCGGAGCTGCTGGCCCTGGGCCTGCTGCCGTGGCTCCTGCTGGCCGCCTGGCGCGCCTGGGACGACGGCGGCGGCTGGCCCCTGGCCCTGGCCGTCCTGGCGGCAGCGCTGCTGCTGACCCACAACATCTCCAGCCTGCTGGCCTTCGCGGTCCTCGGGGGCTGGTGGACCATGCTGGCGCTCACCCGCCGGCCGGTGGTGCGCCCGGCCCTGCGGTCGGCAGTGGCCGTGGGGGCCGGGCTCGCCCTGGCGGCCTTCTTCTGGCTGCCGGCCCTGGCCGAGTCGGGGCACGTCCAGCTCGACCTGCTGCGGGGCGGGATCTACGACTACCGCACCTGGCTGTACGACGTCTCCGCGCCAGCGCGAGGCACCGCCGCCCCCACCTACCCGCACACCCGCGCCGGTCCGGCCGACCTGGCGCTGACGTTCGACTATGCGGCGTTGGATCGGGGGCTGCCCGAGAAGATCAGCCTGGGTCAGCTCCTGCTCTGGTGTTTTGCCGTCGCCGGCACGCTCGCCACCTGGCTGCGCCGCCGGTGGCTCCACCGGCGCCTGGACGCGGACGCCACGCCCGCGACCGTCGTTCCTCATCCGGCGGCGCCACGCCCGAACGACGACGGGGCCATCTACCCTTCCCCCGGCGTCCCCCACGTGGAGACGCGCCCGCCGGCCGGCGGCGGCCGGCTCCGGCGCAACGCTGACGTTCGCCTTGAGGGCACGCGCTGCGGGCCGGTGTCCGCACTGGCGCTCGCGGCGTGGGGCGCGCTGACAGCAGCCGCCTGCTGGCTGATGGGCACGACCTGGTCCGCGCCCTTATGGGAACGGCTGCCTCTGCTGCCGCTGGTGCAGTTCCCCTGGCGGTTCTATGGCCCGCTGGCCCTGGGCCTGGCGGTGGCCACCGGCGCGATCGTGAGCGCCGCGTCCGGTGGCCGCGGGGTGGCCTGGGGTGTGCGCCTAACGGCGGTGGCGCTGGTCGGCCTGCTGGCCTGGGGGGCGCTGGCGGGGCGGCCAGTCAAGCTCGGCCAGGAGCCGGCCCACGATGTAGACGAGCGCATGCTGGCGGCGTTCGAGTACGACCGGTACGGGGCCGGCACGACGTCCAGCGGGGAGTTCCTGCCGCGGTCTGTCTCCTGGGCCGACTATGCGCCCGGCGTGCGCCGGGGCATTCAGGTCTACGAGGTCGCCTATCCCCAGGCCGGCTGGCAGGCGGGGCTGGTCCGCGTGATCCAGGGCCGCGCCGACGTCACGCGCGTGCATAGCCGCGACGGGTGGATCCTGGCGGGGGTAAAGGCGGAGACGCCGGCCACCATCGCCTTTCACCAGCTCTATTTCCCCGGCTGGCGCGCCTACCTGGACGGTTCGCCAGTGGCGGTGGGCCCGGCGCCGTTCGACGAGCGGCTCCAGGCGTCGCTGGGCTTCATGGTCGTGGACGTGCCTCCCGGCCGGCACGACGTTGAGGTGCGGCTGGGCGCAACCCCAGTGCGCCTGGTGGCTACGGCCATCTCCGCCGGCGCGCTGGCGGGCCTGGCAGTCTGGACCCTTAGCTGGTGGCCGACCAGGCGCCAGGGGAGGGCGCGCCTGAGCGGGGTGGGCCGGGCGCTGCTCGCGGCCGCGGCGATAGCGGGAGCCGCCGGCTGTACCGCGGCCACGTCGCGCCTGGGCGCGCGCCCCCAGCCGGCGCTCCCCCAGACCGCCCGCGTGGTGCTGGACATTGCCGGACTGGTGGCGGAGTCGCGCGCAGAGACGCGGTCTCCTATCGGCGCCGGCAGCGGGGCGCTCCCTCCGTTCGTCGATGTCGGGCGGATGGAGATCGCCGGCGAGGAGCGCCGGTGGCTCTACCTGCACCCGCCGGCCGAGGTGGCCGTGCGCCTGCGCGTGCCGGCGAACGCCTACCTCCAGGCCGGCCTGGGGCTGGACCCCACGACGTGGCTGACGCCCACCGGCGACGGCGTGCGCTTCATCGTCGAGGCGGAGACCGCTAGCGCCCGGCGCCGGCTGCTCGACCGGCACGTCAACCCGCGGGCGCGCAGCGAAGAGCGGCTGTGGCTGGATGAGTGGGTCAGCCTGCGCGAGCTAGAGGGACAGGAGGTGCGCCTGATCCTGCGGACCGATCCCGCCCAGGACCCGACGTTTGACTGGGCCGGCTGGGCCAATCCGCAGGTGGTGATCTGGGACGGGGCGCGCCCGCATCCCGGCACGCCGCACCGGTGGTAGGCCGGTGGTCGGAAGCAGTTGGTTACCAGGCGTCGCCACCGACCGCTGGCTCTACCCACCCTGCGTGCCTTGGCGAACGTGATGGTCTGGCGCAGGGTGTAGGCGTCGCCACCGACCGCTGGCTCTGCCCACCCTGCGTGCCTGCCGTTGCCCCGCGCATGACCGGCGGGCTGCGCTCAGGCCTTCAGGTCCAGCAGGATGCCGTTGATCTGGTCGACCCGCGAGGCGATGTCCAGGAGCGGGCGCTCGCGCGCCAGCAACGCGTCGGCTAGCGCCAGCAGCTCCTCGTCCACGCGCTCCACAATCTGGTGCAGCTCACGGGCGGTCAGCGAGGATCGCAGCTTCAGGCCATTCCTGACGACGAAGGCGATGAACTGGCGCACCTGCGCCTTGTATCGCGCCAGGGTCTCCGGGGTGGGGTCGGCCAGAAAGCAGCGCCCCTCCTCCTCGACGTCGAGGTAGAGCCGGTCCAGGTCATGGCGGACGGCGCTGGCCTGCGCCGCCTGCAGGTGCTCGCCAAATGGCACGGGTGGCGGGGCGGCGCGGGATGAGCCGCGGGGGCCCGGTGGGGGCACGGCCAGGGCGTCGGTGGTGGAGCGATCGCGGACGCGCATGGGTCGACGTGCACCACGATTGTCGCAGGGGCGGCCGGTGAGGGCACGTCTCGGGGCCGAAATGGGCCAGTGGCATGCGTCTCGCTCGCCCGTGGCGGAGGCTCACCTGCACCGCGCCATGGCCACAGGCGGCGGGTTCCCAAACGGAGATGGGCCGTTGGCGCGACGCAACAGACCGGGGCAGCGGGGCCGGCCGGAGCTAGCGGGACCAGGCCGCACCACCATGGCCGGCGTTCCCCCTCTCCGCGTCGGAAAGGGGACGGCGGGGCCGCTGTGAGTAAGAGCACTCTCCGTGGCCGGCGTTCCCCCTCTCCGTGTCGGAGAGAGGCTAGTGCACCATCAGGCCAGCGATTTGGCATTGCCTTCCCTGGTGCACGGGCTTGCATTCCCAAAGAGGTCGTCTGAAACAGCACTAGGGGGTGGGTCTCTCCTCCCTCCCGGCGCGACCAAGCCGCATCACCGTGGCCGGCGTTCCCCCTCTCCGTGTCGGAGAGGGGGCTAGGGGGTGAGGTCCCCACCGCCGGCTAATCCGTAAGTCCTGGGCGCGCCCGCAAGGCTTCAGCAACCCTTGCGGCGCGATATAGCCTCTGGTAGAGTGATAGTTCCCGGAAGAGTGTCTTGGTTCCTGTGGCGCTAGCCTGCCGTGGCATCCGGCGCCGGCGCGCTGGGCCGGGTGCCCGCCCGTGGCGACCGTGGCCGCAGCGGCACCGCGTACACCATGGAGTAGAAGGCATCTGCGATTGCCCCGGCGCGGCAATCGCGCACTACGGGGCCGGCTCGCGTCTGAGGTGTGCGAGCGCCAGGCCCCGCGACCGGCGAGGAGGAGTTGCAATGATCGTCGCGGCGACCCGCCGAGCACGCTAGATCGTTCGCGTAGGAGAACGATCGGCGTTCGCACGCGTCGTGCCGTCTGGTGGTCCGACCAGCCGGTGGCGGCTTTCCGCACCGGCGCAGGCGGTTCCCCCTTTGGCTCCCATGGCTGCCGAGGCCCGTTCGCGCCCCGCGGCCGCGCGCGGCCGGACACTGGCCGGACACGGGACGGTCCGGCGTCCACCGGCGGCGCCGGTTATTTGATCGACGACCCGCAGGCCGACGGTGGCCGCAGACGGCGGCCTATCAGCGGCCACAGTTGAGGAGATAGGCATGCCACTAGCAGAGCCCCTGCCCCCTCATGCCGAGCAACGCTGGCGGGCGCTGGCCCGCGCGGATGAGGACGTGCTCCTAACGGTTGCGAGTGACGTCACAGCCGATGGCTCCTTTGGCCAGCGCTGGGTGGTCGTCACCAACCAGCGCGTGGTGGTCTTGCCCGACGGCGACCAGGCGGACGAGGCCAAGGACCTGCCGGCGAACGGGCGCGCCCGCGTCGCCGGCACCACGGCTGGCGCCCCGGAGAGAGACGGCCAGCCGTCAGCGGGCGCGCCGGAGGAGCGCGACCTAGTGGTGGACGGCTACATCAGCCTGCCCTACCACGCGCTGACCGAGATCAAGACCGAGCCGCTGGTCGGCGGCGGGCGCCTGGAGGCCTACGTGGGCAACGTCCCCGTGGCGCTGGTGGAGTACTCCAGTTCGCTCGGCCCCAAGTTCTCGGAGGTGGCCCGCAGCCTGCAGCAGCTTGTCCAAGGCAAGCCCTTCGCCGTCTCCGACGACGTCCCGCGGCTGCGGTGCGAGCGCTGCGGGCGCCTGCTGGCGGAGAAGAACGCCCCCTGCTCCCGCTGTGTGCGCAAGGGCGCCATTCTGTTACGGATCGCCCGCTACATGCGGCCGGTGTGGTGGCTCTCCTTGCTGCTAGCGCTGGCGACGGGCGGCCGCACGCTGGCGCAGCTGGCCACGCCCTACTTCCAGAAGCTGATCATCGACGGGGTGCTGACGCCGCCTGTCCCCGGCGGGCCAGACAAGCCGCACCATGGCGACGTGGCCACGCTGGCGCTATACGTGGCGGGGATGGCGGTGGCCGGCCTGGCCACCTTGCTGCTGATGTGGGCGTCTAGCTGGCTGGCGGCGGTGGTGGGCACGCGGGTCACGGTGGACATGCGGGCCGACCTCTATCGCGCCCTGGAGCGGCTGCCGCTCTCCTTCCATAACCGGCGCGAGCAAGGGGCGCTGATGTCGCTCGTCACCCGCGACACGGACATGCTGAACTACTTCCTGATCGAGGGGCTGCCCTACCTGGTCACGAATAGCCTGATGCTGGTAGGCATCCTGGCCATTCTGCTGTCCATGAACTGGCAGCTCACCCTTTTCATCCTGCTGCCGGCGCCGTTTGTGATTGCAGGGGGCGGACTGCTCTTCCGGCGCATGCGCCTGATCTGGAACCGCTGGTCGGCCGCCTGGGCCCTCTTCTCGGCGCACCTGGGCGAGTCCCTGGCCGGCATTCGTGTCTCCAAGGCCTTCCACCAGGAGGAAGCCGAGATCGCGCGGTTCAACCGGCGCAACCTGGACCTAGCCACGATCACCATTCGCGAGGGCCGCGTCTGGGGCGGCTCCTTCGCCTTCCTGAACTTCGTCACCGGCACGGGCGCCTACATCGCCTGGCTGGTCGGCGGGCAATCGGTCCTGCAGGGGCGCATGACCCTGGGCGAGATCGTGGCCTTTATCGGCTACCTGTGGCTGCTCTACGGCCCGCTGCAGTGGTTCAACCAGATCTACAACTGGATGAGCCGCGCCCTCGCCGGAGCCGAGCGCGTCTTCGAGGTGATCGACACGCCGCCGGAGGAGTACCGCCGCCCCGGTGCCGTCCACCTGCCCCAGATCCGTGGGGAGGTCGAGTTCCGCGACGTCACCTTTGGCTACGACAAGGCGAAGCCGGTGCTGAAGGACGTCTCGGCGCACGTGCAGCCGGGCGAGATGATCGGGCTGGTCGGCAAGAGCGGCGCCGGCAAGACGACCTTCGTCAATCTGATCTGCCGCTTCTACGAGCCCGACCACGGCACCGTGCTCATCGACGGTCACGATATCAGGGACATCTCGCTAGAGTGCCTGCGCGAGCAGGTCGGGGTGGTGCTCCAGGAGCCGTTCTTGTTCAATGGCACCATTGCGGAGAACATTCGTTACGCGCGGCCCGATGCCACGGAGCGGGAAGTGATCGCCGCCGCCCGCGCGGCGAACGCCCACGAGTTCATCGTCGGCAAGCCGGACGGCTATGACACCCAGGTGGGCGAGCGGGGGAGCCGCCTCTCGGTGGGGGAGAAGCAGCGCATCTCCATCGCCCGCGCCATCCTGCGTGATCCGCGGATCCTCATTCTGGACGAGGCCACCGCCTCGGTGGACACGGAGACGGAGAAGGCGATCCAGGAGGCGCTGGCGCGACTGGTCAAGGGGCGGACCACCTTCGCCATCGCGCACCGGCTCTCCACGCTGCGCAACGCCGACCGGCTCTTCGTCTTCGAAGAGGGCAAGATCGTGGAGATGGGGACCCATGGGGAGCTCCTGGCGCGACACGGCATCTACCGTAAGCTGGTCGACATGCAGGCGGAAGTGAACAAGCTGCGGGCGGTGGCCGTGGACGGCTAATGGGCTGGAACGGGCCGGATTGCCCGCCGAGCGGCCGGCCCGGTGATCCGCCAAGAAACGAGTGGTCCGCCAAGGGCATAGAGGAGACCCATCGTGACGAGTTCACTCACGGGCACAGCCGACGCGCCGGCCGGCGCGAACGATGGCGGGACGCCGCCGGAGATGGAGCCGGGCGCGCCGGCGGAGGCGGCAACGGCGGAGCCGTTCCGCCCCGATGGGGCGGTCGATCCGCGCCGCGTGTGCCTCTTCCGTGGCCCCTACGGCGTGCTGCGCTGCACCCTGGATGGGGTGCAGAGCGTGCTGCGGGTCAAGGTGGTGCGCGCCTTTCCGCTGTCCGAGCGGGAGCGCTGGATCAGCATCCTGGACGCCAAGAATAAGGAGGTCTGCCTGATCGAGGACCCCGATCAGCTTGATCCTGGGTCCCGCCGGCTGGTCGAGGAAGAGCTGGAGCAGCACTATCGCATCGCCGAGATCGTGCGCATCAACTCCATCCGGAACGAGTACCGGACGATGTACTGGGACGTCGAGACCGACCGCGGCCGGCGCGAGTTCATCGTCAAGTGGACGTCGGATACCGTCCTCTGGCCGGGTCCCCGTGAGCTTTTGCTCGTGGACATCGATACCAACCGGTTCCACATCACGGACATCCAGCGCCTCGACGCCCACAGCCGGAGCCAGCTGAGCGTGCTGCTGTAAGGTGCTGTATGTAAGGTGCTGAGAGGGTACGCTGCCAGGGCCTGTCTTCAATGAGCATCCTTATTTGCGCATTTACGCAGCAGTCTGGACAGGCCCTAGTAATTGCTGCCGCGCTGGACGAGGCCGCTCTCGTAGGCGATGGCGACGCGCTGGGCACGATCGCGGGCGTCGAGCTTGCCCAACACCCGGCTGACGTGCGTCCTGGCCGTCGCGGGGATGACCACCAGCGCCTGGGGCATCCCGTCGTTGGTCAAGGCGCGCGCGATCAGGGCCAGCACCTCGCGCTCGGTGAGGGCGGCGGGCTGGTCGGGCACGGTGTACCGTGGTGGCGGTCGCCGAGCGGACTCGGCAATCAGCCGCGGCGTCACCGCCGGCGCGCCGTTGCTGGATGGCTGGGACAGTAGCCTCCTCCCCTGCGGCCGCCCCGGGGCCAGATGCCGTGTGGTCCAAGGGGAGCCGGGCGCAGCCACCCCTCCTGTGACGCCGTCATCCTGTCTTCTGGGCAGGTTTTTGCTACCGCGCAGGCCCACAGAGAAAGGGAACCTCCTCGCTGGACGTGTGCAATCGGGGTTAGACCCCGTCGGCTTCATCAGCTAAGCTAATGTGGTCGACTGATCGCGGCGCACAGCGCTTCAGCCGATGGGCACGAGGAGCGCGGGAGTGGGCTTGCGCCCTTCGCGCAGGGATCAGCGAGAGGCGGTCGCACGGCGTAGCTGGCCAGCATGAGTGCAGACGCTCTTCTTCAGCTCCTTACTCAGACGCTCTACGTGGCCGTTTTTGGCGTGGTCGTCGTTGGCGCGTTGCGGTACCGGCGCCGCGCCGACGTCGATGTGGCGCTGCTCTTTGGCGCGACGGCGCTGGTGGTCGGGCAGCAATGGCTGGCGGCGGCGCTGGACCTAGCCCCGGGCAGCATCACGCGCGCCATCACCACCGGGCTGGTGATGGCCTTGCCCTACCTGCTGCTGCGGCTGGTGGACGACTTTGCCGGCGTGCCGAAGGCCATCCTGCGCGGTGCCGAGGCGGGGCTGGCCGTGGCCCTGCTTCTGCTGGGCGCGTTCATGCCTTCACCGCCGCGGTGGCTGGTGCTGGCGCTGGTGGCGTACTTCGTCGTCCTGGAGGGCTACTGCGCCGCCAGGTTTGCCCTGGAGGCGCGACGGTCGGCCGGCGTCACGCGGCGCCGGATGGAGGCCGTGGTGGCCGGGTCCGTGCTGCTGGGCCTAACCATCCTTGCGGCGGGGCTGCGTGCGGCGGTGCCGCCGGCGGCGCCGGCGTTCGGCGTCATCTCTCGCCTGGCGGGCCTGGGGTCCGGCGTTGCGTATCTCATCGGCTTTGCCACGCCGGGCTGGCTGCGCCGCGCCTGGCAGGACCCCGAGCTACGTGCCTTCCTTGGTCGCGCGTCCAGCCTGCCCCGCCTGCCGGATACCAGCGCGATCATTGCCGCACTCGAGGCGGGCGCCCGCGCCTCGCTGGGCGCGCCCGCGGCCGTCATCGGGCTGTGGGATGAAGAGCGGCAGGCGCTGGTGTTCCAGCCACGCGACGCGGAGGCGGACGAAGCCGGCCCGTTCATCGTCCGTCCTGGCCAGACGATTGCCGGGCGCGCCTTCGCCGAAGGACGGGCGATCTTCTCGGACAACGCCGTGCGGGACGACCCCGAGCACGCCGAGCTCTACCGCCAGTACGGATCTACCGCAGTGATCGCGGCGCCGATCATGGCCGGTGAGCGGCGCCTGGGGGTGCTGGTGGCCTACGCGCCCCGCGCCCCGATCTTTGCGGAAGAGGACCTGGAGCTGGTGCAGGTCCTGGGCGATCAGGCGGCGGTGGTGCTCGAGAGCCGTGCCTTGATCGACGAGGCGGCGCGGGTACGCGCCCGCGAGGAGGCGACCCGCTTGAAGGACGACTTCCTCTCGGCGGCCGCGCATGACCTCAAGACGCCGCTGACCACGCTCATCGGCCGCGCCCAGCTGCTGGAGCGCCAGGTCAAGCGCACGCCCGATCGACCGGTTGACCCGCAGGCGGTGGAGCGCATCGTCCGCGAAGCCATTCGCCTGCGCGACCTGGTGCTAGAGATGCTAGATGCGGCCCGCGCGGAGCAGGGCCGGCTCGTGGGCGAACGGGAGCGGGTGGACCTGACGGAGGTGGCCAGGGACGTGTGCGTTCACTCCGAGGAGCACCGATGCACCCTGGAAGCGGACGGCGCGGTGGAAGGCGAGTTCGATCGGCGGCGCGTGACCCAGCTCCTGGAGAACCTGGTGGAAAACGCCATCAAATACAGCCCGCCTGGCACGCCGGTTGCGGTGAGCGTCACCCAGGAGCAGGGGCAGGCGCACCTGGTGGTGCGTGATCGGGGGATCGGTATCCCCGCGGGGGACCTGCCCCATATCTTCGAGCGCTTCTACCGCGCCGGCAACGTAGACGACCGGCGCTATGCGGGCATGGGCCTTGGGCTGTACATTTGTCGCGCGATCGTCGAGCAACATGGAGGCCGGATCTGGGCCGAACCGCGCCCCGGCGGGGGCACCGCCTTCCACGTGGTGCTGCCGCTGGCGCCGGCGGCGCCGGAGCGGGGCGGGCCGGCGGCCATGGCAGGAGTGCAGGCGTGATCCCCCAGGAACCTATTCTGGTCGTGGACGATGATCCGGCGATCCTGGAGACGGTCACGGACATTCTCCAAGACGAAGGCTATGCGGTGGCGACGGCCAAGAACGGCCAGGAGGCGCTGCAGGAGGTGGAACGGCGCCGGCCATCGCTGGTGCTCTTGGACATGCGTATGCCGGTCCTGGACGGCTGGGGCTTCGCCCGCCTGCTGGCTGAGCGCGGGATCCGCGTGCCGATTGTGGTCATGACGGCCGCCCAGGACGCGCGGCGCTGGGCGCAGGAGATCGGGGCGGCCGGGTTCGTCCCCAAGCCGTTCGATCTGGCCGAGCTCCTGCTGGCGGTGGAGCGCGTGCGCCGGACCTGACGCCCGTGCGCTACAGTGATGGCCGCCATGAAGATCACTCGCGTGGAGCCACTGCTGATCGACCGCTACCTCTTTGTGCAGATCCACACCGATGAGGGGATCACCGGTCTCGGGGAGTCGGGGACGTGGGGGCACCTGGAGGCGTCCAAGACGGCGATGGAGAAGTTCGGCGACTACCTCGTCGGGCAGGACCCGCGCCGGATCGAGCACCACTGGAACGTGATGTACCGCACCGGCCACTTCCGCGGGGCGGCCATCATGGGCGCCATCTCCGCCATCGACATTGCCCTGTGGGACATCAAGGGCAAGGCACTGGGCGTGCCGGTGTACGAGCTGCTGGGCGGGAAGGTGCGCGACAAGGCGCGCGTCTACTATCACGTCTTTGGACGCACGACCGAGCAGCTGGTCCAGGGCTGCATCGACGCCAAAGAGCGCGGCTTTACCGCCGTGGGCCACCTCACGCCGTTCCTGGACGAACCGCGGGAGGTGCCCTACTTCAAGACCCACGCCGCCAAGATCGGTGAGGCGATCGATCGGGTCCGCCAGTATCGTGAGGCGGTGGGGACCGACGTCGATCTGTGCATCGAGATCCATCGCCGGCTGACGCCAGCGGAGGCGGTCGTGCTAGCGCGGGGGATCGAACCGTACCACCCCATGTTCTACGAGGACCCCATCCTGCCGGACAACTTTGACGCCATGGGGCTGGTGGCGCAGCACATCAGTATCCCCATCGCCACCGGCGAGCGTCTGCACACCATCCACGAATTCCAGATGCTGCTGGCGCGTGGCGCGGTGCAGTACGTGCGGCCGGACGTGTGCCTGGCCGGCGGGATCTCGGGAACGAAGAAGATCGCGGCCCTAGCCGAGGCCCACTATGTGGGGGTCGTCCCCCACAACCCGCTCTCGCCGGTGAGCACGGCCGCCTGCTTGCAGATCGCCGCCTGCATTCCCAACTTCGCCATCCAGGAGTACCCACGGGGTGAGGACCAGCCGCCCAAGAGCGAGATCGTCAGGAGCGCGGTGCGATGCGAGAATGGCTTCCTGATTATTCCCGACGCGCCCGGCATCGGCATTGAGCTGGCGCCAGACGCCTCGGAGAAGTACCCGCCCAGGGTGCACGGGCGCATCGGCACGCGCCTGCATGTGGACGGCTCAGTGGTGGATCAATAGCGAGGGTCGAGGCGGGACCTCACCCCCTTCGGCAGGGCCGCGCCGCACCCCTGCCCCGCTCCGCCCCACCGTGCGGCCTGGCCCCGCCGCCCCCGCTCCGACACGGCGAGGGGGAACGACGGCCATGGCCGTGGGGACTGGCCCCGCCGCCCCCTCCGACGCGGAGACGGGAACGCGGGCCGTGGCCTAGCGCCAGGCGGACCTTTCGGGGACGCTTCGCTGCCTGGTTGTGCGAGATGGACCGCGAGGGATAAGCTTATGGCGCGCAAGTAGGCGTGAGATCACGCGCGATCGCGTGCGACCACGGCCCGGCAGCAAGGAGCACCGAACGATGCCGCTACAAGACGTCGACCGGCACGGCAATCCAGCGGGAACGACGCTCGGGGCGCCACCGCGCCCGCCGGCGTCGGCCGCCTCGCGGCGCGCTCGCTCCGCCTCCGGCCAGGCCGGCGGGGGCGCCCTGAGCGGCCGCACCCAGGAGGCACGCGGGCAGGATGGCGCAGGGCTGGGCGGGTCCGGCGCCGGGCGCGCTGGGGCTTCTCCCAATGGCCCTGCGGCCGGTGCGGCCATCCAGTCCCTTTCCCAGCACCAGGGCGGCCATATCTCCAGCGCCGATCGCTTTGCCGAAGCCGAGCGCAGCGGCTTCTCCATCCAGCCCAAGGGCAAGGTGCTGCTGGTCGTTGGTGACGCCGCCGAGGCCACCGATACCCTCTACCCCTGGATGCGCCTGATGGAGGCCGGCTACGAGTGCATCGTGGCGGCGCCTGAGGTGCGCGCCTACCAGCTTGTGCTGCACGAGCGCCCGGAGGGGTGGCACATCACCCGCGAGACGCCCGGCTACCTGTTCTGGGCCGACATCGCCTTCAAAGACGTCCAGCCGGAGCAGTACGCCGGCATGCTCATCTCCGGCGGGCGCGCCCCCGAATACATCCGCTACGACCAGGACCTGCTCAACGCCGTGCGCTGGATGGTGGCGCACGGCCGCCCCGTCGGCTCGATCTGCCACGGGATCGAAGTCCTGGCCGTCGCCGGCGTGATCCAGGGCAGGCGGATCACCTGCGTCCCCAAGTGCCAGTTCGACGCCGAGGTCGCCGGCGCCACGTACATCGCCGCTCCCGTGGTCGTGGACGGTCTGCTGGTCACCGCCCGTGGCGCGCACGACGGCTGGTTGTGGATGCGCGAGTTCCTGAAGCTGGTGGAGCCTGTCGCCGAGCGCCTCCGCGCTGGCGCGACGGAGGCAGGGCAGCGGGTCTCGCCAGGGTGAGAGGGTGACGGGCACACGTGTGGCGAGTGTGCCCCGTGCTTCGATCTGGAGCTTCCTATTGGTCGCTGCGAAAGCGTTCACGTCGATCGATGTCAGGAGCGCTGGAGTGACAGAACGCTTATCGGGCTGGGATCAGTGGGTCTGCGCACCCACGGGCCGCACGGCGCCGTGATGAGCGAGTGAGCAGAGAGAGGCAGGGACGCGTGACAGAGCGGTTTCGCCTGGACGGCCAGGTGGCCTTGATCACGGGCGCGACCGGTGGCCTGGGCAGCGCCATGGTGCGCGCGTTCGCCAGCGCGGGAGCGCACGTGACCGTGGCCGATCTGCCGGCGCGCATGGATGACGCGCGGGCCCTGGCTGCGGAAGTGGCACGCACGTTCGCGGTGCGGGCCGTGGCCGTCCCCCTTGACGTGACCAGCGTGGCCTCGATCGAGGCGGCCATGGCCCAGACGGAGGAGCAGCTCGGGCCGATTGACGTATTGGTGGCCAACGCCGGGATCAACATCCCCAGGCCGGCGCTGGAGGTGACGGAGGAGGAGTGGGACCGCGTCCTGGACGTGGACCTGAAGGGGGTCTTCTTCTCCTGCCAGGCCGCCGGCAGGCGGATGGTGGCTCGCGGGCGGGGGAGCATCGTCACCGTCGCGTCCCAGAACGGGGTGATTGGCTATCCGTATCGCGCGGCCTACTGCGCTGCCAAGGCCGGCGTCATCAACCTGACCCGTGTGCTGGCCCTGGAGTGGGCTGCGCATGGCGTGCGCGTGAACGCCATTGGCCCCACCTTCGTGGAGACGCCCCTGACCCGCGCCACGCTGGCCGACCCGGCGATCCGTGACGACATCCTGCACCGTATCCCGCTCGGGCGCCTGGGCACGCCCGAGGAGGTGGCCAACGCCGTGCTGTTCCTGGCCAGCCCTGCGGCCAGCCTGATCACTGGCGCCTGCCTGCTCGCCGACGGGGGCTGGACGGCGATCTGATCGCGGCTGATCGCCGCCGGTCGCAGCACGGCGCCGGCCGTCTAGAATTGAGGGAAAATGCGGAGGTCGACCATGGCAGTCGCCGCACCAGTCACCACTACCACCGAGAACGCCCTGCGCCGGCTGCAGGCGCTTGGCCAGAGCATCTGGCTCGACTACATCAGCCGCGACCTCATCCGCTCGGGAGGCCTGCAGCGTCTGGTGGATGAGGGGCTGCTCGGCGTGACCTCAAACCCGACCATCTTCGAGTAGGCGATCACGGGCAGCTCCGAGTACGACGCCGATCTCGCCGCCCTGGCGCGCCAGGGCAAGACGCCGGCGGAGATCTTCGAAGCCCTGGCCATCCAGGACATCCAGGAGGCAGCGGACGTGCTACGGCCGGTGTACGACCGGCTGGACGGGGCGGACGGCTTCGTCAGCCTGGAGGTCTCGCCCAAGCTGGCCCACGACACGGACGCGACGATCGCCGACGCGGAGCGTCTGTTTCGAGCCGTAGGCCGGCCGAACGTGATGATCAAGATCCCCGGCACCCTGGCGGGCCTGCCGGCGATCACGGAGTCTCTGGCACGGGGGATCAACGTCAACGTCACGCTGCTATTCGACGTCGACCGCTATGAGGCGGTGACCGACGCCTTCATGGCCGGCCTGGAGCGGCGGCTGCGTGCGGGAGCGCCCGTGGAGCGCATCGCCTCCGTGGCCAGCTTCTTCGTCAGCCGCGTCGATACCGCAGTCGACGCGCTGCTGGACGGGATTCCTGAGGCCGCACACCTGCGGGGGACGGCTGCGGTGGCCAACGCGAAGGTGGCCTACGAGCGCTTCGAGCGGATCTTCGCCGGCCCGCGCTGGGCGGCGTTGCAGGCCAGAGGCGCACGGGTGCAACGCGTGCTCTGGGGCAGCACCAGCACCAAGAACCCGGCCTATAAGGACACGAAGTACGTCGATCCGCTTATCGGGCCGCACACGGTGAACACGGTGCCGCCGCCGACGCTGGAGGCGATCCTGGATCACGCCAACGTCCGGCTCTCCATCCGCGACGGCCTGGCGGAGGCGCACGCGCAGCTCGAGGCCCTGGCGCGCGCCGGCATTGATCTCAAGGCGGTCACGGCCAGGCTGGAGACGGAAGGCGTAGCGGCGTTCGCCAAGTCGTACGACGACCTGCTGGCGGCGATCGACGCCAAGGTGCGGCGGATCAGCGGAACCGATGCCTGATCTCACGACGTTTGGCAAGCTGTTCATCGTCTTCGGGCTGGTGCTGGCCGGGATCGGGGTGCTGATGCTGGTGGCCGGCCGCATCCCCGTGGTGGGCCGGCTGCCCGGCGACATCGTCATCCAGCGCGATGGCTTCACGTTCTACTTCCCGCTGGTGACCTCCATCCTGATCAGCATCGTGCTCACCGTGATCCTGAACCTGCTGTGGCGCCGCTAGCCCGGGCCGCCGCGGGGCGCGGGGGCAGCGCTCGGCGGGCTCCCGCCGGCCGATCACGTCCTGGCCCGGGGCGCTAGACTTGTGCTGAAGCGACTGAAGCAACGAAATGGACGAACGTCAGAACCGCCGTGACGACGAATTCGGCGCCGACTCCACCGCGGCCCGCGTCGAGGAATGGCTGCGAAGCTTGCGGGCCCAGCGCAGCGCCAACGCCGAGTCGGCCGGCCGGTCCGGTCGCGGGGCGGCGCCGAGCACGGCCGATGAGACGGCCGAGGCCTTTCTGAAGGCCGCGCGCCGGCTGGCCGGATCGCCCCGCGCCCAGCAAGCGCTGGCGCGCCGGCTAGCGGAGGCCGGGCAGCCGGCCGACGATCCGTCGCTCCACGCCCTGGCCCGCCTGCTGGAGTCGTTGGGCCGTGAGCTCTCCAAGGTACTCGGCTCGGCCGGGTCCGGCTCGGGCACCGGCGCGGCCGTGCTGGAGCGCCCCGACATCATCGAGGAGCGCCGTCTCTCGGATGACGGGGGCGGCGGGGGCGACGACGTCTACGACGACGATGACGGCGGGGGCGGCGGAGGCGACGATGAGGAGCCGTGGCCGTCGGCGTTTATCGGCTACCGCGTAGGCATCGTCGAGTCGATCGACGTGGGGAGCTGCCGCGACGGGTGCTGCACGGCGGTGTTCATCGACCACCCGGGGCTGCGCGCCGCCGTCTGGTTCCCGACGGAGAGCGCCGCGGCCTTTGCCAATAGCCTGGGGGAGTGGCTGCACGCCTACCGCGGCCGCGGCCAGGACGGCGAAGTGGCTGAGCTGGGGGTCCCGCCATTCGGCGCCGGCAAGCCGCCGGCGCGCGGGCACGTGCAGGCGGCGATCCAATTCTTCACGGAGGACATCCACCTCGATCTGGTCGAGGACGGGCCGGAACGCCAGGTCGGCGCCTTCGCGCGGTTCGTGGCCTACGACCAGGGCCTCGGCCATGGCGGCCCGCCGCTGGTCGACGCGCTCATCGATGTCGCGCAGGCGCGGGCCCTTCGCCGCGGCCTGCGGCGCGTGGCGCGGCAGTTTTCGAAGGAGGAGTAGGCGCCGCCGCCTGCTGGAGCAGAAACTGCAGCGCCGCCTGCTCGTCCTCGGAGAGGCCGTGGTTCAGCGGCTCCGGCGGTAGCGCGGCGGCGCTGGCAGGGACATCCTGCCCCCAGAGGTAGGCGTCGAGCACGGCGGGGTGGACGTAGCACTTCCGGCAGACGGCCACGCTGTTGCCGAGCGCCGCGGCCACCTGCTCGATCGTGCGCGTCACGACCTGTCGCCCTTGTGATACCGAGGCGCACGGCTCGGCCTCGCGAATGAGCCGCGCCGCCAGCACCGTGCCTGCCCAGGTGCGGAAATCCTTGGTGGTGAAGTCACCGCCGCTGATCTTGCGCAGGTACTCGTTCACGTGCTCGGAGCCGACGTCGTGCCGGACCCCGGCCTCGTCGACGTACTGGAACAGGCGCTGACCTGGTAGCTCCTGGCAGCGTTTCACGATGCGCGCCAGGCGCCGGTTGCGGACCGTCACGGTGTGCTCCTTGCCGTGCTTACCGCGGAAGTGGAAGCGGATGGTGGAGCCCTGGACGTTCGCGTGGCGGTCACGCAACGTGGTGAGGCCGTAGGAGTGGTTGGCTCGCCGGTACTCGTCGTTGCCGATCCGGAGGTGGGTCTGATCAAGGAGCTGGACGACGGTGGCCAGCACCTTCTCTCTGGGGACGCCCGGCAGGGCCAGGTCGCGGGCCAGCCGCTGCCGTATCGCCGGCAGCGCCCGAGCGAAGGCGATGAGGCGGTCAAACTTGACGGCGTCGCGGATCGCTCTGAACTGGGGGTGGTAGCGATACTGCTTCCGGCCTCGCCGGTCGCGGCCGGTGGCCTGGAGGTGGCCCTGCGGGTCAGGGCAGATCCAGACGTCCGTCCAGGCCGGCGGGATGGCCAGTGACCTGATCCGCCTCAGCGTCGCGTCGTCGCGCACCGGCCGGCCATCGGGGCCGATGTAGGCAAAGCCGCGGCCGGCGCGCCGGCGGCGGATCCCCGGCACGTCGTCCGTCACATAACGCAAGCCGGCCGCCTCCGCGGACGCAGCGGGGTCGAGCAGTTCTTCACCTGGCGGCCGGCTGACCAGGTCTGCTGCTGGGGTCACGCCGGACCCTGATGCAAGAGCCGTGCCCACATGGCCAGGTTCAGAGTTCACAGTTCGGGGTTCAAAGTTGAAGGCGCACGATGCAAGGCAAGGGATCGTGCGGGCTTCCGCCTGGCCCCGGCACAGGGCGGGACGAGCGCAGTCTGACCGGCTAAGTATCCGCTGGTATGTTCGCGCCGCCCTGTCCATCGATGCCCGGCCGTCCTGTCCCGCACGAACATACCAGCGCCGACTTAGCCTGGGTTCTTCACGGCCGGCGAGGAGTTCCCTCTCCCATTGGGGAGAGGGTTAGGCTGAGGCTCCGCTGGTGACTACTCCGGACCTGACCTGAGGGATCACGGAAGGGGTTGGCTACCCCTCAGCAGCCGTTGAACATGCGACCCGTCGGGACAGGGGCGCCGGGTGGCAGCGGGATCCGCAGGCGGCACGGTCTTTGCCAGACCAGGGGCGCCGCCGGACGCGGTGGCGTTCAGCTCCGCTGTTCGCGGCGGGCGCCCGGCGCCGTGCAGGTGGGGCGGAGCACTCAGCTCTGCAGTGCGCGGGCGAGGGTGCGGCCGGTGCCCACCCGCCAGGGCGGCCCGTGGCCCGCGCGGAGCGCCAGCATCCGCGACACGATGCGCGACAGCGCGACAACATGCACGAACGGAGGTGCAGCTCATGCTCTTCTACTGCGCGTTCACGTGGTATCCGGGGACGACAGCCCAGGAGGTCCGTCAGCGGATCCTCGAGCAGCACGAAGCGGGCAAGAACTATCCCGAGCGCATCCGCGGCTGGTACAACCTCGCCGGGGGCGGGGCGGGCTTCCTGATCGTCGACTTTGACGACCCGGCGGAGCTCACCGATTTCCTGCAGCCGTATATGGACCTGGTGGCCTGGGACGTACGCGCCATTCACGAGCTCAAGTACGACAAGGCCATCGAGCATTTCCGGCAGCTACAGGCCGCGGTCTCCTGACCTGCCGGGCTGCCGGCGCGCGGCGCCGCTGCCCACAGCCAAATCCTTTGCTGGTCAGTGGGGTGCATTCGGCTGCTGCCCGCGGGAAGGCGGCGTTGCTTGCAAAAGGGAGGGACACAGTCCCAGCGGGCGATCCGGGCCACTTGCAGCGCCGCCAGACCCTGGAACTGGCCAAGGAGCCCTCACCCTAACCCTCTTCCTTTGGGGATGGGGCACTTTGCCCAATTAGGAGCCCTCACCCTGGCCCAGGGTGCCCGCCGGAGGCAGGGCCACCAGGGGGAGAGGGGTCTCCAAAACGAGCCCTCACCCTGACCCCCTTCCAAAGGGAGAGGGGAGGTTATGGCGCGGCGCACGGAGCTTCCTTCCATGCTCCCGTTATGATTTGGCAGACATGCCGACTACAAACACGAACGTGGGGGAATCCCCGTCGCCAAACGGCGCCGCGTCCGGCGCCCCGCTCACGACCCTTGACTCAGTCGATGCCGTGCTGCGAGCGCTGGAGTCGCAGCGCTACGTCGCCGACCGTGGCCTGGCCACGGCCATCTTCCTCTCGCTGCACCTGCCAAAGCCCCTGCTCCTGGAAGGCGAGGCCGGCGTGGGCAAGACGGAGGTGGCCAAGGCGCTCTCGGCCATTACTGGCGCGCCCCTGATCCGCCTGCAGTGCTACGAAGGGCTAGACGTGTCCCATGCGGTGTACGAGTGGGACTACAGTCGGCAGATGCTGCACATCCGGCTACTGGAGGCCGCAGGGGCGGCGCGCGACGCGCGGCCGGCGGACATCTTCGGCCCCAGCTTTCTGATCAAGCGCCCGCTGCTGCAGGCGATCGAGGCCGGCGCCGAGCGCCCGCCGGTGCTGCTCATCGATGAGCTGGACCGTGCCGACGACGAGTTCGACGCCTTCCTGCTGGAGCTGCTCTCCGACTGGCAGGTGACCATCCCGGAGGTGGGCACCATCCGCGCCGAGCGTCCGCCGGTAGTGGTGATCACCTCCAACCGCACGCGGGAACTGCACGACGCCCTCAAGCGGCGTTGCCTGTACCACTGGATCGACTATCCCACCTTCGAGAAGGAGCTACAGATCGTCACGACCAAGGTGCCCGCGGTGCCGCAGCACCTGGCCCGCCAGGTCTGCTCGTTCATCCAGGCCCTGCGCCGGCACGACCTCTGGAAGGTGCCCGGGATCGCCGAGACGCTGGACTGGACGGCGGCCCTGGTGGCGCTGGGCGTGGACGAGCTAGGGCGGCCGGAGGTGGTGGCCACGCTCGGCTGCATTCTGAAGCACCAGGAGGACATCGAGCGCGCCCGCAAGGGCCTCTTCGCTGCCCTGGTGGCGGAGGTCACCGGCGCCGCCATCGTGCCGGCGGAGGAGGGAGCCGTAGTGAGCGCCGCCCCTGCCCGGTGAGCGAGCCCCGTCGTGCGCCGGCTGCGCCGAGGCACCGTCGATCGTTGCCGGTCACTGCCCAGCCGGTCGCTCCTGGTCGTGGCGCGGGGAAGCGGGGTCCTCACCCCGACCCTCTCCCAGAAGGAGAGGGCACTGCTCGCTGGCTGTGACGAGTGCGGGCGAGCGCTTCTTGCCGAAGACGTGCTGCTTCCTGTGAGCGCGGGATGGCCTGAGCGCAAGGCACGTTGCGACCGGGTCTCGGCTCTGCGGACGTCGTGGCGATCACCGAGAGAACCGCGGGCGCGAAGGGCAGCGCGGGGACTGAGCGCACCCAGAATGCCGTGAGCACTAAGCGTTTCTAGAGTACCGTGAGCACCGAAGATATTGTGAGCGGAGACCCGACCGGGGCGAGCCTGCCCACTGCAGAGACCCTGTCAGGGCCCGTCGCCGCTGCGCTCCTGCACCGGCTGGTGCGGTTTGGGCGGGCGTTGCGGGCCGAGGGCATTGACGCCGGCCCGGGGCGGCTGGCTGATCTGGCCGCCGCCCTGCCGCTGCTCGACCTGCGTCGGCGCGACGACTTCTACTATGCCGCGCGCGCGACCCTACTCTCGCGCCCTGATCAGCGCGAGGTCTTCGACGAGCTATTCGCGCGGTTCTGGCCGCCCGGTCGGCCGCTGCTGGACGCCGCCGAAGCGGGACGTGCGGGGCCGCCGAGCCTGGAGCAGTCGCTCCAGCCGGGCGGGGAGACGGAGGGAGAGCAGGCCGAGGCCGGCCGGCGCCTGGCCCCCGCGACGGCGACCGCCATTGACGAGCGGTCGCCGGACGAGCCGCCGGATGAGGCGCGGGCGCCGGCGACGGCCGTGATGAGCTACAGCGCGGAGGAGGTACTCCGTGAGAAG
>DAOTTI010000253.1:0-13838 GCA_034437795.1 Chloroflexota bacterium | reverse complement strand
GCTACCAGGGGTAGGAAGGGCGCCCCGAACCGCGAGCGGGCATACTCTAGATGCGCCTTATGAACGAGACTGGTGCCGCGCGGGGGCGGCGCGTGCGGATTGGAACGGCCTCGTGGACCGACCCGACCTTGCTCCGGTCGGGATGGTACCCACCGGAGGTGAAGACGGCGGAGCAGCGCCTGCAGTACTACGCATCTCGGTTCCCGCTGGTGGAAGTGGATTCCAGCTACTATTCGCTCCCGTCCGAGCGCAATGCGGCCCTGTGGGCGGAGCGCACCCCGCCGTCGTTCACCTTCAACATCAAGGCCTTTGCGCTCCTCACCGCGCACGGCGCCCCGCCGGAACGGCTCCCGGCCACGATCCGCGACAGTCTGCCGCCAGAGCAACTGGAGGGGAAGCGCAACGTCTACCTGAGAGATCTGCCGGAGCCGGCGCAGCGCTGGATCTGGGACGCTTTCCAGAGCGCGCTGGAGCCCCTGCGCCGCGCGGGAAAGCTGGGCGCCGTGCTCTTTCAGTTTCCGCCCTGGTTTCACCTGAGCAAGGGCAACAGGGACTACATTGCGCGGTGCCGCGAGCTATTGCCCCGCGACCGGCTGGCGGTGGAGTTCCGGAATGCGTCGTGGCTCGCCGATCGTCACGCCAGCGAGACGTTCCGCTTCCTGGCCGATCTCGACCTCGTCTACGTCTGCGTGGACGAGCCGCAGGGCTTTCGCTCCAGCGTGCCGCTGATCACGGCGGTCACCAACCCCGAGCTAGCGGTCCTCCGGCTGCACGGGCGCAACGCGGAGAACTGGGCGAAGAAGGACGTCGGCGTCACGGAGCGGTTCCGGTACCTGTACAGCGATGCGGAGCTCCAGGAGCTCCTGCCCCGGGTGCGGGAGCTAGCCGCCGAAGCCAGAGAGACGCACGTCGTCTTCAATAACTGCTACTCGGATTACGGCGTGCGAAACGCCGCGCGCCTCTCGGAGTTGCTGGAAGGGCTGGGCGTCGCGTCCCAGACGGAATGAGGCAGAGGGAGCTCCAGGCGGAGCCCTCACCCACTCCCACAGGGAGGAAGCGCCCTCTCCCAACGGGAGAGGGGTGGGGTTCCACTCATGAATGATCCAGGCTAGCGGACGACGATGGCGCCTTTGAGGCCCTTGAGACTGTGGCCGGGGAGGGTGCAGGAGAACTCGAAGACCCCGGGCCGGCTGGAGGCAATGAACACGCCGGACGCCGCCTGGCCGCGCTCCAGACGCAAGGACAGGTTGCGGTCCTGGCCGCCGGTGACGAAGGTGTGAGCATCCTGGCTGCGGTTGATGACCAGGACGGTGACGGGGCGGCCGGCGAGCGCCCGTATCTCGGCGCGGCCGCGGACGCCGGTGGAGAAGGCGTAGTTGCCAGTGGGGCTGCCGGATTCAGTCCGCTCGTCGCTGATCTCGACCTCCAGGTCCGCCCCGAAGGCGGCGATCTCTCCCAGGGCGACGGGCCCCGATCGATGGCTCGCCTCGCCATCGGCATAGGTAGACAGGATGCGAACCAGCAGGCGGCGCGTGGGGATGACGCCGGGAAAGGTCTGGGCATAGCGCCCGCGCTCTTCGGGCGGCAGCAGGGCCGGCGAGACGCCGCCCGGCGGGGGCGGCTGCACCACCTGGAACCACTGCTGCTCCACCGACGGCTGGAGCTGGGTGGGCCGGTCGAGCAAGAGCGGCTGGAAGTCGTCCCCATCGGCCGTGGCCGAGGCCAGAAGCTGGAAGTCCCGCACCCAGGCGCTGCGCGGGGCCGCCGGATCCTGCCAGAGGGTGACCCGTTGCAGCCAGACCGGCTCCTCGCGCTTGATGTCCAGCACCAGCGTGACCGGCAGACGGGTCTCGGCCCCCGCCCGCCAGCCGGTGTCACACTCGTCCACCAGCGCCGCCAGGTCACCCCCGGACGCGTCCGACGGCGGGCCGGAACCGCCCGTACCGCTAGCGCCATCCAGCAGACGGACCGCAGCGCGGTGCGGATAAGCCAGCACGTTCACCACCTCGCTCGGGCCGGCGAGGCCGATGGCCCCCACCGAGCGGATACGGGTGAGCTCGCCGCAGGTGGCCTGGCCTTCGGCGCCGGAGCGGGCGCCCATCTTCGGCACGATGCGTGGCGCGGCCGCCAGGGCCATCGCCACCACTGCCCCTACCAGGCCCAGCGCGCCCAGTCCGGCCATGATCAGGCCCAGGGCCCGGCGCGCGCGGCCCAGCCTGGCGCCAAACGTGCGGGCACCGGCAGCGCGCGCCCGCGCCGCGGCCAGCGCGGCGACACAGGTCCGGCAGTGCCAGTCACGGGTGCCGTCGGGACGGCGCCGGTCCGGCTGCAGGCACTCGTCGCAGAAGGGCAGGCCGCAGCGGTCGCAGCGGCGCTGGGTCTCGCGGTGCGGGTGGTCCATGCAGCGCACATGGAGGCGCGTGTAGATCTGGGCCATGCATTACTCCCCGTGTGCCGGCCGGCTCCTCGGGTTCCGCCGGCCCTTGGGTCCGCGCGCTGCCGGCCCGCAGCGGCGCGGGCGCCTTACCTCGGCAGTGGCAGCTTCACCGGGCGCCCCTCACGTGCGGATTGCTCGGCGGCGAAGATCAGCTCGTAGGTCTTGGCGTCTTCCTGGATGTTGAGCAGGGGCTGGCGGTCATGCAGGATGGCGTCGACCAGGTCGTTGATCTCCCCGGGGAAGGGATGGTGGGTCACCTCCGGCGTGTCGGGCAGGATGGTGGGAAACTGGGCCCAGCCCTCCAGCCCCGGATCGAGGTAGGTGGTGCGGAAGCGGTCATTGACCAGTGTGCCCTTGGCGCCGTGCAGCCGCACGTTGAAGGTGTACTTGACATTCCCTTCCAGCACACAGCCCACCTTGCCGATGGCGCCATTCTGGAAGCGAATGATGGTGAGGATGGTGGGGTCCCACTCCATGACGCCGGTGAAGTTGCCGGACTGGGCGAAGACCTCCACCGCGTCCGACCGGACAAACTGGCGGATGGCGTCCACGGCGTGGCAGCCAGCCGCCGGCAGGGCCGAGCCGCCCTTCTCCCTCGTCTTCACCCAGTGGTAGCCGGTGTACCACTTCTCCCAGTTGCCGGAGAAGTAATCGCACTCGGCGTAATAGATGCGACCAAAGAAGTCGTTGTCGATCATGGTGTGGATGGATTGGAAGTAGGGGCTCCAGTGGAGCTCGAACCCGCCCTGGCTCTTGACGCCCGCCTTGGCGATGGCGCGCTCTAGCCGGCGCAGCTCGTCCAGGTTGAGGGCAATGGGCTTCTCGATGAGCATGTGCTTGCCGGCTTCGGCGGCGGCCACGGCTTGCTCGGTGTGCAGGTGGTTCATGGAGCAGATGGAGACCACGTCTACGCCGCCGTCCTTGAGCAGGTCCTGCCAGTCGGTGTAGATGCGGGCCCCGCCCAGATTGAAGCGCTGGCGGAAGGCCTCCGCATTCTCGCGGCTGTGGCTGGCCAGGGCCACGACTTCGCAGTGCGGGTTCTGCTGGTAGGCCTTGATGTGCTCGCCGGCCACCCAGCCAAGGCCGATGATGCCCACCCCCAGCTTTCGGTCGGGTCGCGTCGATGCCGTCGATGCCGTTGCTGTCATGGAACTCACCCCTCGCAGCGCGTTTGTGCCCTCTCATCGTTGCCCTCAGCCGGCCTGCTTGTCAACTTCCCCCAGCGGATGGTGACCGATCGGGCCGTGACCTCCCGTCGTTCGCCTCAGTCGGCCTCCTTGTCAACTCCCGCGCTGGCGCAGTCCGGGGAGCGCCGCGCGCCGCGCTTGCACGGCGATGCCCGAGCGCCCGGCCGGCGCGGTGCGAGCGGCATGCGCCATGCCGTATAACACCGGCTAGTGAGACTCCTTCTCGTTGTGAGTGGACAGAAGTGGCTGGGCGGGCTCACCATCCACACCGCCCTGCTCTGCCGCGAGCTGGAGCGCCTCGGCCACCAGATCGCCGTCGTCTCTATCGGCGCGGACGCCGTCGTGGACCAGTTTCCGCATCAGCGCGTGCGCCACGGCGGGCCGCCGGAGCGGGGCGCCGCGTATCTGCGAGAGACGAACGGGCGCAGCGTGCGTGACGGCGAGTTCGTCTTTCGGTACGAGGTGGTGGCCGACGCGACGCGCTACCTCCCGCCCGGGCCGCCAGTGGTGCGGACGGCCCTGGCGCCGGTGGCGCGCCTGGGCATAACCATTGTCACCCCGCCGGCGCAGCACAGTCGCGCCCCGCTCACCCAGGCGCGGGGGGCGGCGGCGTCCTTCGCTCGCGCCGTCACCGCTGCGCTCGACGCGGGGCTGAGCGGAGGCGCGGCGGAGGCGCCGTTCCTGTCACGCCTGCTGCTGCACACCGATCGCCAGGATCTGGACCGGCTAGAGCAGATCAGGGAGTGGTTCCGGCCGGACGCCGAATACGTCTGTGACCTGGCCCTGGTGCCGATGATGGCCCGCCTGCGGGATCGGGGCATCCCCCTGGTGGCGGCGGCCCAGGGGTTTGAGCTGGTGCACCGGCGGGGGGTGGGGCTGGTGGAAGCGCTCCACCGCTACCGGCATCGGCTCGATCTGATCCTCTCGGGGTCGCAGGCCAACATCGACGAGAACGTCTACCAGCTACCGGCGTTTGCCGATGGCGACGTGCCGGCGCGGGTGATCCCCTACGGCGTCGCGCTGGATGGGGGATGGGAGCTGGCCCGTAGCGCCGCCATCCGCTGGGTGCGGAGCCTGGAGGCCGATCTGACCGTGGAGCAGCGCGGCCCGTACGGGCTGTGGGGTAGCGCGGGGCCGCCCATCGATGGGGCGGAGAACGGCAAGCCCTTCATCATCACCAGCCTGTCGCGCCTGGACGTGGAGAAGGGGGCCGACCTGGCCCTGCACGCCCTGAGCATCCTGCGCCGCTGGGGCGTGCCGGCGCGGCTGTGGATTGCCGGCCAGGCCATGCCCGGGTCGGCCTACCTGGACGTCCTGCGCCAGAAGATCCGGCTGATGGACCTGGCCCACTGCGTCAGCCTGATCGGCACCCTGCGCGACACGATCGACAAGGTGGCCTTGCTGCGGGCGAGCGACGCCTTCGTGGCCGGCTTTATCCGCTCCGAACCGTTCGGCCTGGTGTACACCGAGGCCTTCGCCACCGAGCTGCCCGTCGTCGCGCCGGACACCGGCGCGGCCCCGGAGCTGATGGCCTACGTCGGCGACACGTCGACCCTGTACCCCGCCAACGACACCGGCGCCCTGGCCGAGCGCTTGAAGATGCTCTACACCTCTCCGGAGCGCCGCGCCGCCATCGCCGCGAAGGAACGGCGGGCCTTTCTGGAGCGGTACAACGCGACGGAGATGGCTAAGGCCCTCGCCGCTGAGATCGAGGAGGCCATTCGCTGCCGCGCGGGGCGGCCCCACGGCGGGCCGACCAAATAGGCCCTGGGCTGGCCTTCCAGGCCGAGTAGGCCCTTAGCCGGCGGCCTTCCAGGCCTGGTAGGTGCGCCCGGTCAGGGGATGGCCCAGATGGCCCTCGATCAGGGCGGCGGCGCGCAGCACGCCATCCAGCCGGACGCCGGTCTCGATCCCCATCCCGTGCAGCAGGTAGAGCAGGTCCTCGGTGGCCAGGTTGCCGGCGGCGCCGGGGGCGAAGGGGCAGCCACCCAGACCGCCGGCGCTGGCGTCAACCGTAGCGATGCCGAGCTGCAGGCCGGCCAGCACATTGGCCAGGGCGGTGCCCCGCGTATCGTGGCAGTGCAGGGCGAGCTGCTCCGGCCGGTGCGACCCCAGCAGGCGCTCCAGCAGGTCGGCGACCTCCCGCGGCGTGGCGGCGCCGATGGTGTCCCCCAGCGAGACCTGCCAGGCCCCCAGGTCCAGCAGGCGCGTGGCCAGATTGATGACCCGCTGCGGGGCGACTGGCCCCTCGTACGGGCAGTGCCAGGCGGTGGAAAGGTAGGCCCGGACGGGCACGCCCTCGCGGCGCGCGGCGGACATGACCTCCGCAATACGGCGCAGCGACTCATCGATGGTGCAGTTGGCATTGCGCTGCGAGAACGTCTCCGAGGCGGCGGTGAAAACGGCCACGTCCGTTGCCCCCGCCTGGCGGGCGCGCTCGTAGCCGCGCAGGTTCGGGACCAGGGCCAGGTAGCGCGTCCCCTCCCGCCGCCTGATGCCGGCAAAGACGTCCGCCGAATCGGCCATCTGGGGCACGGCCCGTGGATGCACGAACGCCCCGGCCTCCACCACCGGCAGGCCGGCGTCCGACAGGGCATTGATGAAGGCGATCTTGGCCGCGACCGGAATGGTCGCGCCCTCGTTCTGCAGCCCGTCGCGCGGGCCGACCTCGACGACGGTGACCTGCCTGGGAAGCGACGCAAAGAGGGGCATGATCAGCGCTCCTGCCGCGGAACGTCATCACTGTCGCCAACACGGTTTGGAAGTGGAAGCTCGCCGCCGGCCCCGTCTCCGTGCCCTGGAGACGGCGACTGGTCCAGCGGCGCCAGCTCGAGGACGGGCTGGCCGGCGCGCACGAAGGCCCCGCTCGCGGCCAGCACGCGTACGACCCGTGCCGGCCGCGTCGCGAGCAGGGCGTGCTGCATCTTCATCGCTTCCAGCCAGGCCAGCGCCGCGTTTGGCGTCACCTCTTCACCTTCCTGTACCAGGAGCTGCGCCAGCTTGCCGGCCAGGGGCGCGGTGACGAACCAGGAGCCCGGGGCGCTCGGGCGGGCGTTCTCAGCCCGTGGCGCGCCGGCATCCGGCGCACTGGTCTCCGTCCCGGGATCGACGAGCGGCGGGATGGGGACGTCCTCCCAGAGCACCCACCGCCCGCCAGCGAAGGCGGCCTCCCAGCCTCGCTGGCCCTCCGGACCGATTGCCTGCTCGAGGGCCACGGGCGCGCTGGCGCCGCCTCCTGCGGCGTGCGCCGTGAAGGGGGTGTCCTCCCAGCGCAGGGTGATTGGGCGGCGCTCGCCTCCCAGGCGCCATCCGGCCAGCGCCCGCCAGGGAGGCGGGCCGCCAAGGCAGGCCGCCGCCACGGCCGCCAGGACCTCCGGCGGCGGGGGGACCGCCTGGGCCAGCTCCGGATGCTGACCGAGGAACTCGGTGGAGATGGCGCCCCGCGCAAAGGCTTCCGTGGCGATCACGCGGCGCAGATAGGCGACGTTGCTGGGAAGGCCCAGGATCACTGTGTCCGCCAGGGCCGCGTCCAGCCGCGCGCGGGCCTCATCGCGATCACGCCCCCAGCAGACGACCTTGCCCAGCAGCGGATCGTACTCCGGCGGGACGCGCTGGCCGGGCGCGGTGACGGACGCATCCACCCGCACCCCTTCGCCGGCCGGCCAGCGGAGCTGCCTGATCACGCCGGCGGCCGGCAGAAAGCCCCGTGCGGGGTCTTCGGCGTAGATGCGCGCCTCGAAGGCGTGGCCCCGCGTCACCGGCGCCGCCGGCGCCAGGCGCTCCCCCGCCGCAATCCGCACCTGCCACTCCACCAGATCGAGGCCGGTCACCATCTCCGTGACCGTGTGCTCCACCTGCAGGCGGGTGTTGGCCTCCAGGAAGTAGAACTCGTCGCCGCACACGAGGAACTCGAGGGTGCCGGCATTGACGTACGCCGCGGCGCGGGCCAGGCGCGCGGCTGCGGCGTGGAGGGCGGCCCGCACCGCGTCCGGCAGGCAGGGCGCAGGGGCCTCTTCCAGCAGCTTCTGGTGGCGGCGCTGGGCCGAGCACTCGCGGTCCCCGACGGCCAGGACCTGCCCGTGCGTATCGCCAAACACCTGGACCTCGACGTGGCGCGCCGGCGACACGAACCGCTCGAGCAGGACGCGCCCGTCGCCAAAGGCCTGCTCGGCTTCGCGCCGCGCGGCGCTGAGGGCCGCCGACAGGTCGTCCAGGCGCTCCACGCGCCGCATCCCCCGCCCGCCGCCGCCGGCGGCCGCCTTGATCAAGAGCGGCAGGCCTAGGCGCTCCGCTTCGGCGGCCAGTCTGGCATCGGTCTGGTCGTCGCCTTCGTAGCCAGGCACCACTGGCACGCCCTCGCGCCGTGCCAGGCGGCGGGCCTCGATCTTATCCCCCAGCCGGCGCATGACGGTCCCTGGGGGACCGATAAAGACCAGGCCGGCGCGAGCGCAGGCGTCGGCGAAGTCGGGGCGCTCAGAGAGAAATCCATAGCCGGGGTGAATGGCTTCCGCCCCCGTCTCGCCGGCCGCCGCCAATAGCCGAGGCACGCAGAGATAGCTGGCCGCCGGGTCCGGCGGACCGATACCCACCGCCTCGTCGGCCGCCAGCACGTGCGGGGCGTCGCGGTCGGCGTCGGAGTAGACGGCCACGGTGCCTACCCCCAGCCGGGCGCAGGTGCGGATGATGCGCAGGGCGATCTCCCCGCGGTTGGCGACGAGGATCTTGCGGAACATCTACCTGCGGAACCGGGCGTCGTTCAGGACAGCTACCATGGCAGCTTGGGGGTCATCTGCGAAAGCCACGCGGACTACATGGGCTTACACGGGAAGTGGGGGTCCTTTGGGACAGCAGCATCCAGCTACATGCGGAAGACGCCAAAGCGGGTGGGCGGGAACTCGCCGTGGCTGACCACGGCCAGCGCCAGGCCCAGCGCAGCGCGGGTCTCCACCGGGTCCAGGATGCCGTCGTCCCACAAACGGGCGGTACTGTAGTAGGGATTGCCCTCTTCGTCGTAGCGCTCCAGCGTGTCTCGCCTCAGGGCCTCCAGCTCGGCCTCGTCCACCCGACCCGCTCGTGAGTCGCGCCGGATCTGGACGAGCACCCCCGCCGCCTGCTCGCCGCCCATTACCGAGATCCGCGCGGCCGGCCACATCCACAGGAACCGCGGTTCGTAGGCCCGCCCGCACATGCCGTAGTTACCGGCACCGAAGGAGCCGCCGATGATCACGGTCAGCTTGGGGACCTCAGCGCAGGCGACGGCCGTCACCAGCTTCGCGCCGTCCTTGGCGATCCCCCGTCGCTCGTAATCGCGCCCTACCATGAAGCCGGTGATGTTTTGGAGAAAGAGGAGTGGGATACCGCGCTGGCAGCACAGCTCGATGAAGTGCGTGCCCTTCAGCGCGCTCTCAGAGAAGAGGATGCCGTTGTTGGCCAGGATCCCCACGGGATAGCCCATGATACGGGCGAAGCCGCAGACCAGGGTCGGGCCGTAGCGGGCCTTGAACTCCTGGAAGTCGCTCCCGTCGACGAGCCGGGCGATGATCTCCCGCGCCTCGCACGGCTGGGTCAGGTCCAGCGGGGCCAGGCCGTAGAGGTCGTCCGCGTCGTAGAGCGGCTCGACGGCCGGCGCCACGTCAAATGGGGGCGGAAGCGGCGGTGGGAGCCTGGACACGATCTCGCGGGCAATGGCCAGGGCCTGCTCGTCGCTCTCAGCATAGTGGTCGACCACGCCGGAGTGGCGGGCGTGCACGTCCGCGCCGCCAAGCTCTTCAGGCGTTACGTCCTCGCCGGTGGCCGCCTTGACCAGGGGCGGGCCGCCCAGGTAGATGGTGCCAGTGCCCTTAACGATCACGGCCTCGTCGCACATCGCCGGCACGTAGGCGCCGCCGGCGGTGCAGGGACCCATCACCACCGCGATCTGGGGAATGCCGGCGGCGGACATGCGGGCCTGGTTGTAGAAGATGCGCCCGAAGTGGTCTCGATCTGGAAAGACCTCCGCCTGCAACGGCAGGTACGCCCCGCCGGAATCGACCAGGTAGATGCAGGGCAGGCGGTTGCGGGCGGCAATCTCCTGGGCGCGCAGATGCTTTTTGACCGTCATCGGAAAGTAGCTGCCGCCCTTGACGGTGGCGTCGTTGGCGACGACGACGCATTCGCGGCCGGCGACGAGGCCGATGCCGGTGACGATGCCCGCGCCGGGGGCCTCGCCATCGTAGAGGCCCCAGGCGGCCAGGGGCGACAGCTCCAGCCAGGGGCTGCCGGGATCGAGCAGCCGGTCGATCCGCTCGCGGGCCAGCATCTTGCCGCGGGCCTTCTGCCGCGCGGCGGCCTCCGGCCCGCCGCCCGCCTTCACCTGGGCCAGCCGCTGGCGCAGGGTCTGGCAGAGCTGTTGATAGCTCGCGGCGCGCTGGCAGAAGGCCTCGCTCGTGCGGTCAGCCCGTGAGATAATCGGCGGCATGGCGCAGCGCCTCCAGCGCGCTCGGGTTCTCTAGGGCCGAGAGGTCGCCCAGGTCGGTGGCGCCGGCGCAGACGGCCCGCACCAGGCGCCGCATCACCTTGGCGTTGCGCGTCCTGGGCAGCTCGGCGGTGAACAGCACGCGCGCCGGCCGAAGGGTCTTGCCGAGCTGGGACACCACCGCATCGGCCACCTCCCGCGCCAGCTCGGGCGACGGCTGGTATCCCGCGCGCAGGACGCACGCCAGGACCAGCTCCTCCCCCTTCACCTCGTGAGGGACGCCGGCGGCGGCCGCCTCGGCCACCGCCGGATGGGCCATCGCGGCCGACTCGACCTCGGCGGGGCCGACCCGTTTCCCCGCGAGCTTGATCGTATCGTCGGAGCGGCCCTGGATGAACCAGTAGCCGTCCGTATCCACCAGGGCCCAATCCCCGTGCACCCACACGTCCGCGATGCGCGTCCAATACGTCTCCAGGTAGCGTTCGCGCGCGGCCCGTTCACGCTCCGGGTCCTGGCCGGGCGGGCCGCCCCAGAAACCCTGCGTCATCCCGACCCACGGCTGGCGCACGACCAGTTCGCCCACGACGCCCCGTACCGGCCGGCCGGCATCGTCGACGACGTCGGCCGCCATGCCCGGCACCGGCCCGGCGAAGGAGCACGGCTTCTGGGGCTCGATGGTGGTCGACGAGACAATGCCCCCGCTGACCTCGGTCCCTCCCGAGTAGTTGATGATGGGGCACCGCCCGCCCCCGACCTCACGGAAGTACCACCGCCAGGCGTCGGCGTTCCACGGCTCGCCGCTGGAGGCCAGGGCCCGCAGGCAGCGCAGGTCATGGCGCCGCACGTAGCTCGGGTCCTGGCGCATCAGGGCGCGGATGGCCGTGGGCGCAATGCCCAGGACGGTGAGGCTGTGGCGTTGCACCAGGTCCCAGATGCGGTCCGGCCCCGGCCAGTCGGGCGCGCCGTCGTAGAGGAAGGCCGTCGCTCCGAGCAGCAGGGTGCCCTGGATCAGCCAGGGCGCCATCATCCAGCCGATGTCCGAGTACCAGAAGACGCGGTCGTCCGGCTGCACGTCGAAGCAGAGGAACTGATCGGCCGCCGCCTTGAGCGGGAAGCCGGCGTGGACGTGGCGTGCGCCCTTCGGCTTCCCCGTGGTGCCGGAGGTGTAGATGATCATGTAGGGATCATTGGCGCCGGTGCGGGCGGGCGGGCACCCGTCCGATTGTGCCGGGACGAGCTCATGCCACCAGATGTCCCGCCCCGCCTGCCAGGGGCAGTCATCGCTCGTGCGGCGCACGACCAGCAGGCGCTCCACGCTAGGGACGGCGGCGGCCGCCTCGTCGGCGACGGCTTTCATCGGCACCCGCTGCCCGCGCCGGTGATACCCGCTGGCGGTGATGAGCAGGCGCGCGCCGCTGTCTTCGAGGCGCGTCGCCACGGCGCCGGCGCCGTAGCCGGAGAAGATGGGGGTGAAGATGGCCCCGATGCGCCCGCAGGCCAGCGTGGCCACGGCGCACTCAAGGGTGAGGGGCATGAAGATGCCCACCCGATCCCCCGCGCCGATCCCCAGCGAGCGCAGGGCGTTGGCGGCGCGGCCGACCTCCGCCAGCAGCGCACGATAGGAGAGAGTGTGCTGCGCCCCTTCCTCCCCTTCCCAGACCAGGGCCGGGTGTTCTCCCCTGCCGGTGGCCACCCACCGGTCAAGCGCCGCCCAGGTGTAGTTGAAGCCGGCGCCCGGAAACCACCTGGCCCAGGGCTTGCCCTCGGACAGGTCGAGCACCTGGCTCGGCGGTGGATCCCAGGTAATGTCCAGGGCCTGCACCAGGCGCTCCCAGAACCAGGCCGGTTCCTCGGCGGCGCGGGCCCGCAGCTCATCGACCGTGGCGCAGCCGTGCGCGCGCATAAAGCGCGCCAGCCGGCTACGCTCCCACTCGGCCGCTCCTGGCCGCCACGCGACTTCGTCGTCCGTGCTCATACTTGCATCGTACACCGAGCCGGCCGCGATGTGGAGGGGCGTCCGCTCCGACGCGGGGACGCTGGGAACGGACCTCACCCCCTGGCCCCCTCTCCGACACGGGGAGGGGGAACGCTGGCCATGGCTGTGCGGCTCGGCTGCGCCGCGTCTGATCCGACGCAAAGAGGGGAACGCTGGCCACGGCTGTGCGGCTCGGCTGCGCCGCGTCTGATCCGACGCAAAGAGGGGAACGCTGGCCATGGCCTGGCGTCATCCAGAACGGTGGCGCATGCTCCCTTCCCAGGGAAGCTGGCGCCAGGTGGGGCCGCGCGGTACGCTTTGGTAGGGAGGGCGGCACAGGCGCAACACCGGTGCTTGCTCTAGCCGTTATACTGAGCGTAACGGTGCCGGGAGCGGCTGCCGGTATCTCCCCCCGTAGCGGCCCTCCGAGGCGAGCGATAGGCTCCCTGCCACCAGCGGTGAAGCACAAGGCGCCAGCGCGCTGGTGCGTCACGGGCGATGGGTGTAGCGCGTGGTGAAGTGTCGGGCACGCTGAGCGAAATCGAAGTGGCCGTAGTCGCCTGATTACCCGGATCATCCTGATCGGCCCGGTCTGCGAAGCCATTGCGGCGCGGCCTGCCAGCCGCGCCGCCTGTGGCGCGCATCATGCTTGAAAAGTAGGTATCGACGTGAGCGAAACGCCTCGCACCGACGAGAGCGCTGGCGTAGCTGTCCCTTCCGAAGGTACGGTTCGCCGGCCGCGGAGAAGCAGCAGGCTGGCCGCCTCGGTTGTCACGCAGCAGCCGGTTTCGGCGGCGCCCGATCAAGCGGGGGCAGTAGATCTCCTGACGCCCTCTCCTGAGCCGGCGCTCGCGCCGGCTGCGCCGCAGGGAACAACGCGGCGGCGCCGGCGTACCGTACCGGCTGCCACAGCGCCGGTCATGGCGGCGGAAGCGGCCGCGCCGGATAAGGAAACAGTGGCGCCGGTGGCAGGCGCGTCCGCTGCGCCGGAGCTGGTTCCAACGGCGGCTGCGCCCGCTTCGCGGGAAGCGCCGCCGGAGACGGCCGTACCTTCTCCCCCAGAGGCGCCGCCGGAAACGGCCGCGCCACAGCGGCGACGCACGGTTCGCAGCCGGCGAGCAACCGCAGCGGCGGCGCCCGATACGGCCCCAGCCGGTGAGACTGTCGCAGTGGAGCCGGACGTGCCGGCGCCGGCGCCGGTCGAGCCGGCCAGACCGGCGCGCCGACGAGCGCGGGTCGCTGCGGTCACGGCGGAGGGCGCGGAACCTAGCGCGGAGCAGGCCCCCGCGGAACGGAGGCGCAGGACCAGGGCGCGGGCCGCTGCAGCCGCGGCGACCGGCATCGAGCCTCAGGCGCCCCCAATGGAGATGGCCGACCTGGTCGCGCCGGCTGAGCCTGGCGCTGGGCCGGCCGTCGCGCCCCGGGCCGAGCCGGCACCGGTGGCGCCTGTGATGGGAGTGGTTGGTCCGGCTGAGGCTCCTGCGCCAGTGGTGGTTCAGTCCGGCGCGGGGGCCTTGACGGCGGCTGCCGCGCCGGGCCGGCTGGAAGAGGCTGAAGGGGCGCCGGAAGCCGCGCCACGGGCGCCGCGCCGACGCGCCACGCGGGCCAGGAAGGCGGCTCCCGCTGCGGCGGAGGAAGTGTCGCCACCACCCGCGGGGGCCGCGCCGGAAGCGCCTGGCGCCGAAGCAGCACCGGCGGTGCTTGCGGTGGAGCCAGCGCCGGCTGCGGCGCCGGAGGCGGAAGCGGGAGCGCCGGCGGTCCGCCGGCCACGGCGGACGCGCGCCT
>DAOTTI010000252.1:0-5978 GCA_034437795.1 Chloroflexota bacterium | reverse complement strand
GTGCGGGCGCGCAGCCTCTATCTCGCCAGGGCCGCCGAGCTGGACCGCAAGATCGTGGAGTTCAACCACCAGCTGCCTCGCACCCTGAGCTGGCTGGAAAAGCCCCGCCTCCTGCCGGCGGCCGCCGAACGGCAGTTCGACGCCCGCTGCCCGCCGCTGCTCCGGCCGGCCGCTTAGCCCGGCTTCATCCTGAGCGGAGCCGTCACCCCGGCCGTCTCCCAAGGGGAGAGGGAACGTCTGGACGGCCGTGAAGAAGCCGGGGTAAGCCGGGCTAGGCGCCTGGCGCGCCCTCCGGCGCCTGGAAATCGCTGGCCAGGACCCCCATGTAGACCAGGTTGTGCCACACGCCGCCGACCTTCATCTCCTCCCGCAGGATGCCTTCGACGCGAAAGCCACACTTCTCGTAGGTGCGGATGGCGCGGGTGTTGTACTCCAGCACGCGGAGATAGACCTTGTGCAGCCGGAGCTCGGTAAAGGCGTAGCGCAGGGCCAGGCGCAGCGCCTCGGTCCCGTTGCCCCCGTTCCGGTAGCCGCGGCCGATCCAGATCGAAAGCTCGGCCGCCTCGTGGGGGATGGCGCGGTCCCACAGGGAGACCAGGCCGATGGGCTGGTCCTGCGGCCCGACGATGACCAGATCGATCAGGCTGCCGCTCTGCTCGCCGAGGTAGACGTGGCGCCACATGGCCCCCGCCGTCGAGGCGTCGACGCCCATGAAATAGTCGATCTCCGGATCGGCGCGCAGCCGCTCCAGCGCGGCCTGGTCGCTGGCGCGCGGGGTGCGCAGCGTGACCCGCTGGCCGGTGAGCACGATTGGTCGCCGCCAGGCTACGGTTCGCATGCGCACCGATTATGGCAGCCGACCCTTCCGCTTCGGCAAGGGGAGTGCCATACTGTGAGTGTCAGGAGCGCGACGTTTGGCCGTGACCCTGGCGCCAGCGGGCTCACGGGGAGGGCGTCGCTCCTGACACGGGGCCGCGCATGTGGCGAACCTTCGCCTCGCTCTTGCTCACGCTGGCCGCCTTCGCCTGGGCGATCGTGGCGGCGGCCGTCTGCTTCTTCTACAGCTCCATCTTCTGGCGCGATACCTTCGGCCGTGAGGGCGCCTTCTGGGCGGCGCTGGCGGCCTTTGTCCTGAGCATCGTCGGCGCGCGGCTGCTGCTCAGCCTTGCCGACAAACTGATCGAGCCCTATAGCGGGCCATTCGACTGGAGCGCCTACCGGTCGGCCCCCCACGATATCTTTTACAAGGACTGGCGCCGCTACGCCGAGGAGATCATCCGTAACCGGCGCTATGCCTTTTACGCCCGAACGCGCCAGTGGCACAAGCTGGCGGCCCTGGAGGCGGAGCAGGCGGCCGCCGGCAACGGCGTGGATCGCGAGCAGCTGGATGCGCCCCGCCCGCCCCGCCGCACGTCGATGGCTGACGTGCTCCCGCCGGACGAGGTCGCGCGCGGAGCCCGGCGCGGGACGTTCAGCGGTGCGCCAAAGCCGGTGGTTAGCGGCTGGAACGTCTACGACGAATAGCTCCGGCCGTTCCGCCCCGCCCTTCCGTCCAGCCTTCGGTCCAGCCTCATCTGCGGACCCGGCGTGGTTAGCGAAGGCCAGCCCGGCTGCAACTGGTCATCTGGCTGGTGTGGGGTGCGTGCAGCACCTCCGGATCGGCCGCAGTGGCGGACCGGGGTGGGGAGAGACCTCACCCCTTCGGTCGGGGCCGCGCCGGGACGGAGGCGTGACCTCACCCCCTTCGGTCAGGGCCGCGCCGCACCCCTGCCCCACGCCACCCACCCTGCGGAGCCCACCCCCTAGCCCCCGCTCCGACACGGAGAGGGGGAACGAGGGCCACCGCCGTGCGGCTTGGCCCCGCCGCTCCCGTTCCCACACGGCGAGGGGGACGACGGCCATGTCCTAGCGCCATCCGGGCCGTTTACGCACGCCGGCTGGCATGCGGACAACGGCCTCGCGGGGGCATGGCCGGGCGTCTGGGGATCCGGCGGCCGGCCCGCTGCCCGCTACCACTCAGCCAGCTGGGTCAGCAGCCCCTGGGTGCTGGCTGGATCGATATTCAGGACGCGCCAGCCGGTGGGCACGTCGATCGGCCCGTGCGCCGTCAGCGCCGCCAGCGCCAGGCCGCACTGCTGGACCTTTCGCGCGGCCTCGACCAGCGGCTCGGCGGTGGTGTAGGCGACGTGCTGCAGGCCGCCTCTCGGATTGGCGCGTAGATAATCGGCGAAGGGGCCCGTCTCCGTCGTGGGCCGGATCAGCTCGATCGCCGTCGAGCCGTTCCCCAGACGGAAGATGGCCACCTCAAAATCGACGCCGCGCCCGGCGTTGGCGAAGACGCGCCGGTCCAGCCGCAGGCCCAGGGTCTCGGCGTAGAAGGCGATGGCCTTGTCCAGGTCGGGGACGACGTAGCCAACGTGGTGCAGGCCGGTGAGCATGGCAACTCCTCTCTCCTGTTCGGTACTGCTTTCCGCGCCCTCAGCATCCTCATTCTCACGCTCAGTCGTCACTGCTCAGGGCTTGGTGCGCGCTCGCCCGGCTCCTGCTGGTCCTGCCTGGTGCTCGGCGTAGCCCTGAGCGGGAAGCAGTGAAAAGCCGGCATGGGGCGGGGGGAGTATACCCCGCGCTATACTTAAGCCCGTCCTGAGCACTCTGACGTGCGCGTGAACCTCTGCGTGAAGCGCGACACGCGCCGGCAGGCGCCAGAGTGAGCAGCCAAGAGTGAGCAGCAGGTGAGAGCCAGAATGGACGCCAAGGTGCGGCGCACGCTCCCCCGCACGCCGCTGGTCATTGGGCTGGCCCTAGCCGGGCTCCTGGCCGTCGGCGGAAGCGGCTGCAACGTGCTGGCCACCGCCCCTGCCCCCACCCCCACGGCGGCGCCGAAGGCAACGCCCACGCCCCAGCGGGCCACCGTCACCGTGAGGCGGGGGACGATCGTGGATGCGATCAAGGTGCTGGGGCGCGTCGTCTCGTCCCAGGAGGCGGACCTCTCGTTCCGCAACAGCGGACGCATTCGTGAGGTCTACGTCCAAGTGGGGGACCTGGTGCAGGCGGGCCAGGTCCTGGCAGAGCTGGACCAGCGGACTCTCCCCTGGGACCTAGCCAGGTCCCGCAACCTCCTGGAGCAGGCGCAGATCCGGCTGGCCGCCGCCCAGGCCAGGCAGGTCATCGATGATTCCGTGCTCGACCAGTTCGGCATTCGCGCCGCCGAGATCGGGCTGGCGCAGGCCCAGGTGGTGCTGGACCGGCTGCAGGCCGGCCCCCAGGAGCAGGACGTGAAGAAGGTGGAGGCCGAGGTCGCCAGCGCTCGCGCCGCCCTGGATCGGGCGCGCTTCGATCTACAGGATAAGCAGGCGCAGCTGGAGGTCAAGCGGGCCGATCTGGCCGCCAGGGAGCAGGGGCCGGACCCGCTGGTCGTCGCCCAGGTGCGGGCAGAGCTTGAGGCGGCCAAGGTCAAGCTGGCCCAGGCCCAGGCCGGGCCCCGGCCGGAGGACGTCAAGGCAGCCGAGATTGCGCTCGATCAGGAGCGCACCAAGCTCCAGAAGTTGCGCGACCAGCCGAAGGTCAGGCCGGAAGACCTGGAGAACGCCCGCCTGGACGTGCAGAAGGCGCAGGCCAACCTGGCCCAGGTGCTGGCCGACATCGATGCTGGCCGGATCAGGGGGCAGGCGGCCCGCGACGCGGCGGTCCAGGCGGCCCAGAACCAGCTGCAGCAGGCCCAGAACACCTACGACAAGATGCTGGCGGCGAGCACTGCCACCGATGCGGAGATCAAGCAGCAGGAGCAGGCTGTCACCCTGGCGGAGCTGGCCCTGGCCAAGGTCAGGAACCCCCAGAGCTACGACGTGGAAGCGGCGAAGGCGGCGGTGAGTGCAGCCCAGGCCAAGCTGGACCAGCTGCTGGCAGGGCCCACGGAAGCCGAGCTGGCGTCGCTGCAGGCGCAGATCCAGGCGCTCGAGCTGGGGGTGGAGAACGCCAGGCAGGCCGTGATCACGGCCGAGGCCAGCCTGGCGGCGGCCGAGGCCAGGCGAGACCTGGTGCTGCGCGGCGCAAGCGAGTTTGACCTGCAGGATGCCCGCAACCGCGTCTCGCTGGCCCGCAACGCGATCGAGTCGGCCCAGGCGAAGCTCAAGGCCAAGCAGGAGACGATCGCCCAGTCGCGGGCCGTGGCCGCCTTCGACCTGGAGACCCTGCGCCGCGCCGTGGACCAGGCGCGCCTGGACGTGCAGAACTTTGAGGCCCAGACCGGCGACGTGAAGATCATTGCCCCCTTCGACGGGCGGATCACCCGCCTGGCGGCCCGCCCAGGCGATACGGTGCAGGCCTTCTTCCCCATCCTGAACCTGTCTAGCCTGAAGGGGCTGGAGATCAAGGCGGACATCTCCGAGGGCGACCTGCAGCGCATCGCCCCCGGCATGCCAGTCGAGATCACGATGGACGCCTACCCGAACCAGGTGCTGTCGGGGCGGATCGCGGCCCTGCCGGAGCAGGTGGTGGGGCAGGTCGGCCAGGCGCCGGACCGCGCCACGCGCATCTCGGTCGACTGGCCCGGGCCGGGGGCGGAGATGGGCATGCTGGCCCGCGTGCAGATCACGCTGCAGGTGAAGGACAACGTGCTCATCGTGCCGAACGGCGCCGTGCGCACCGTCGGCCGGCGCCGCTTCGTGGAGTACATGGACGGGGAGATCAAGCGCTCGCGGAACGTGGAGGTGGGCATCGTCACCGATCAGGAAACCGAGATCGTCTCCGGGCTGACCGAGGGGATGGTCATCCTGGCCGGGCAGTCGTAGCGCGGGCGTACGGGCCGAGCCTGGCCGGAGAAATGGCCCCAACGTCGTACCGTCCTAACGTCCGCGTCTCGACCAGGACCGATAGAACGAGCAGGTAGAGGCGCCCGACCCGGACGCTCCATCCCCCGCAGCGAAGAGCCGAGACGGTGACCGCAGCGCCCAGCAGGACGAATGAGCAGCGTGGACCAGCCCGAGAGCAGTGCGGAAGCGAGGCGCGGGAGCCGCCTCTGGCTGGGGCTGGGCCTGCTGGCCCTGGCGCTGGTCGGCGTCCTGGCGGTAGCCCTGCTCCCGCGCAGCGGCCAGCCCCTCCCCGACGCGGAACGGTCGCGCCTGCTGGAGCAGGCGGGCCTGCCGGACGACTTCCCCATCCACCCCTTTGCCCGTCGGATGCCTCAGCCCCGCCAGGGCGGGTTCAGCTATAGCGTGGACGAGCCCGTACCCCTGGTGCTGACGTGGCAGCGCGATTCCCTGGTCCGCGGCGGCTATGAGGTCTTCAATGCAGACCTGGAAGGGGAGGACGACTACCTGCAGCACTGGCTCTACTTCACTAACCGAACGGGGGCGACCGGCGCCATCATCATTCGCCCCATCGGGCAGGGGATGATGAGCAGTACGGAAGTGAAGGTGCTCTCCCGTGGCGACGTGCGCCTGATCCCGCCGACGCTCCCGCCGGGGCTCAGGACGCGGTAGATGCGCGGGAGAAGGCAGGTCCTTCCTGCCTGGGATCAGGGCGATCGTGGCTGGCGTGAATGCAGGCGCGCTCCACAAAGGCTCCGGCGTGAAGCCACGACGGCGCGCCGCACGTCGTAGAGGTGAGGGGGCGTACAGGCGTATGGGGTATGACCACCGGCGTCCCCGCGCATCGGAGCAGGCGGGCGCCTGCTCCGAGCGGAGTGAACGGGTAGGAAGCGGACGGTGTCACGGGCGCTCGTCCATCGCCGGCTGACGCGGACGCCACCGCTCAGCGCACGGCTGATGATGGCACTGGCCGTGGCGGCCAGCTTCGGGTTCGTCGGCCTGAGCACCCTGGTGGTGGGCGGCGTCGGGACAGCCTACGCCTACGTTACACGCGACCTGCCCAACCCGAGCGATCTAGCTAACCGCCCGCTGGCGCAGGTCACCCAGCTCTACGACCGCACGGGGCAGCACCTGCTGTACGAGTTCTACGAGGAGCGCCGCATCGCCGTC
>DAOTTI010000251.1:0-9720 GCA_034437795.1 Chloroflexota bacterium | reverse complement strand
GACGACCAGGCGCAGGTTGCACTCGATCAGGCGCCGCCGCGCGGCGGCCCCGGCGCGGGCCAGCGGCTCCAGCTCCGCCCGCCGCGGGTCATCCGGCGGTAGCCGGCGTAGCTGCTCCGCCGCGGCTTCGCCGATCTCCCGCGTCTCCGCCAGCGTGATCTCCTCCTCCGGCGTGAGCAGGTTGTAGCGCCGGATGTCGCGCATGTAAAGCGCTTCGGCAGAGTCCAGCTGCTCCGGCGTGACCGCCTCTTCAGGGAGGTCCGGCAGGTCGGCGCCGTACTCCCAGGCGATCTCCTGGGTGATCTCCGGTTCGGCTGGGACGAGTTCGATGTCCGGCTCGTCCACATCGAGCAGGTGGAGCTCAAAATGCGAGCGTGATCCGCTACTCAGGTCGCTGTCTCTCCCTCTTCCCATGTTCAGATGCTCACCCTCTCGGCATACCGGCCGCTAGCGCACCGGCGTATTCTCCTTACCTCAACTCCAAAGCATAGCGCCAATTCCCTAGGATAGCGCTCTTGTGAAAGGAATCACAAGAGGAATTCTGGCCAGAGCCAGTTTTGGGCCTCCATTCTGGCCGTTCAGGTACAACGGCGCGGCCACCCAGGTGGCATCGGGCCACCAGCAATGGGCAGGCGAGGGGCCCCGCGCGGGCCAAGGCTCGGGCCAGGCAACCTGCCGGCGAGGCATTCCCTCTCCCTCTGGGAGAGCCAGAGCGCGCGGAGCGGGCGGCGGTGAGGGCTCCTTTGGGACCATCCCCTCTCCCTGTGGGTGAGGGCTCCGCGCGGGAATAAGCCAGGCCACTGGCATTGGCCAGGTGCGGCGCAGGGGCACAGAGGCGCGAAGGTACGGGCGAGGCGCATCTTGCGGGGCGGCGCGGTACCATCACTGGCGGACCGTGGGCCGGCGGCGGGGTGCGCGGCACCGGCAGGGGCGCCGGGCGGGGCGGGCAGGGATAGGGGCCAGGGCCCGGTCCATCGCCGGCGGGGCGCGGGACGGACGGTGGAAGGCCACCGGCGCCTGGCCGGCCCCAGAGAGCAACGCGACAGGCGATATGCGATCAACGTGATGCGTGCGATGAACTTTAACCCCGGCCCTGCCGCCCTGCCGCTACCGGCGCTGGAGCGGGCGCGGGATGAGCTGCTGGACTTCGCCGGCACGGGCATGTCCATTATGGAGCATAGCCACCGCGGCGGGGTCTACGAGGCGGTCCACGACGAGGCCATCGCCCTCCTGCGCGAGCTGCTCGGCATTCCGGCGCGCTACCAGGTGCTCTTTCTACAGGGCGGCGCCTCCCAGCAGTTTGCGCAGGTGCCGATGAACCTGCTGCCGGCCGGCCGGCGAGCAGACTACCTGATTACCGGCGCCTGGAGCGAGAAGGCCTACGCCGAGGCGCAACTGGTGGCCGCCCAGAGCGGCGCCGAGGTGCGGGTGGCGGCGGACACGGGGACCGGGGAAGGCAAGGCCAGGACCTACACGCGCGTGCCGTCTGCAGGGGAGATCGACCTCGATCCGCAGGCGGCCTACGTGCACCTGACCAGCAATGAGACGATCCATGGGGTCCAGTTCGCGGCCGCACCGGGCGCCGCCTTCCCCGACTTTGGGCCGGTGCCGGCGGTGTGCGACATGTCCAGCGACTTCCTGTGGCGCAAGATTGACGTCACTCGCTTCGGCTTACTCTACGCCGGCGCGCAGAAGAACATCGGCCCCAGCGGGGTGCTGGTCGCGATCGCTGACCAGGCGCTGATAGAGGGCGGCCGGCGGGACATCCCGCTCGTCTTCCAATATCGCACCTACGCCGCCCACAACTCGCTCTACAACACGCCCCCGACGTTTGCCATCTACATGGTGCGCAACGTGCTGCAGTGGATCAAGGACGTGGGCGGGCTGGCGCAGATCGAGTCCTGGAACCGCCAGAAGGCCGCCCTGCTCTACGGCGTCATCGACGCCTATCCGGAGTTCTACCGCTGCCCGGTCCAGCCCGCCAGCCGGTCGGTGATGAACGTGGTGTTCCGGCTGCCCACGGCGGAGCTGGAGGAACGCTTCCTGGCGGAGGCAGCGCAGCGCCAGATGGTGGGGCTGAAGGGCCACCGCAGCGTCGGCGGCATCCGCGTGTCCTGCTATAACGCCGTGCAGGTGGACTGGGTGCAGGCCCTGGCCGGCCTGATGCGCGAGTTCGCGCAGCGCCATGCCTGAGCGCGCAGCGTACAACGGCGCACTGCCTGGGAAAGCCCTGTGCAGCGCGTGATACCTCTGCAGGCTTGTCGGGGCAGGCGCGCCTATCCTGTGCGCTTCAGCAGCGGATAGGGGAAGGACAACCAGTGCCGGCAGTGCCAGTAGTGTCGTGCCACCGGAAGGTGGGCTAGCCTGGATCATTCGCGAGCGAAGCCCTCACCCTACTCCTCTCCCTGTAGGAGAGGGAACGTCCGGAAGGAGCCCTCACCCTAGCCCTCTCCCACAGCGAGAGGGGACGGACCGCCGGCAAGAGCGGCCGCGGATGCCACGGAGGCCACCGACCCCACGGCGCCGAGCGCCTGGAGCGCCTCGACGGCTAGCTGCGCCGTTCGCGCCTGCTCGTCGGCCGGAGGGTTGAGCTCCACCACGTCCGCGCCGGCCAGCAGGCCGCTCTCGCGCAGCCGCCGCAGCAGGCGCATGATGGATGCCGGATGGGCCCCATGGCGCTCCGGCACGGCCACGCCAGGCGCATAGGCGGGGTCGATCACGTCGAGGTCGAGGCTGGCGTACAGCCGCCCGCCGGCGTCCGCCACCCGCGCCAGGAGCGCCTCGGCCGCCGGCACCCAGCCGTCCCCGCGAAGCGTCTCCACGTCCCACAGCTCAATCTCCGGCCGTGCCTGCAGGAAGGCCAGCTCCCCCGGATCGAACTGGCGCACGCCGGCCAAGACGACACGCTCAGCGGGCAATGGCTCCTCGACGGCGAGGGGTCCGGCGCCCAGCAGTCCGGAGAGCACCATGCCGTGCAGGTTGCCGGTGGGGGACGTCTCGGGGGTATTGACGTCTGGATGCGCGTCCAGCCAGAGGACGAACAGCGGGACGTCGCGGCCATACCGCAGGCGCAGCCCATCTCGCACGCCGAGCACACTCGGCACAGCCACGGTGTGGTCGCCGCCCAGGATGATAGGGACGTCTCCGGCCGCCGCGACGCGCCTGGCGACGGGGCGCACCGCCCGCAGCAGTGCCGGCGGGGTTCCGTCGCCGACATCCGGCCGGCGCACGTCGAGCGCTGCCGGATCGAGGCGGGCGAGCACCGCCGCCGGGCCGTGGCGCAGGCCGGGCGCCGCCGGGCAGCCGGCGCAGGTGGGGGCGAGGATCAGCGGAGTGGCCACGAGTGTCTCTCCGGCATCGCAGGCAGGTTCTGTTCCACCATTCTTGACCCCATAGTGGCGGGCAGGCTCTGTTCCACCGTCCCTGATCCAACTATCCCACGTCGGCCGGCCGGCGGCGCCCGATACGGCCGCTAAGGGGCATACTTACGACTCAACGGCTTGCTGTTTCTGCTCAACTGCGTGCGGACGCCTCCGGATACCCCGCGCAGCGCTAACGTTGGAAAGTCGCCATGCGTCTGGCCGTTGCTCCAGGAGAGGCTAATGGGCAGAGGCGAGCGCAGTGACCACTCGTGCAGCATCCGGCGACCTCCTCGGCATCCTGCTTCCTGGAGCAACGGCGGCTGTGATCACGTGCGGCTGTGATCACGTGCGGCTGTGATCAGGTAAGGGTCTGAACCAGCACGAAGGAGACCGACATGAATGAGACTGTTGGACTGGGCGCCCCGGTTCGCTCGCCGGCCGCGGCCGCCGATACCGCGGTGGAGCTCGAGTCAGAAACGGCGCAACGGATGGCGGAGGCGGCGACGACGTTCCTCGCCGCGCTCACTCCTGAGCAGCGCCAGCGGGCCACCTTTGCCGTGGACCACGAAGAGCGCCTGAACTGGCACTACATCCCGCGGCCCAGACAGGGCCTGCCGCTCAAGGAGATGGACGCCAGCCAGCAGCAGCTCGCCTACGCGCTCCTCTCCAGCGGCCTCAGCCAGCGCGGCTTCGCCAAGGCCATGAGCATCATGAGCTTGGAGAAAGTGCTGGGCGAGCTGGAGGGCCCGCTCGGGCGCCACCGGCGCGACCCCGAGCTGTACTACGTCACCATCTTTGGCACCCCGTCGGACGAGCGTCCCTGGGGCTGGCGGGTCGAGGGCCATCACGTCTCGGTGAACGTCCTGGTCGTGGAGGGCCGGCGGATTGCGCCCACGCCGAACTTCCTCGGCGCCAATCCCGCCCGCGTGCCCCAGGGGAGCCTGGCTGGGCTACGCATCCTGGCCGCGGAAGAAGACCTGGCGCGGCGCCTCCTGGCGGCGCTGGACGAGGACCAGCGCCGGCGCGCGCTGCTCGCGCCGGAGGCGCCGCCGGACATCATCACGCGGGCCGAGCGCCACGTCCACCTCGACGCTCCCGCCGGCCTGGCCGCCGCCGAGATGCGCCCCGAGCAGCGCCAGACGCTCATGGCGCTGGTGCAGGAGTACGTCAGCCGGATGCCGCGAGACGTGGCCGACACGCGCATGAACCTGCTGGAAAAGGAAGGCACGGCCTACATCCACTTCGCCTGGGCGGGGCCCCTGGAGCCGGGACGGCCCCACTATTACCGGCTGCACGGGCCAAGCTTCCTGGCGGAATACGACAACACCCAGAACAACGCCAACCATATCCACACCGTGTGGCGCGACCTACAGCGGGATTGGGGCGAGGATCTCCTGGCCGGCCACTACGCGCGATCGCATTGACGAGTAGCGAGTAGCAAGTGCCGAGTGGGGAGCCGTTACGCTCGCATGGGGTTCCCGCGGACGGCGGGGCGACCACAGGGAGAGAGCGAGGATCGCCGCCCCTGACGGGCGCAGGCGAAGGATCACCCTCTCCCAAAGGGAGAGGGTGAGGGCACGGCTTGGGAGAGCAGTTTCCTCTCCCAAAGGAGCAGGGTGAGGGCTCCGTTGGTGAGGGCAGGCTAGCGCTCGGCTTGCTTGGGCACCAGCAGGCCCAGGCAGGCCGTGTAGCCGTGGACGAAGTTGCGCCCGCCGACGGGGCCAATCTCGCCGTGGCAGAAGAAGCCGGCCAGGGGCAACGGCCCCAGGTATTCCTGGATCGTGCGCGCGTCGTGGTGCGGCGCGCCGAAGAGACCGGCGCCCCGCCCCGTGCAGGAGCAGAGCAGGGCGGCGGCTGGCGCCCGTCCGGCCAGGCGTTCCGGCACGCGCTCCAGCATGGCGCGCAGGTCTTCGTCCGCCGCCTGCGCGTCGCGTAGCTGGAACTGGATGGTCTGCCCCAGCCTGGGGCGGGCGGCCAGGACCAGGGCGCCGGTGTTGACATCTGCGCCGTAGATGTTGCGGATCAGGAAGTCGCCCCGACTGAGCGTGTGCCGGCGCTCGTCCATGGCCAGGCCGGCGAACAGGTGGTTGCGGGCCCGCATGGCCACGTGGGGCGGCAGGGCCTTGACCGTATCGGCCAGCATCTCATAGGCCGGGCGCAATGCGATCGTCTCGATCCGCTGGCCGTCCACGCCGGTGATGGTCCACGGCTGGCCAATGGGCGTGCACCCCTGCGAGACCAGCGTCTCCACGGACCAGGCCCCGCCTATAGCCACGGCCACGGCCCCCTGGTCGAACACATCGTCGTCCAGGAAGAGGTAGGTGCGGTCGGCGTTCTGGTCCCCCGACGCCAGGCCACCGACGATGGGCGTCCCGGGATAGGCGGCGTTCAGGCCGTCGACCAGCGCGGTCACGTCCAGGTGGAACGGATCGGCAAACAGGAGCCAGGCATTGACCTCCGGAGGCGCCGCCGGCGCCGCCCGTCGGGCGGCACCGGCAGTGGCGATCGAGGACGCCATCACCCGATGCCAGTAGGCCGCCACCTTCTCGCGGTCTTCTTCGATGGGATCCGGGGCCGCGCGGACGTGGGCCTCCAGCAGGCGTACCGGCAGGTAGGACGCTCCGGGCAGGGCCACCGCCAGTAGGGCGACGGCGGGGCGATGCTCAAGCTCCTGCGTCCCCGCGATCACGCCGCTCCCGGAGCAGCCAAGCAGGTGCCGCGCCCCCGTCGCCTCGCGGGCCCGCGCGACCAACGACGTGTAGTCGCGGGCGAAGGCGCTCGAGGCAAAGACGAACAGCAGGTCGGGGCTGGGGGTCGAGGCCGGCTGCCGGCGCCGGCTGGCCGGCGCTGCCTGCGGGGCCGGCCCCGGCGCCCCGGCGTCTTCCCGCCCCGCGCGCCGCCTGGAGGCTGGCGGTGGGGTGCGCTGGGCGAGCAGCTGGGCCAGAGCCCCTTCCAGCGCGTCCTCCCAGCGCGATCCTTCTCCCCAACCGGCCGCCGCCCAGGTACCCGGCGGAAGTGCGACCGTGCGCGTTGTGCTGGCTGTCTCCATCCTGTCGTTCTTTACAATTGTAAGATGCAGGGCCATATCTGGAGCGAGGCCCTGCCTCGGTCTGTGCTGCCACCCGGCGCCCCTGGACCGCAAAGGAGCATCCACGAGCAGGCCGCTTGCCACAGCGCCGGCGGGTCCAGTCTCGCGGGCATTACCGTTCCGTCGGGAGCGCCAATGGGGAGCGGCATGGGCACGACCTCGCTAATCGTGGCCGGCGGCCGGGGCCTCAGCCGCGGAGGCCGGTGAGGCCGGCGGTGAGGTAAAGCGGGCCGCCTGCAGGAAGGACACCGGCGCCGGCAGGCGCCCCGTCACGGCGTACTCCGCCAGCGCTTCGCCCAGCGCACTGGCGAACTTGAAGGCGTGGCCAGAGCAGCCTCCGGCGAAGACGACGGACTGGAGGTCAGGGTGGCGATCCACGATGAAGTGCCCATCCGGCGTGTTGGTGTAGAGGCAGACGAGCCCCTTCAGCATCGGGCCGTCCAGCGCGGGGATGGCGCGAGCGACGAACTCGCGCACAGGGCGCTCATCGTCGGCTGTTACAACGCGGTCCACGGTGTCTGGGTCGCAGCGCCGGCCTGAGTGGTGGCGCCCGACCTTGACCCCTGGCCAGCTGAGGTGGGGAACGCCGTAGAAGATGCCGGCCGCTCCTGTATCCCAGATGTAGATGGGGAAGCGCTCGGCGTCGAACCGCTCCGGCTCCTGTCGAGGCTGGAGCCAGAAGACGGTAGTCCGTTCTGGCTCCAGCGGGAGGTGGAGGTCGGAGAGCAGCTTGCCCAGCCAGGCGCCCGCAGTGAGCACCAGGCGGGGCGCGGCGTGGCGACCGGCCGCCGTCTCGACCACGACGCCGCCCGAGGTGGCGGCCCAGCGCCGCACCGGCGTCTCGTGGCGTAGTTCTGCTCCGTGGCCGGCGGCCAGGTCGAGGTGCGCCTCGATGCACCGTTCGGGAAAGAGCACGCCGGCCTGCGGCTCATACAGCCCGACGGCATCGTCGGCCGGCCGCAGCACCGGCCAGCGCTGGCGGACCTGCGGGGCGTCCAGCACCTCATGCGCCAGGCCGTGGAGGCGGGCGCTGCGCAGGGAGCCGGCCACAATCGCACCGTCCGGCGGGCCGAGGTACAGGCCGCCGGTCAGGCGGAGCAGCGCCACGCCGGATTCGTCCTGCAGGCGCTCCCACAGGGTGTAGGCGCGACGGAGCAGCGCCACGTAGTCAGGGTGCTCGAAGTAGGCCAGGCGGATGATCCGCGACTCCCCGTGCGACGAGCCCCGCGTGTGGCCGCGGGCAAAGGCGTCCAGCCCCAGCACGCGCTGGCCGCGCCGTGCCAGATGATAGGCCGCGGCGCTGCCCAGCGCCCCCAGCCCCACCACGATGGCGTCGTAGTCCATAGCCCGGGTGAACCGCCTGTAAGTGTTGCATACTCCCTAACGATGACCCTCCTGCTCAGTCGCGACGACCTGGCGCAGGTGCTGGACGTCGACGCCGTGATTGGCGCCGTCGAGGGGGCCTTCGCCGCCTACACTGCCGGGAAGACGGAGACGCCCCTACGGGTCAACCTCACCCCGCCCGGGACCGACGGCGCGGTGCTGGTCATGCCGTGCGCCGTAGCCGATCCCCCGGCGCTGGGCGCCAAGATGGTGTCAGTCTTTCACGGGAACCCTGCGCGGGGCCTGCCCACCGTCACGTCCCTGTACGTGCTGTGCGAGTATGACACTGGCGCCCCCCTGGCGGTGATGGACGGGACCTACCTGACGGCGGTGCGGACGGCCGCCGGGTCCGCCGTGGCCACCCGCTACCTGGCCCTCCCCGGCGCGCGCGTGCTGGGGGTCTTTGGCACGGGCACGCAGGCGCGCTTCCACGTGCAGGCGATCCGGCGCGTGCGTCCCATTGAGCGCGTGCTCGTGGCCGGGACGTCGCCCGAGAAGGCGGGCACCTTCGCCCAATGGGTCAGGGAGACGATCGGCCTGGTGGCCGAACCTGCACCGCCGGAGGCGGTGTCAGCCGCCGACGTGGTGGCCGCCTGCACCACCAGCCCCACGCCGGTGGTCCTGGCGGACCACGTGCGGCGGGGCGCCCACGTCACCGCCGTCGGCGCGTTTACGCCGTCCACGCGCGAGCTGCCGTCGGCCCTGGTGGCCGCGGCCGCTGTGTTCGTGGATACGCGGGCGGGCGCGGCGGCGGAGGCCGGCGACCTGCTCCTGGCCGTCCAGGAAGGAGCCTTCCGCCTGGACGCGATCCGTGGCGAGATCGGCGAGGTGGTCCTGGGACGCGTCCCCGGGCGCCGGCACGAGCGGGAGGTGACCGTCTACAAGTCGGTGGGCGCGGCCTTCCTGGACGCCGCCACCGCGCGCCTGGCCTACCAGCAAGCGGTGGCCAGCGGCGCTGGGCAGTCCTTCACCTTCGCCTGACGCGGCCGGCATGCTCCCGCAGGGCTGGCGGGCCAACCTGCCACCGCCCGCTGGCTCCTTCGCGGCGCGACAGGCGGCCGGCGGTGCCGCCTCGCCCCGATCCTACATGAGCCATGAGCGGCGCCCGCACCGCCGCCCGCTCCGCGGGCTCCCGCTCTCCCACAGGGAGACGGGACTCGTCGCCGGCCGTGACTGATCCAGGTTAGGCCGGGTTAAGGCGGCCCGCCGGCGGGGCTGGGAACCGATTGGATCTGGACGTTCACCACCGCCGGCTGGCCCGCCGCCACGGCCGCCAGGGCCCGCTCCAGCGCCGGCCCCAGTTCGACCTGCCGTTCCACGTGCGCGCCGTACCCGCCCAGCGCCTTCGCCAGCCGGTCGTAGCGCGCCGGCGTCAGGTCGGTCGCCACCGCACGGTCCGCGCCGTAGCGGGCCACCTGCAGGTGGCGCTCCGTTCCCCAGGCGGCGTCGTTCCCGACGATGGCCAGAAACGGCAGGCGACAGCGCGCGGCCGTCTCGATCTCCATGGCGTGGAAGCCGAAGGCGCCGTCACCGGCGATGGCGATGACCGTGGCCTCTGGTCGGGCGAGTCTGGCTGCCAGGGCGAACGGTACCGAGAACCCGATAGCGCCGGATGGCTCGTTGACCAGGTGCTGCGGGGGCCGGAGCCGCAGGATGGCCCGCGCCCATTGGCCGAACTCGCCTCCGTCCAGCACCACGCACGCCCGTTCCCCGAAACGGTCGAGCAGCGGCGCCACCTCGTCGAACACGTCCTGTGGATGCAAGGCCGTACCCGCCTGGGGCGAACAGCCCCGACGGCGCGCGTCTCCTTTGGCGCCCGGAGTAGCGCCCGGCGATGCCGCCGCGCGGGACGGCTCGCGCGGGGCGGCACCCAGCAGGTGCTGCGCC
>DAOTTI010000250.1:0-21175 GCA_034437795.1 Chloroflexota bacterium | reverse complement strand
GGGCGCGGACCTACTGGCGCGCGTCAGACCGGGGTTCGCGTGCCGGAGAGCGCGCGCAGAGCGTAGAGGATGATCACAGCGCCGATGATGGAGACGATCAACGAGCCAAGGAAACCGCCCGGGCCGGCGCCAAAGAGCATCGCCCACAGCCAGCCACCAAGCAGACCGCCCAGCATCCCGATCACGATCGCCCCGATCGTGCCCCCGGGCGTCCTGCCCGGCACGATGAGGCTGGCGATGCCGCCGGCAATTGCGCCAATGATGATCCAGCCGATGAAGTCCATAATGCCTTAACCCCTCCTGCTAGCTTTGCGGAATACCGCTTGACCTGTGCGGTTATGGTTTGCGGGGCGCTCGGGCCCTCGCTCCATCGCCAGCACGGCCTTCGCACCCCCGCGCAGTACATGCCCTGCGCACATTCCGTGCCAGGGCACCCGGCCCATCGCCGAAGAGAGCGCGGCCCCGAGCGACGAAGATAGTGGCGCCTGTGGCCCGTCGGCCAGTATGGGTGAGCGAGCCTGGATGGCGCGGCTTTTCTGTGGCGTCTGTGGCGAACATGGCGGTGCCGACTTCGAAAGCTACCGGCGCACCGTCGGGGAGGGCGTGGCCCGCGGCGCTGTGGCGCCGCTCGGGGCGCCGGCGCTTCCGGCGCGGGCCGTGGGTGTGGGGCCGGGGCCGCCGAAGAAGGGCGTGAACATGTCGCCCATCATGCCCATCTGATTGGCAATCACGACGAAGGCGATCAGGAGGGCGGCCACGACGACGGCGGCCACGCGAGGCAGGGTGATCCAGGTCATGACACGGGAAGTGTAGCGACCGGCCCTTCAGCTCGGGATCGGGCGGTTGACGGCTTTCGCGCCGGATCATGAAGCGCGTGGCCCGCCAGGCAGGCGGCCGCGGCGACCTGCCCCGCGTCGGGCCTGCGCGCGGGGACCCGTACGATTCCAGCAAGACCCCAACGAGACGTTCCAGGGGAGGTACCTGCCGATGAGTGTGATCCCTGCGGGCGCTCCCGGCACGGAGCGGCCACCGCAGCCGATCCCTGAGAACCACCGCGACCTCTTTGAGAAGCGGGCGGTCGCCTGCCTGGCCACGCTCATGCCCAACGGCACCCCGCACGTGACGCCGGTCTGGGTCATGCTCGATGACCAGGGCTACGTGATCATCAACTTGGCCAGAGGCCGCCAGAAGGATCGCAACATCCGCAACCGGCGGCGCGTGGCGCTGTGCATCCTGGATCCGGAGAACCCGTACCGCTACATCGCCATCCGCGGGCCAGTGGTGGAGATCACCGAGCAGGGCGCAGACGAGGTGATCAACCGGCTCTCCCTCAAGTACACCGGCAATCCGGTGTACCGCGCCAACCGGCCGGGGGAGGTGCGCGTCACCTACCGCATCCGGCCGGACCACATCACCACCAGGGGATAGCGACCCGCCTCCAGGGAAGATGCAGGGCAAAGAAGGCCCGCCTCACGCCTCCGGACGCGCCCTCATGCGTCCACCACGCCATCCGCCCCTTGCTCCGGCTGCGCCGGAGCAAGGCCGACCATCTCATCCACGATGTAGAGTGGACGCCGTTTGACCTCATCGTAGATCCGGCCGAGGTACTCGCCGATGATGCCCAGGAAGATCAGCTGGACGCCGCCGAGGAACAGCACGCTAACGAGGGTCGTCGCCTGGCCGGTCAGCTCGCGGCCGACGAAGAGGCGCAGGAAGATGGCCACGATGATCCCCAGGAGGCTGAGCCCGGCCACGAAGAAGCCGACGTAACTCGCCAGCTGCAGGGGGAGATAGGAGAAGTTCGTGATCCCGTCCAGGGCGAACCGGATCATCCGGCGCAGCGGGTACTTCGTCTTGCCCGTGTAGCGCGGGGCGCGATGGTACGGCACGCCAATGGAGCGGAACCCGATCCAGGCCGCCATCCCCCGCACGTACCGGTGGTGCTCCCGCATCCGCCGCAGGGCGTCCGCGGCCCGCCGATCGAGCAAGCGAAAGTCGCCGGTATCGACGGGGATGTCGACGTTGGAGATGCTGCGGATCAGCCGGTAGAAGAGCGTCGCCGTCAGCTTCTTGAACCAGGTCTCCCCTTCGCGCTCGATGCGCTGGGCGTAGACGACCTGGTAGCCCTCCCGCCAGCGGGCGACGAGGTCGGGGATCTTCTCCGGCGGGTCCTGCAGGTCGGAATCGATGATCACGATCGCGTCGCCGCGGGCGTAGTCGAGCCCCGCGGTAATGGCGATCTGGTGGGAGAAGTTCTTGGAGAAGCTCAGCCCTTTGATGCGTGGCTCGGCTTCGTGCAGGGCGTGGATCAGCTCCCTCGTGCCGTCAGTGCTGCCGTCGTCGACGATGATGATCTCCCACGGCTCGCCAAGGTCTTCCAGCACCTTCTTCGTGCGCTCGCAGAACAGGGGCAAGGTGGGCGCCTCGTTGAAGGCCGGCGCCACCACCGAGATCACCGGGCGCTCATGCGGCGCCAGGCCGGTCAGGGCCGGCTCGCCCCGCATCGCCGTGCCGGCCGCCGCCACGCCCGGCGCGGTGAGGGCCGGTGGCCTCGAGGCCGGCCCATCATTCGCCGCGGGATCGGTTGCCGTGGGGGTGGCTGCCGGCGTCGCCGCGCCGCGTCCCGTCTTTCTTGCTCTGGTGGGCATGCCTCCTCCGCCTCTCACATCCAGACGATCCAGCCCTTGCTGGCCTCACGCTCTGGCTCTGAGAGCCACACGATCCGGCTCATTCTGGCCTTACGCTCTGGCGCTCCCAGCCACATGATCTGGCTCATGATGGCTACACGCTCCGGCTCTTAGACCCACACGATCCGGCGCGCCCTCACCTCACGTTCGACGCGGTGCGGGTCGGCGAGCCACGGTACCGGGTTATAGACTACCGCAACGTCGACTGCCCCATCCCGCAACGCGCCGTGGTTCCCGTCCGTCACGCGCGTGATGGCACCCGCCGGTGGCTCCAGGCGCGCTGTCAGCAGCAGCAGGGCCCAGGCCGCCAGCTGCTCGGCATCCACCCCTTCCACGAATAGCCTGACGTGGCCTTCGGCCTGCCAGTGGGGCCGGAGCGATGACAGGAAGATGGTGGGGTAGCCGGACCCGTCGGGCACCTCTGCGACCAGACTGTCCGCTCGCAGCTCCACCTGTCGCAGGGCCCGTACCAGGATGGCGGGTAGCTCGACGCCTAGCGCCAGCATGCCCAGCTCATAGGCCACCTGCGGCTCCTCACGCTCCACGCGCTGCGCCCGCACCCAGCCCGCCAGCTCCGCAGCCGCCGTGGGATCGAGCGACGCCAGGGCTGCGCGCCGCTCGCGGCTAGCGAAGTACGCCACCAGGTGCGGGTTCCTGCTGGCAATCTCCCCCATCAGGGATGGCAGCTCGGCCGGAGGCGCCGGACTGCCAGATTGATCCGCCCCATGACGGATCAATCTGGGATCAAGCAGGCCCGCCTGTTCCAGATAGACGCGGACAAAGATGGCAAACGCGGCGTGGCGCGCCAGCTCCCGATCCGGGTGCAGCCGACCAACGAGCGGCGACTGGCCGGCCTCCACCGGCTCAGGCGGTTCCCTCCAGCCCACACTCGGATCGTATAGTGACACCCCGTCTCCCGCAAGCGCGCGAGCGGGAGAAAACGTGTCACCTATTCGTCTGGACGGTGCGCCGTCGCGTTCCCTCACTCCGTGGGACGGCAAGGAGCTCCCCCCAGGGGAGCGCGAGGGACTATCGCTCGCTGCTTGCCCCCTCTGGGGGAGGGCACCGCCGGCCGGGAGCACTGTTGGCGTCTCGAGAAGGAGGAAGGTATGAAAGTCACCAAGATCGACGTCTCGTATGAGGTCGCGCCGCCACGGGCGCGTCCGATCCGTGACGCCCTGCAGGTGCTGGACGGCGGCGGGACGGTGCGCGTGCGCGTCGAGGCGCAGGATGGCCTGGCCGGCGTCGTGGCCGGCCATTCATCCACCGGCTTCGGCCGGCTGCGGGCCGCGCCGGGCGTCCTGGCCAAGCTAATCGAGGACGAGCTGGCCCCCGAGGTGATCGGCGAGGATCCCTTCCTGGTCCGGCGCATTCGCGACAAGCTGTGGCGCCTGACCGACTATCACGGCACGACCGGGCTGGCCCTCCTGGGCATCTCGGCCATCGACGTGGCGCTGTGGGACCTGATGGGGCACGCCCTGCGGCAGCCGGTGTGGCGCCTGTTGGGCGCGGCGCGCGATCGCATGCCCGCCTACGCCATGGTCGGCTGGCTCAACTACACCGTGGAGGAGCTGAAGCCCATTGCGGAGAAGGCGATGGAGCAGGGCTTCAGCGGGGTGAAGATGAAGGTGGGCTGCCCCACGCTGGACGAAGACGTGGCGCGCATCCAGGCGGTGCGTAGCGTCGTCGGGAAGGAGACGAAGCTGATGGTGGACGCCAACCAGGTCTTCTCCGTCCAGGAGGCGCTGATCCGCGGCCGTGTCTACCAGGAGCTGGGCTGCTTCTGGTTCGAGGAGCCGGTGCGCGCCGACGACCACGTCGGCCTGGCGGAGCTGGCCGCCAGGCTGGATATCCGCATCGCCTCCGGAGAGAACGACTTTGGCCTGCGCCAGTTCCGCGACCTGTTCGAGCGCCGCGCGGTGGACGTCGTCCAACCCGATCTGCGCCGCGCGGGCGGCGCCACGGAGTGCCTGGACATCGGGGCCATGGCCAACGCCTTCGATGTGGCCTACGCCTCGCACGGCGGCGGGCCGCACCTCCACTTGCTGGCGGCGATGCCCAACGCCATCTTCATGGAGAGCGGCTACCTGCCGGACGGCGCGAAGCTCGTGGACGGCTGCATCCCGCTGCCGGAGGAGCCCGGCTTTAGCCAGCCAGGGTGGGCCGCGAGCAGGGCGTAGCCCCCTGGACCGCGCTCTCCTCGCCGATGGCGGAAGAGGGAACGGCGGTCACGTGCGCCAGCGAACGAGGGTGCCGTAGCGGCGCAGCAGGCCATCGTTCACGTCCAGCCCCCAGCCGGGACGGTCTGGGCACTCCATGTGGCCGTCGCGAACCTCGGGATAGCCGGGGAAGAGGTCTGGCCAGGCCGGGTGCTGTTTGGCGTTGTCGAAGACCTCGACCCAGCACGCGTGCGGGAAGGCGGCGGCAAGCTGGACGTGGAAGTGCGGCACGTGGTGTGGGGCCAGGAGCACGCCCTTGGCCTCGGCGTAGGCTGCCACCTTGCAATACTCGGTCCCGCCCCCGTTCTTGACGCAGTCGAACTGCAGGTACCGGACGCGCCCTTTGTCGATCAGGTCGCGGCACTCCTCCAGCGTGACGTGGTTCTCTCCCGAGGCAATAGGGATGGTGGTATGCGCGGCCACGCGGCCGGTCTCGGCGTCCCAGTCCTTCACCTCTCGGCTGCGACGATGGGGCCGGCCGGGCGAAGGGAGGGGCTCCTCCAGCCAGGTGACATCGTACGGCTCCATCGCGCGAGCGTGGGCGATGGCCTCGCCGGTGTCCCAGGCCTGATTGGCGTCCACCATCAGCTTCACGTCTGGCCCCACCGCCTCGCGCACCGCGCGCACCCGCGCCGCGCTCGCTTCGGGGCTGCCACGCCCGACGCGGATCTTGGTGGCCGTAAAGCCGCGGGCGCGTAGCTCCTGTACCGTCTCTTCGGCCATCGCCTCCAACGACTGCCCGTCAACGTAAAAGCCGCTGGAGATGTACGCCGGCACCGGATGGGGCTTGCCGCCGAGCAGGCGGCAGATGGAGAGCCCTACCGCCTTGGCCTTGACATCCCACAGCGCCAGATCGACGGCGGCCATCGCTCCCAGCAGCGCCCGGCGCTCCCAGGATGCGGGGCGCGACGGTCCGTCGCCGAAGAGGGCGTCTTCCACCCTGGTCCAGAGATACTGGGTCGCCGCCGCGTCCTCACCGAGTAGGCGTTCGCGCAGTCCCTGGTCGATGATCTCCGCCATCACCGGCAGGGGCGCGCCACGCGCCTCGCCGATGCCGCGGATGCCGTCAGCGGTGCTGATGCGGCACACCAGGTCGGTACTGAACGTAATGGGCCCGCCCGAGAGCCCCCGCGGCACGGGGAGCGGGAGCTGGATCCAGGCCACCTCAACGTCGGCGATCCGCATGGCTTCTCCAGGAGCGCGGTCTGCTGCGCCGTGAGCCCATCCAGGCCGGCCGCGGCCGGCTCCTGCCATCTCCCTGGCCACTCCAGGGGCGCCGTTCGCTGCCCAGCCAGCATCCACGGGCGTTGCGCCGGGACGCGATTATACGGGGGCAGGGCTTCGCCTTTGCCCCGCGCCGGCAGGGGCCGCTCGTGCACGTTCCGAGACGCGCGCAAGAAGGCTTCATTGCTGAAGAAGCGGGGCCAGCCCGGATTAGCGATGGGCGGTGCTCAGGTCCCTCTCCGTTTGGGGGAGGGTTAGGGTGAAGGCTGCCCTCATGACCAAGCGTGGTTCGCTGCCGCCCGAGCTTCCTGGTTCCAGGTGGCAGGGTCTTATTCCGGCGGGTAGCCGATCTCCGTCAAGGCCGCGGCCAGCTCCCATTCAGCCACGCCGCCTGACCGGTACGTGATCCGCACCATGCCGGCCGCGCCATCCACGACCACGTCCTCGACGCCGGGAAGCATGCTCAGCTCCTGTGTCACGACCGCCTCCGCGGTAGAGGCGCAGCAGGACGTGCCCACGGCAGGCCGCTCGATCAGCGCAGGCACGCGCCAGGTCACGGCTCTCGTCTCAGGTTGGTGGGGACTCACGGCTCAGAGGATAGCGGACGACCGCCTCCCAGCGGTCTCCCTTCGCCCCCCACTTCGACGCGGGGACGCGGAGACGCGGGGACGCGGAGACACGAGGAGGAATGGGGGCCGTGGCTTAGCGCCGTTCGGAGCGGCTGCCCACACCCCGTCACGATTGGTCCGCGCGGCCGGCGTGCGCCCCGGCGGCCGACGCGCCACCGGCGACCGCCCGGCGCTAGCCTTGCTGGTTCACGAGCGGAGCCCTCCCCGCCGCCCGCTGCGCGGGCCCCCGCTCTCCCAAGGGGAGAAGGGACCCCTCGCTGGCTATGAAGACCCCAGGCTAGAACGCAGGAAGCGTGCACCGGCGATGCCGGCGCTTACGCCGACTGCGGCGCGCGGCCGGCCATCGCCGGAACGCTCCGGCTTGGCCAGAGGGAGAGGGCCAGCATCGCTACCAGGGGCGCGCTGGCGGTGGCCATGGCCGGCCGCGCGCCAGCAGCCTGCGCTACCCCGCCCACCAGCCACGGCCACGTCAGGCCGCCCAGGGCCGCGGCCGCCATGATCAGCCCTGCTACCGCCCCCGCGTCGTCGCGCCGGCCCTCTAGCGCCAGGGCCATCGCCGTTGGAAAGACGCCGGAGATGGCCAGACCGGTGAGCGCGAAGGCCCCCGCGGCGACGAATGGCCCCGGCGCCCACACGCCCGCCACCGCGGCGGCGATGGCGGCCACGAACAGATGGGACAGCACGCGCTGCGGGCCGTAGCGGTGGGTGAGGTAGGCGATCACCGGCCGGCCGGCGAGAAAACCGGCCCAGTACGCCGAGGTGGCCAGGGCGCCGGCGGCCGGGTCCGTCCCGAACTGCTCCACCAGGTACGTGGCCAGCCACCCGGCCAGCGCCGCCTCTACCCCGACGTAGAGGCCCTGGATCAGCGCCAGCCGGCGCAGGCCGGGCTCGCGGAGCAGGCGCAGGAGACGCAGCAGACCCCGGTCCCTGCTCCGCCCTGCGGGAGCCGCCTGCGTCGCCGGCCCCCCGCCTTCCCCTAGCGCGTCAGGGAGCTCGCCCCCTGCTTCCTGGCCGGCGGGCGGCGCGACCCGCGGCCAGCCGGTGCTCCTCCAGAACCCCAGCAGCGCGGCTCCCGTGGTCACACCGGTAGCCAGGAACGCCGCTCGCCAGCCCAACCCGAGTTGCAGGGAGAGGGCCAGGCCGGCCGGCGCAAGCAGCGTCCCGACGGGAAAGGCGGCGTGCAGCAGGTTCATCGCCGCCGCCCGTCTCCCCGCCTCCGGCATAGCATCGCCGATGGCCGCATTCAGCCCGACATCGATGAAGGCGAAGCCCCAGCCGGCGACGACCATGGCGCCCAGCAGGAGCGGCCAGTTCGGCGCCACGGCCCCCAGCGCCATGCCGGCGGCCAGTCCGACTACCCCGGCCGCGGTCACCGGCCGGCGCCCTCGCGCGTCGGCCAGCGCGCCGGCGGCTAGGACCCCGGCGAGGTAGCCGGCGGAGTAGCACACGAAGAGCAGGCCGGACGCAGCCAGCGGCACCTCGAACTCCGCCCGCAAGGCCGGCAGGGCCGGGCCCACCACGGCCCACGAGAGGCCGAGGGCGGCGAAGAGCCACGCCCAGAGCGCGTAGAGGCTGGCCAAGCTGGTTGGAGTGTACGGGAGGTGGTGATCAGATGGTGGTCAAGTGGTGGTCAAGTGGCGGTCAGGTGGTGAGGGCGCCGACTGGAGGGCTGGCTGGGAGCGGGGATCAGAAACGGTCAGGAGATGAGAAAGCGGCGCCGGCCGCGGTCGACCGAAAGAACGCTGGGCTCCACGCCGATGATCCGCGCGCAGATGGGCAGGTAGCGCGTCTCGAGCTCGTGGCGGGAGAGCCGTACCAGCCGGTCCACGGCGTACAGCGGCGCGTTGTAGGCGTGCACCCCCCCGTAGGAAGTAAGCACCGCCTCGACGACCGGTCGCATCAGGTCGGGATCGGGCGCCCAGCGCGGCTCCGGCGGCCCGTTCTGGCCAGCCCCGGCCGGCAGCAGCCGGTCTTGCAGGCCGAGCAGGCCGGCAGGCACGTCAATGCGCAGGGGGAGATCGGCCAAGTGCGGCCGCACGTAGCACGAGACGATGGCGGGGGCGCTCCCCAGCCATTCGGCGACCGCCTGAGGCACCGCTGGCAGGGTCCCCGCATCGAGGATCACCGGCCAGCTCCAGCCGGCCGGCGCCGCCGCCAGCAGCTCGCCGTCGGCCATCCGCTCGGCGCGCGCCTGCGTCTGGCCTTCCGGCGTGGCGGCCAGGGCGTCAAAGAGGAACCCCGCCCGCTGCGTCTTGGCGACGGCCACCAGCCACAACCCCGTGCGCTGCGCAATCTCGAACAGGTTGGCCTTGAACCGAAGCAGGTTGGTGGCCCGCTCGACGTTCAGCGCCCAGCGAGTGCGCTGCCGGCCATCGCCGGCCACGGCGCGGTCCTCGAACAGCGGGCCCGGCGCGCCGGCCAGATGCACCAGGCTGCTATGGAGCGAGCCATCGAGCCAGAGAATAGCTTCGGCGCTGCGCCCTTCCTCCGCCAGCAGTGCGCCCGCCTGGTTGGCGATCGCCGTCTCCAGCAGCTGCATCATCAGGTCGCGGGCCGTGGCGGCGTCCGCCTCCTCATAGCGGGCGGGGATCACCTCCATGTCGGCCGCCGTTCGTTGGCCTACGGGCTCGGGGCCGATCGCGGCGGCCGCGGCCAGCACGAAGTGGGCACCGGTGCTCAGCTCGATGGAGTGGCTCGTGCCGTCCACGGCCACGTGCACGTGGCGCTCCGGTGGGCGCCGCGGCTGGCCGGGCGCCACCGGCAATGGCAGCCACCACCGTGCCAGAAAGACCGACCGCCACGCCGCGAGCTGCGCCGGCTGCAGCGCCCGGCGCATCGTCTCCTTTCTGGTCCGCGCCGCTTCCAATACCGGTGCGAGTAAGGGCATAGCGTGCTCACAGGTAGGACGAAAGTTCTATCTGCGGCCAGTATAGGCGTGGCGGCCGCGCCAGCGCAATGCCGCCGACCGCCAGGGCGCCGCCGTCACGGCCAGCGAGGCGTTCCCTCTCCCGGTGGGAGAGCGGGGGCCCGCGCAGCGGGTGGCGGGGACGGCGCCGCTTGAGAGGGATCCAGGCTGGTGGTCACGGCGGCCTACCTGCCGCTGGCCCTGGGGAGGTCGAGCTGCTGCTGCATCGGCCCCAGGGCCGCCGCTACTCCAGCGTCGACGCTCATCTGGCCACTCCACAGTGGCTCGAGCGCCTTCTGCGTCACGTTCTGGAAGTCGAGCATCTTGAGGTTCCACGGCAGCGCCAGCGGGCCGGGGCCGGGATTATCCATGAAGTCCTTAAAGACCTTGAACATGGGCCGGTCCTCCTTGGCCACCTCCGCCCAGGAGTCGGGGCGCGCGCCGGGGATGTTGTGCTCGGGCATCATGGCCAGCCCTTGCTCCTTGCTGACAAAGAACTTCATCAGCAGCCAGGCGGCGTCCTTGTGCTTGGTCCTGGCGTACATCCCCCACATGTCGACGTGCCCTTGCGAGCCCCGCTGCCCGCCCGGACCCTTGGGGATGAGCACGGCGTCCATCTTGAACCGGTCGGCCACCTGGCTCGCGCGCGTTGCGCCCCACATGCCGGTCGTCATCATGGCGATGTCCCCGTTGTTGAAGTCCACGCGGTCCGCCGGCAGGGGGTGCACGCGATGCTTGTGGCGCAGGTCGTAGAGCCACTGCAGGGCCTGCTTGGCCGGACCTCGGTCAATCGCCGGCCGCTTCCCCAGAAACGGGGGATCCAGCATCTCGCCGCCGAACGAGCGGATGAAGCATAGCAGGGCGGGATACGCTGTTTCAGTGAGCAGCCCCCAGGTGCCCGGCTTCGCCGCCATCACGCGCCGGGCGATGTCCACCAGGTCGTCGTACGTGGAGGTCAGCGTCGGCGGCTTCACGCCAGCGCTCTCCAGCAGCGTCACGTTGTAGAAGAGGCCGATGTGGCTGGGGTGCATCAGGTTCGGCATCCCGAACAGCCTCCCATCGACCATCTTCGCCGTCTCGATGGCCCGCGGGTAATGCTGTCTCAAGTCGTACTTGTCCGCTGCCACGATCGGCCCCAGGTCCATGAAGTGGCCCTGCGCCGCCAGCTCGAAGAAGCTGCCTACGCCCGTGCTGGCCCAGGCGATATCCCCCAGGTCTCCCGCCGCCACCATGGCGATCAGCTTTTCGTAGCCTGAGTCGGGAATGCCTTCCACCGTGATGTGCGGGTACTGCTGGCTGAACTGCTTGAAGCGCTCGGGCAGGTACCGCTCGGTTCGATAGTTCACCCGCAACGTGACCGGCTGTCGGGATCTGGCCACATCCGTCCCGCCGCCTGGGGCAGGGCCGCAGGCGGCTGCCAGGCACGCTACTCCCACCGCGGCGCCGGCGCCCACACGGCGCCGCGTTAACCGACCTGCCATGCCACTGGTCATTACCATCGCCGGTCCTCCTTCGGTGCTCACCCTACTCCCTGCGCGCCACGCTGTCAACCGGCACGGGGCAGCGGCGAAGCCGGTTACAGCTATCATTGCGGCAGATGGACCGCTTTACCTGGGGCATCGCCGCCGGCGCGGCCGCCCTGGTCGCAGCCGCGCTGATCAGCGTGATCGTGCTCCAGCGTACGGCACCGCCTCCTGACCTCTCGCGCCCCGACGGCGTGGTGCGCGCCTACGTCGAGGCGCTGGAGACGGGCCGCCCCGAGCGAGCGTGGGACCTGCTGGCCGAGTCGGCGCGCCGCGGCGTCAGCCGCGAGACCTTCATTCAGCGCGCCACCGCAATCAAGTCCGGACCGCAGACGGCCCGCATTACCATCGAGGAGGTAGTGATCGAGGGCAACACGGCCCGCGTCGAGCTGGGCCATACCTACGAAAGCAGCGGTGGGCCCTTTGGCTCGTCCGTCTATACCAGCCGGTCGGTGGCGCGACTGGAGCGGGAAGGGGGCGAGTGGCGGATTACCGTCCCCCCGGAGCCGTATCTGCTGGAACGGGCCGCCCCCCCGCTCCCGCCGGTCACCGTGCAGGTCACCGTCGTGGCGCCGACGCCGCCTGCGCCCACGCCGACCCTCGCGGCGCCTATCGCCACGCCGGCCGCCGCTCCACCGACCGCGACGCCGCCACCCTCTCCCCAGGCCGCCTCAGGCAGCGCGCCGGTCCGGCTCGTGCGCGCCTGGCAAACCCTTCCTGCCGAAAGTGAGGGCTCCCCTCGTGAATGACGGCTCATCCCCTCCGTGCCGCAACGGCCGGCGGGAAGCCTCTGGAAGGCACGCGCACGTCCAGGGTTGAGGCATGGTCACCATTCGACGCGTCTACTTCTATCTGGTGGCCTACGTGAGCCTGCTGGTCCTAGCCGGCGGCCTGAGTGGGCTGGGGCGCACCCTAATCCGCGCGGCCAGCGCCACGCTCGCTACGCCAGTGCTGCCTGGCGCCGGCCTGCGGAGCGACGTGGCACTCTACGGGGCGATGACCGCAGTGGGGCTCCCCTTCTGGCTGCTGCACTGGCTGGCTACAAACCGCCTGGCCGGCCGCGAGGCTGCCGAGCGGGCAGCGGCCCTGCGCCGCCTCTACCTCTACGCCGTGCTGGGCGCCATGATCCTGACCGTCGGGATTGCGACCCAGAGCCTGCTCAAGTCGGCCTTCCAGTTCGCCATTCCCGGCGCGGGGCGCCCCACCACCGACCAGCTCCTCTCATCCCTGCCGGCGCTCCTGGTCGGCGCGGCCTTCTGGACCTATCACCGGCGCGTCGTGCTGCTCGACCGGCAGGCAGCCGGCGAGCAGGGGGCATCGGCTACGCTGCGCCGCTGGTACGCCTACGGTGTGGCCTTCGTCGCCCTGCTGCTGCTCCTGAGCAACGGGGCGCACCTCCTTCGCCTGGCCTGGGAGACCATCGCGGCGGCCGCTACCGGCACGTTGGCCCGCACCGGCGCCGCCGGTGCGGCGGGCTCGGCGGCGACCGTCCTGGTCGCCCTGGGGCTGTGGCTCACCCACTGGCCGCTCTGGGCAGTCCAGGGCACGCGGCCTCGTGTAGCCGCGCCGTTCGGCGCGCGGGCGAGCACAGGCGGGCAAGGGGCAGGCGCCCCGCCCGGCGGACGCGACGGGGAGTGACGGCCGGCGATGGACGCGGTGTTTGGCGCGCTGGGCCTGCTGCCGGTGATGATCGTCTTGGTCGTCGCCCTGGGCGGCGCGGCGGCCGTTGCGGCCAGCCGGCAGGGCGGCTCATACCCGTGGAGTGCCACTGATGACGGCGCCGCGGCAGCGGACGTGGCATTGCAAGATGCGCGGTCGGTCCTGCGCCCGCTCTACCTCTTTGCCGCCCTGGCCGTCTCGGTGGCCGTCACGCTCTACGCCTCATGGCAGCTGATCTTCTACGTCCTGGGACGCGCCCTTGGCGTGCCCCGTCCGGGCGGCGTCGGGGAACAGCTCGCGCTGGCCCTGGCCGGCCCGGCCAGCCTGCTCGTCGTGTACGGGATGAGCTGGCTCTATCACCGGCGGGCGCTCATCCTGCAGGCGCTGGCGCAGCCAGAGCTGCCGCGCCAGGCCGGCATCCGGCGCCTGTACGTCTATCTCGTCTCCTTGCTCGCCCTGCACGTCTTCGCCACCGGTGCCGGCGGCGTCCTGTGGACGCTGGCGGACCTGCTGACCAATGCGCCCCATACCATCAATCCCGCCACCTGGTGGCGAGAGCAGGCCAGCCTGCATATCTCGCTGATCGCCATCGGCCTGCCGGTCTGGCTCCGCCACTGGGGTCCCGTCGCCCGGCCAGCCATCCCTCTCGCCGCGTCGGAGACAGGGCCGGCGGGCGCAGTCTCGTCAGAGACCGCATCCCTGGCCCGCAGGCTCTATCTCTACGTCACGCTCCTGGTAGGCGTGCTGGCGCTGCTCGGGTCGGTCATTGCCGCCGTCCAGCAGACCTTCTCCCTCGCGCTGGGGGTCTCGGCCACGCCGGCGGTGGTCACGAACCTGGCGCGGGCGCTCAGCGTGGCCATAGTGGCCGGCCTGGCCGTCTACTATCATGCCCGCGTGCTGCGCCGCGATCTACGCGATCTGGCCGCCGTGCAGCCGGCGCCGCCGGAGGCGCTGGAGACGGTAGGCGCAGTGCCGGCCGGCGCACCGTCGCCGGCGCGTCCCTACGGTCTCGTCTATCGCCGCGGCGCCCATGTGGACGCCGCCTGGTTTCCGACGCTCGCCGAGGCCCGCGCCGCCCTCGACCGCGCCCGCGCCTCCGCCGGTGCACTGGACTGGTCGACCCTGGTGCGCGTGGAGGAGCCGCCCCCACGCGACCGGCCGGATCCCCGACCAGAAGAGGCCTGAGCTGTCTCTCCTACGGCTGGCGCTTGCTTCCCGCTCTCACTTGACCTCCCGCTCCCACAGAGCGGGCGAGAACTCGCTCTACCCGCCGCTCGTCCCGCGAGCCGGCAAGCGCCCTCCGCTAATGGGCTTCTGCCCTGGGGCCCAGGCCGGCCTTACTTCATGGCGTAGTTGGGCGCTTCCTTGGTGATGATGATGTCGTGCGGATGGCTCTCGCGCAGGCCGGCGGGGCTGATGCGCACGAACTGGGCCTTGCGCTGCATCTCGGGGATGGTCCGCGCGCCCACGTAGTGCATGCCGGCCCGCAGCCCGCCCACGAGTTGGAAGACCAGGTCGGCCAGGCGTCCCTTGTATGGCACGCGCCCTTCGATCCCCTCAGGCACCGTCTTGAAGACGCCATCCTGGGCGTAGCGGTCACGGCTAAAGCTCTTGCGGGGCTGCATCGCCCCCAGAGAGCCCATGCCCCGATACTCCTTGAAGTGCTCGCCCTGGTAGATGATGATCTCGCCCGGCGACTCGTCCACGCCGGCCAGCAGCGAGCCGAGCATCACGGCGTTGGCGCCGGCGGCGATCGCCTTGGCGATGTCCCCCGAGTACTGGATGCCGCCGTCGGCGATGACGGACACGCCGTACGGCTCGGCCGCACGGGCGCACTCGTAGACGGCGGTGAGCTGGGGGAGCCCCGCTCCGGTGACGACGCGGGTGGTGCAGATGGCGCTGGGGCCAATGCCGACGCGGATGGCGTCGGCGCCGGCCTCGATCAGGTCGCGGGTGCCCTCACGGGTGACCACGTTGCCGGCAATCACGTCCACGTCGAAGCGCTCCTTGAGCCAGCGTGTCATGGCCATCACCGCGTCCGAGTGGCCGTGCGCCGTATCCACGACGATGGCGTCGGCGCCCGCCCTGACCAGCTCCGTGGCGCGGTCCCGCGCATCCGGGCCGACGCCGACGGCCGCCCCCACCCGGAGCCGCCCGCGATCGTCCTTGGTCGCGTTGGGAAACTGGAGCTTCTTCTGGATGTCCTTGACCGTGATCAGGCCTTTGAGGTAGCCGTGCTCGTCGACGATGGGCAGCTTCTCGATCTTGTGCCGGCGCAGGATCTCCTTGGCCTCGTCCAGGGTGCAGCCCACCGGGGCAGTGATCAGGTTCTCGCGCGTCATCAGGTCCGAGACGGGGATCGTCAGATCGGTCTCGAAGCGCGTGTCGCGATTGGTCAGGATGCCGACCAGCCTCCCGTCCTCGTCGGTGATCGGCACGCCGGAGATGTGGTAGCGCTGCATCACCGCCTCGGCGTCGGCCAGGGTCGCGGTGGGGCGCAGGGTGACCGGCTCCACGATCATCCCCGCCTCTGAGCGCTTGACCTTGTCCACCTCGCTGGCCTGGAGCTCAATCGGCAGGTTGCGGTGGATGACGCCCAGGCCCCCCTCACGGGCCAGCGCGATGGCCAGCCGCGCCTCGGTAACCGTATCCATGGGCGAGGAGACGATGGGGATGGCCAGCGTGATCCGGCGGGTCAGGACGGTGGTGGTGTCTGCCTCCTGGGGCAAGACGTCGCTCCGTGCGGGGACGAGCAGGACGTCGTCGTACGTCAGCGCTTCGCCGGCGAACTTCTCGCGGGTCACTAGGCGTTCGATCTCCACCGCCGTCACGCGGTTCGGCGCGGCGCCGCCGGTCCGGCTGAGGGCATGCGCCGCGCCTGGTGTGGCCCCGACTGGAACTCGTTCCTTTACCTGGTCCATGAGCACGCTCCCCGACTGCCGCGGTACGGGCGCGCAGTCGTTTCAGAAACTCTAGCGTCTTGTCCAGGAGGCAGGCAATAGGGCTGTCTGGAGCGCTGCCCAGGGCCGCGGCAGCCTTCTCGGGTGCGCGGAGCACGTCCGTAGCAGCGACCGCAGTAGCCTTCGCCCCCTTCGGCGGGGACCGCGCCGGAAGGGACGATGGACCTCACCCCTAGCCCCCTCTCCGTGTTGGAGAGGGGGAACGCGTGCCATGGCGGTGCGGCCGGGCGGCGCCGCACCGTCTCCGCCACGGAGAGGCGGAACGACGGCCACGGTCGTGCGGCCCGGCCCCGCCGCCCCTTTTCCGACGCGGAGAGTGGGTCGCTCTCTTGCGGTAACCGGTCAGCGGAGCGAGCATGGGGCGCCCCCGGCAGCCGGGCTCGCTCGGAGCCGAAGGCGAATGGGTCACGGACCCGGCTACGCCGCGTGCCGAATACTGGTAGCGGTAGCCCCGCTCGGCGCCGCGCCATGCTACGGCCATCCAGCAAGCCGGCTATCCTGTGGTCATTCGGACGTACCATGGCACCGTTTGTGCAGCGCCCGCCTACGGCCACCGGCGCGCCGTGCGCTACCTGCGCCGCGGGGCGCTCGTCGTCGCTAGGGCGCACGCCTTCGGTTCGGGGAGCAGCGCGTTCCGGCAACGGCCGGCTGCATCATGCAAGAGGATGACATGGGGCGGCCACTGGCGTATCCTGGTCCGGTCATGCCTGCCGGTCGAGCGGGGATGTCGGCGCTCCTGCGCCTCGCTGCCGGGCTGCTGGCTGCCCTCGCCCTCGCACTTGCCGGTATCGCCTGCGTCCCCCCCGAGCGCCTCGTGCTCCGGCCGGCGCAGCAGCTAGCCGTGGCGCTGGCCGACCTGCCGGCCGGCTTCCGCGTCGGCGAGGAGATGGCGCCGGCCGGCGGTACGGCGCCGGGGCCGGACCCCTGGGGCCGCCTGAGCGCCTATTCGGTCACGTACGTCGCCATGCCGGATGCGGACCCCGCGCCGTTCCTCGGCAACGTCGTCTCCAGCGTCAATGCGTACGACAGCGCCGCCCACGCCCGCGCCGCCTTTGCCGCCTGGCAGGCGGCGCTGCCCACCGACTACCGGCCTCTAAACCTGCCCAGAGACACGATCAACGGCGACGTCGCCATCTACATCCAGGAGACGGCCACGGGCGCCGCGGGCCCCGGCCGCCGCCTGTTGTGCCTGGCGGGGCTGCGGGTGCGCAACGTGATGGCCAGCATCTGGGTGGCGGCTGCGCCCGGTGCCACCACCCCGCCGGTTGACACCGCCGTCCGGCTGGTTCGCCTCACCGCGCGGCGCATCGACGCCGTGGCCGGGCGCTGACGCGCCCCCGGCCAGCGCCCGTGGCAGATTGACGACCGGCGATGTCTGCTCTCCCCTGTCATCGTCCTGCCGCCGCGCGCCTTCGCCCGGCGTACTCGCCTGCGGCGCCCTCAACCTCTCCCACAGGGAGAGAGGATTTTGCGCCAGCCGAGCCTTCACCCTGGCCCCTCTCCCAAAAGGAGAGGGAACGGGTCACTGACCGTGAAGATGGTGCCCTACCCTTACTCTCTCCCATGGAGAGAGGGCCTGGAGCGCCGCGGCTGCCGGCGCCGTCAGGGTGCGGCGGGCGAGAGCCGGACGGCCGCTGCCTCGACGTCCAGCGTGGCCTGCTCGCGCGTCTCCAGGTCGCGCACCGTCACGCGCCCGGCCGACGCCTCATCCTCCCCGATGATCAGCGCGTAGCGCGCGCCCAGCCTGGCCGCGGCCTCGAGCTGCCGGCCCAGCGGTCGTTCCGGCTCAGTCGAGATGGCCACGCTGACGCCGGCCGCCCGCAGGCGCGCCGCCACCTGGCCGGCCCAGCGTAGGTGCGCCAGGCCCAGCGGGATGGCCACCGCCACCGGCGCCGCGCGGAACCCCGCGAACGCGCCGACCTCCTCCAGCGCCTCGGTCACCCGCTCCAGGCCGAAGGAGAAGCCCACCGCCGGCACGTCTCGCCCCGTGAAGCGCGCGATCAAGCCATCGTAACGCCCTCCCCCGCCGAGCGAGCCAGCGGTATAGTCGGGCGAAGCCACCTCGAAGACGGTGCTGGTGTAGTACTCCAGGCCGCGGGCCAGCGTCGGGTCGAACCGCAGCTCCTCGTCCGGCGTGCCCAGGTCGCGGGCAATGGCCATCACCTCTCGCAGGCGAGGGGCGGGCTCCGACTCCTGCAGCCGGCGCAGGAGGTCACGGGCCTCCTGCTCGCCGCGGCCGCAGGCCACCAGCTCCCGCACGACCCCATCCGGCCCGATCTTGGCCAGCTTGTCGATGGCGATCACCTCGGCTTTGGTCAGGCCCAGCTGGTCGAACAGCGTGCGATCGTTCACCAGGAGCTGCACGCGCTGGAAGCCGATGGCGTGGAAGCCCTCAGCCGCGATGGCCAGCGTCTCCGCGTCAGCCACCGGCCCGGCGGCGCCGGCGATATCTACGTCGCACTGGGTGAACTCTCGCTCGCGCCCGCGGCCGGTGTTCTCGCCCCGCCAGACGCGCTGGAACTGGTAGCGACGGAATGGCCTCGGCAGGTGGGGATACTGGGCCACCACGCGGGCGAACGGCACCGTCTGGTCGTAGCGCAAGGCGACGTCGCGCCCACCATGGTCACGGAAGCGATAGATCAGCTTCTCCGCCTCCGCCCCGTAGCGTCCCAGGAGCACGTCCGCGTACTCCAGCGCCGGCGTCTCCAGGGGCTGGTAGCCCCAGCGCTCGAACACGTGGCGCAGGCGCTCCTGGATCCACTGGCGCTTGGCTGCCTGCTCCGGCAGATAGTCGTTGAAGCCCTTGAGCGTGCGGGGCTGGATCCGCTCCGCGCGCGGCCCAGCGCCGTCCTTCAGGGGCGCCGCCTCCTTGGGCGGGCTGACCAATCTCGTCTCCGTCGCGTCCGTCGCGTCCGTCGCCGTCATCGCTGCTCGCTCGTTCTGCTCCCGCGCGGGAGCGGGCAGCTAGGGAAGAGCCTCTGGCCCGTGCCGGCGGCTGGTTCTTCCCCCGTGCCCTTCTCCTCGCGGCCCGTCCACGCTCGTCTCCCGCTCGGGCGGCTCGTTCCTCCCCTGCGGGAGCGGGAACGGCCGTGTGAGGTCCGCCTCTAAGTATCCCTGTTCCCTGCCCGAAACGCCATACACTTATCATGATCTCCGCGGCCGGCCAGCGGCCGGCGCCTGCGCCAGGAGCAGCAGGGTCAACGGATCGCTGGCCGACGTCCTTAATGTAGCTGCACCGTGCGCCTGGTCATCGTCGAAAGCCCCAAGAAGGCCCGCACCATCCGCGGCCTGCTCGGCAGCGGCTACCGCGTGGCCGCGTCGATGGGCCACGTGCGCGACCTGCCGGCGAACGAGCTCGGCGTGGACGTGGCCCGCGACTTTGCTCCCCAGTACGCCATTCTCCCCAGGGCCAAGCAGGTCCTGGCCTCGCTGCGCCGCGAGGTGGCCGGCGCGGAAGCGGTCCTCCTGGCCACCGACCCCGATCGAGAGGGCGAGGCCATCGCCTGGCACCTGGCGGAGGCGCTCCGCCTGCCCAGGGGCCGCTACCGCCGGATCACCTTCCACGAGATCAGCCGGCGCGCCATCGAAGACGCCCTCGCCCACCCGCGCGACCTCGATCCCCATCTCATCGATGCCCAGCAGGCGCGCCGGGTGCTGGACCGGCTGGTAGGCTACCAGCTCAGTCCGCTGCTCTGGCGCAAGGTGCAGCGCCGCACGTCCGCCGGACGCGTCCAGTCCGTCGCCGTGCGGCTGGTGGTCGACCGCGAGCGCGAGATCCAGGCCTTCGTCCCCACTGAATACTGGACCATCGACGTGCGCCTGTCGCCTGAGCTGGACGCGCTCGGCGTGGCCGCGGGGCCGGAACAGCAGGCGCGCCGCGGGTCGCACCGGGGCGTGGGCACGGCGAGCGCGCGCGCTAGCCCCCCTGATCCCGCGCCGGATGGGCGGCAGGGGTCCGGCGGCGCAGCATCGTTCCTGGCCCGCCTTGTCGAGATCGATGGCCGGAAGGCCGAGCTGCCGGATGCGCCGGCCGCGCAGCGCGTCGTGGCCCAGCTGGAGCGCGCGCGTTACCGCGTGCGCGAGACGGGCCAGAAGACCATCACGCGCAGCCCGTTTCCGCCCTTCACCACCAGTACCCTGCAGCAGGCCGCCGGCACCCGGCTGCGCTTCCCTGCCCGGAAGACTATGGGCGCGGCCCAGAGCCTGTACGAGGCCGGCCTGATCACCTACATGCGCACAGATAGCGTCGCTGTCTCCGCGGAGGCCATCGCCCAGGCCCGCGCGGTGATCGAGGCCGAGTTCGGGCCGGAGTACGTCCCGCCGGCGCCCCGGCGGTACGCCACCCGCACCAGGAACGCCCAGGAAGCCCACGAGGCCATTCGGCCGGTGGACTTGGCGCGGACGCCCGCCTCCCTTCGCGCCACCCTGCCGCTGGACGAATGGCGCCTGTACGACCTGATCTGGAAGCGCATGGTCGCCAGCCAGATGGCGCCGGCCCGCTACCTACAAGACCTAGCCCTGATCGACGCCACCTCTACTGTCCTCCGCGACAGCGAAGGGCCCCAGCCCGCGATGCTGGCGGCGCAGCGAACGTCTATTCCCAACAGCGCCTCCGTGAGTGACGGCGAGACGCCGGAGACAGGGGCGGTGGTGCGCTTTCTGCTCAAGGCCCAGGCCACGACGCTCGTCTTTCGCGGCTGGCTCGCCGCCTACGGCGATGACGCCGACGAGCATGGCGCCGCCACCGCCGAGCGCGGGTCCGGCCGGTCCGCGCGGGCGCAGCGCGGCGCGGCCGTCGATGGCCAGGACGACGGGGCGGCCAACGAGCGCCTGCCGCGGCTGGAGGCCGGCCAGGCGCTGGTGCTCCTGGAGGTGCTGCCGGCGCAGCACTTTACCCAGCCCCCACGGCGCTACACTGAAGCCTCGCTGGTCAAGGCCCTGGAAGAGGCCGGCGTCGGTCGGCCGTCCACCTACGCCACGATCCTTTCGACCATCCAGGATCGGGGCTACGTGCGCCTGGAGCAGCGCCAGTTCGTCCCCACGGAGCTGGGCTACGCCGCCAACGACTTCCTCGTCGCCCACTTCCCACGCATCGTCGACCTGCCCTTTACCGCCCGCATGGAAGACTCGCTCGACGAGATTGCGAACGGGCGCCTGCCCTGGACCCAGATGCTGCGCGACTTCTACGGGCCCTTCTGCGAGACCATTGCCCGCGCCGAGCGCGCGCCCCTTACTGCCCTGAAGCAGCAGGAGCGCGTGGCTGCGGCCGCCGCTCCTTCCCTGGACAGTGCGCCCGCGGCGCCGAACCCGTCGCGCGGTCGCAAGGGGCGCACCCCCGGCGCTCGCCGCGCACGCGCCGGCGCCCCGCG
>DAOTTI010000249.1:0-2538 GCA_034437795.1 Chloroflexota bacterium | reverse complement strand
CCAGCACGCGGCGGGCCTGCTCGATGGCGCGGGCCGCCTCGTCCGCCGGCCCGAGCGCTGGCCCCGCCTGCCGGCCTTCCGGTTCGCCCGCGCCGACCTCGGCCGCGGGACCTGCACCCGCTGCGCCCGGCGCCCCCTGTGGGATGCCGGTGGTGTTCGCCGCCTGGCCGGCGCTTCCGCTGATCTCGGCCGTCATCCGTGCTCCTGCCGCCTGAGTGTAGCGAACCGGGCCGGCGCGCCAGAGAGCGCCGCCTCGGCCCGGCGCCCCACACTGCTATGATTTGCCGCCGTGGCCGAGGCGAAGCGCTACGTGATCATCGGTAACGGCGTGGCCGGCACGACGGCCGCCGAGACCATCCGCAAGGCGGAACCCGAGAGCCGCATCGTCATCATCGGCGACGAGCCGTACCCGCTCTACAACCGCATCGCGCTCCCGCGGGTGCTCAAGCAGACCACGGCGCCGGAGCGGACCATCATCAAGCCGGTGCCCTGGCACACCCAGAACCGCATCGAGCTGCTGCTCGAGACCACCGTCACGCGCGTCGATACCGGCTCGAAGGTGGTCTTTACCGATCGCGGCCAGGCCTTTCCGTACGACAAGCTGCTGGTCGCCAGCGGTGGGCGCCCCAATCCGCTGCGCGTGCCCGGAGCGGAAGGTACCCGCGGGATCTACAACTTCCAGACGCTCGACGACACCAAGGCCATCCTGGCGCGGGCGCAGCAGGCGAAGGCCGCGGTGACCATTGGGGGCAGCTTCATCGCCTACGAGCTGACCGAGGCCTTTCGCTACCGCAACATCCCCACCACCTGGCTCATCCGTGGCCCGCGCTTCCTGCATCGCATCATCGACGAAGGCGGCGGGGCGCTCATCGACCGCCTGGCCCGCGACGTGGGCGTGGAGACCTACTATGGGGAACAGGCCGCCGAGGTGCACGCCGCGAACGGGGAGATCACCGGCGTGACCACCCAGACAGGGAAGCACTTCTCCTGCGATCTCCTGGGGGTCGGCGTCGGCCTGACGCTCCGGACCGAGTTCCTCAAGGACACGCCGGTGGAGGTCCGGACGGGGGTGGTCACCAACGAGTATCTGGAAACGAACGTCCCCGACGTGTACGCCGCCGGAGACGTGGCCGAGTTCTACGACCCGTACATCGGCAAGCACAATCAGATGGGCACCTGGAATAACGCCGCCGGCCACGGGCGTGTGGCGGCGGTGAACATGATGGGCGGCCACGTGGCCTACAACGAGGTCCCCTACTATACGAGCACCATGTTCGAGAGCCAGATGGCGGCCATCGGCAGCACGCCGGACGTGCGGCCGGAGATGGAGGCCATCAGCCGCGTGGACATGGACGCGCGCGTCTACCGGCGGCTGTTCTTCTACGAGAGCCGGCTGGCGGGGGCGGTGCTGGTGGGGGACATCCGCGTCCGGCGCCAGCTGATGGAGCTGATCAAGTCCCGCCAGACGATCCCGCCGGCCGACCGCGCCAAGCTCCTGGCCATCTAGCGCCCTGCCGGCGCCTGGCTCCGCCAGATGAGCGCGACCGACGCGACACAGCTGATTGGCCTGGACGTGGGCACCACGTCATGCAAGGCGGGGCTCTTCGACGCCCGGGGCCGCCTGCTGGCGCTGGCCACCGCCACCTACCCGTTGCACCGCCCGCGCCCGGGATGGGCCGAGCAGGACGCGGAGCGCTACTGGGACGCGGCCGTGCGCTGCCTGCGGGAGCTACTGGCCTCGCCGGAGGCCGCGCCATCTCGGCTGGCCGGCCTGGCATCCTGCGGCCAGGCGCCGACCCTGGTGCTCCTGGACAAGGACCGGCAGCCGGTGCGCCCGGCCATCCTCTGGCAGGATACGCGGGCCGCCCCTGAAGCGGAGGCGCTGGCGCGCGCGCCGGGGAGCGACACGCTGGCGCAATGGATGGGGGTGCGCTGGCCGGTGGATGCCTCCCTGCCCCTGGCGCGCTTCCTCTGGCTGCGGCGCCACGAGCCGGCCACGCTCGAGCGCACCGCCCTCGTGCTCCTGCCGAAGGACTTCGTGCACCTGCGCCTGACCGGGCACGCCGCGACCGACATGTGGTCGGCCAAAGGGCTGGTCCACCTGGAGACGAGGCGCCCCATCGCGGCCATCCGCGACCTGGCCGGCCTCGATCCCCGCATCGTGCCGGCGGTCCTGGCGCCGGATGAGATCATCGGACGGGTGAGCGCCGCCGGCGCCGCCGCCACCGGCCTGCCGGAAGGGTTGCCCGTCGCGACCGGCTGGACCGACGCCATGGCCGCCATGCTCGGCAGCGGGGCCCTGGGCCAGCCCGGCCTGGGCTGTGACGTCTCCGGCACGTCGGAGGTGGTCGGGCTGACGCTGGCCTCGCGCCCGGCCGAGACCGGCCCGCTGCTGGCGGCGCCGGTGCTCACGACCGGCCGGTGGATGCTCTACGGCCCGACCCAGGCCAGTGGCGCGTCGCTGGGCTGGCTCTTACAGACGGTCCGCCCGCCGGAGGCCACCGCCGGCGGCGGGGCGGATGAGCCGGCCGGCGCGCC